>JANMXI010000020.1:0-1886 GCA_031394735.1 Pseudomonadota bacterium | reverse complement strand
GACCATCATGCCGGCGATGAAACTGACATCGGCGCGGCTGCCGTCGATCACCCCAACCGGTGCCGCCGGACACGACAGGACTTGCGTGTCGCGCCGCTTGACCACCGTCCGCACATATTTGAGGATGACGTAGCTGCCCGGGCGCTGCGCCAGGCGATGACTGACTTTCTCGCCGATCACCTCATACTCGTTCGCAGTCAGGCCAGCGATTTCCGGATTGGGCACGGTGATGACTTCGACCGGCACCTTCTGGTCGTCGAAGAACAGCGCCGATTCGTCGGCGGTCGGTTGGCGCGGCCTGGACACGCGTTCGTGACCGGCCACCGGCGTCTTCTTGTTCGGCGGGCCGTCGTCGGGAACCGCGGCAAAGGCTTCGCCCAGCGTGCCCTGCACGCCATCGGGTTGCGGCAGCCGCTGCTCGCTCTTCTGACCAAAGATCTGCCGCTGGAACCACGCCACCTGCCGCCGCAGATGCACGATTTCGCGGCTCTGTTTACCCACCAACTCGACTAGTTCCGCAGGTTCCAATGCCGTCATCGTTCCTGCGGAATTGATGTCGGAAGTGGTCTCGAATTGCATGTCCGAATTATACCGCGTACGCGGCCTCATCAGCGGTGTTTCCCCTATGAGAATCAGCATTATTTCGATAGCGCTTGCGCACCCGTTTCGGCTCGATTCCTTCAAGCAAGAGCTTCAACCCGGTCCAGTCCATTTCACGCGTCATGACGCCGTTCCAGTCACTGAGCAGCCGCCCCTGTTCGAGGCGCTTCGCCCACACGCACAGGCCCGTGCGATCGAAGTACAGGACCTTGATCTGCGTCGCCCGGCGATTGATGAACGCAAACAAATGGCCCGACAGTGGATCGCGCAGCATGGTGTGGCGCGCCAACGCGAACAGCCCGTCGAACGACAGCCGCATGCTCACTGGCGCACCGTACAGGAACACCCGCACTTGCCCTTCCGGAAAGAACATCAGTGCCGCACGATCGTCAGCACCACGCCGCCGCCCAAGTCAAGGCGCACCGCGATGTGGCCCGGTGCAGCAGCGGCGGCGCCACCGGTGCCCGGCGTACCGGTCACCGGGCCGGCGACCGCGCCAAGATCGATGAAGGGCGCGGGCGCCGGTACGGCCTGCCTTGCCGGCACACCACGCGCATCGAGCCCACGCAGGCGCGTCCGCCACTTGTAGAACGACCACGTCGACACCGCTTCACCACGACAGAACGCCGCCACGCTCTGCGTACCCGCCCCATACCGCGTCAGCCGACTCCGCCATGCCGCTACCGCCTGACCATCCACAACCACTGCCACCCGCTTGCCCATTTCCCTCTCCGTACTGTTGAACGTGAGGTCATTGTGCAGGCGCGAAGCTTGGGTGAATATGACGCCGCCGGCTTACCGCTTACCGACGTGCGTGCTTCGCGCTTCCACCCTTGAACGTCACAACAACCGAATGCGGGCAGCCTGGTCTGCTCATTCTGCTGGAGAATGCACGGTGCAACTCTCGGATCTGACGGCACACTCGCTCACTCGATGATCTCATCCGCCCGGGTTAGCACAGATTGCGGGATCGTGAGGCCAAGGGCCTTGGCGGTGTTGAGATTGATGACGAAGTAGAGCCGGTCGAGCTGCTCGACCGGCAGGTCTCCGGGGTTGGCGCCGAGGAGAACGCGCTGGACGTGCTTGGCCGAGCGTTGGCCGAGTGCGGAGTAGCTCTCACCATAGCTGGCAAGCGCCCCCTTGGCGACGCTCCCTGTGTACGGGAGCATCGTCGGTAGCCTCTTCGCCCTCGCGGTGTCGAGGATCAGCTCCTCCTGGCTGTTCACCATCGCATCTGAGCCAAAGAAGAACGCATCCGCTTCCCCGGGCTGGAGCGCGCGCAGACC
>JANMXI010000019.1:0-9754 GCA_031394735.1 Pseudomonadota bacterium | reverse complement strand
ACGGCGGCCCGGGTCGCGCCGGCGGTGGCGAGGAACTCGGCGGATCGCGTGGCGTCATGCACTACATGCAGCGCACGGCGTTGCAGGGATCACCGCAGACGCTGGCGCGCATCACCGGTCGATGGATCAAGGGTGCGTCGCAGGTGAATCCGGGCCGACATCCCTTCCGCAAGCCGTTTCACGATCTGAGTATCGGCGACACCTTCACCTCCGGCTCGCGTCAGGTGACGATCGAGGATATCGAGCGATTTGCCGCCCTGACCGGCGATACGTTTTATGCGCACATGAACGAGGAATTGGCGGCGCGCAATCCCTTCTTCGGCGCCCGCGTCGCGCACGGCTACTTTCTGATTTCAGCCGCCGCCGGCTTGTTCGTGGATCCGGATTACGGCCCGGTGCTGGCCAATTACGGGATCGACGCGCTGCGATTCATCAAACCGGTCAAGGCCGGTGACAGCATCCAGGTGCGGCTGACCTGCAAGCAGAAGACCCTGCGGGCGGACAAGGGGTACGGCGAAGTGGCCTGGGACACTGAAATCACCAATCAACTGGGTGAACCCGTGGCGACCTACGATGTCTTGACCATGGTGAGCGAGGACGCCAATCCAGGTACCATCTAGGGCATGAAATCAATAGTCGTCGCGGCGGGCCTGCTCGTCGCCTTGTTGCCCGGGTCGAGCGGAGCTGCCACATCGGCAAAAGCGGTCGTCGCGGGGTTCACGTACGTTCAGTCGGCCGGCGGCATCGACGAATACCGATTGGACAGCAACGGCCTCACCGTGCTGATCGCTAAAGATCCATCCGCTCCCGTCGTCACCTTCGATGTGACCTATCGCGTGGGTTCGCGCAATGAAGTCACCGGCAGCACTGGCTCAACCCATCTGCTCGAACACCTGATGTTCAAGGGCAGCGACCGCTACAACGACGCCGCTGGTAACAGCCTGAAACAATATCTGGAGCGGGTGGGCGGCAACTACAATGCCACGACCTCGCTTGACCGCACCAATTATTTTGCCACCGTAGGTCGGGACTCGCTCGACGGCTACGTCGCAGTCGAAGCCGACCGCATGCGCAACTTGTGGCTGCACGAGTCGGACCGCCAGGCCGAGATGACGGTGGTGCGCAACGAATTCGAACGCGGCAAGAACGATCCGGACAATGTGCTGATGGAAGAGGTCACGGCGGCGGCATACCAGGCGCTGCCGTATCATCATTCGACCATCGGCTGGCGCAGCGACATCGAGCACGTGCCCATCGCCAAACTGCGCGAGTTCTACGATGCGTTCTACTGGCCCAACAATGCCACCGTCATCGCTGCCGGCGATGTCGACCCGGTGCCGTTGCTGCAACTGGTGAAGAAATATTACGGCGTGTATCCGTCCTCGCCGCAGCCAATTCCGGCCCTGTACACCGAAGAGCCAGAGCAAACCGGTGCGCGGCGCGTGACCGTGAAGCGACCCGGCGAACTGGGTACCGTATTGATCGCGCACAAAGTGCCCATCGGCCGCGATGCGGATCAGGCGCCACTGGCGGTGCTCGATGCCATTCTCAGCGACGGCAAGAATGCGCGCCTGTACAAGGAACTGGTGGATCGTGGTCTGGCGCTCAATGCCGGGGCGGGCGTGAACGTTTCCCACGACCTGTCGTTGCATATGCTGTACGCCAGTCTGGCGCCGGATGCCAAACCCGAAGACGTGGAGAAGGCGCTGTGGGCGGCTCTGGAGGGCATCAAGACCGGCGGCGTGACGCAGGCTGAGATCGAGCGCGTGAAGCAACAGACGCTCGCCGAGGAAGCATTCAAGCGCGACGGCACGGCGGGCGTGGTCAGTGAACTCAACGAGTTTGTGTCCGTCGGCGACTGGACGTTGTATGCGCGATTTCCGCAGGCGATCGGGCAGGTCACCGCTGCCGATGTGCAGCGCGTCGCCAAGAAATATTTCACGATAGACCAGAGTACGACCGGCTGGTACGTCCCCACCACTGCGAGCCCGCAACCATGAAACACTTTTTCCTGGCTGCGCTGTTTCTCGGCTGCGCGATCTCCGCGCAGGCCGGCATCGCCGACAAGGTGGTACGCGTGCGCGAAGGCGGCATCGACGTGATTGCCTACCGTACCGCCATCAAAGACGTGGTCACCATCGTCGGGTCGTTTCCTGCCGGCGATGCCTTCGCTGCCGCCGATTCGGCGGCCATCCCGACCCTGACCGGCATGATGCTGGACCGCGGCACCCTCAAGCAGGACAAGTTTGCCATTGCGCAGCGGCTGGAGAGCGTGGGCGCGACCATCAGTTTCAATGTCGACACTCAAACCGTGGACATCCGTGCGCGCTGTCTGGCGAAGGACTTGCCGCTGGTGGTCGAACTGATCGCCGAGCAGTTGCGTCAGCCGTCGTTCAAAGCGGAGGAATTGGAAAGAGTGCGCCAGCAGCTCATCGGCGCGGTCCGCAGTTCCATCGATAACAGCAGCTACCGCGCGCGCGATGCCTTCAATCGCGCGCTGTTTCCAGCCGGGCATCCCACTCATCCGCTGTCCATCGACCAACTGCTGCAATCGGCGCGCACGGCGACCTTGGCGCAGGTGAAAGCGTTTCACGAGACGCACTACGGGCCGGCCAGTCTGATCCTCGTATTCGTCGGCGATGTTCGCGAGCCCGTCGTACGCCAAGCGGTGAAACGCGCGTTCGGCGGTTGGACCGGTGGCCTCGCGCCGCTGACCAGTCCAGCAACGGTGCGTCCTGCGGCGCCAACGCAAACTCAGACCGTCGTGCTGGAGGGCAAGCCCAGCGTTTCCATCCTGCTCGGGCAGACCACCGGGTTGCGCTACCAAGATCCCGATACGCTTGCGCTTCGGGTCGGCACTGCCGTGCTCGGCACGGGTTTCACGGGGCGATTGATGTCGACCGTGCGCGACAAGGAAGGGCTCACCTACGGCATCGGCGCCGGCATCAGCGACGATACCTACAATGACGGCGCGTTCGGCATTTCAGCCTCGTTTGCGCCGCAATTGCTGGACAAGGGTCTGGCCTCGACGCGACGTGAGCTGCGCAAATGGTGGAGCGATGGCATTCGGGCTGAGGAATTGGCCGAGCGCAAGCAAAGCCTGGTCGGCACATATCAGGTCGGGCTGTCCACCACCGGTGGTTTGGCGGGCACGTTGCTGACCACCGCGCAGCGCGGACTGGACCTGACCTGGCTGGATCGATACCCCGAGGCGATTCGCGCTCTGACACTTGAACAGGTGAATGCCGCGATTCGCAAATATCTGGACCCGGACAAGATGGTTCTCGTGGAAGTGGGAACCTTGCCGGGGAATCCCAAGCCTTGAACGCACGGCGGCGGATGGCGACCTGGCGCCTGATTCCGCTCCTCGGCGCGGCGCTGCTCTTGGGACTTGGTTGCGCCCGCGCCGAAGAGAAAAAACTCTTCATCTACAATTGGGCCGACTTCATCGGCACCAAGACCATCGCCCGGTTCGAACAGGAAACCGGCATCAAGGTGGTCTACGACATCTACGACTCCGAGGACACGATGGAGGCGCGGCTTCTGGCCGGCGGCTCCGGCTACGACATCATTTCCGCCTCCTCGAACTATTTCAGCCGTGAGATCAAGGCCGGCGTGTATGTCCCTCTCGACCGCGCAAAATTACCCGGCTGGAAAAACCTGAATCCGCATGTGCTGACGCTGTTGCAGGAATACGACCCCGGCAACCGTTACGCCATTCCCTATCTGCATTCCATCAACGGTTTCGCCTACAACGTCGACATGATCAAGGCGCGCATGCCCAACGCGCCGGTCGGCAGTCTCGACATGATTTTCAATCCGGCCATCCTTGCCAAGTTCGCCGATTGCGGCGTGAGCTTTTTGGACTCGGCAGAGGACAACCTGCAGCTGGCCCTCAATTATCTGCATCTGGATCCCAATACCACGCGGCGTGAGGATTATCTGGCGGCGCAGAAGTTGCTGCTGTCGGTGCGGCCCTATATCCGGTCCTTCGACTCGGTCGAGTTCATGAACGCGCTCGCCAACAAGGAACTGTGCATCGCCATGTCCTGGTCGAGCGACTACGCGCAATCGCTGTCGCGCGCCCGGGCGGCCGGCATCGCGGTGAATCTGGCGTTTACCGTCCCGAAGGAGGGCGCCAACCAGACCTTTTCGGGGCTACTTATTCCGGCGGGCGCGCCACACCCGGAAGGAGCCTATCAGTTTTTGAACTTTATCCTACGCCCGGATGTGATCGCGGAGATCACCAACGAGATCCACTATGGCAATGACAATCTGGCCGCCAATCCGCTGATCGATCCGACGATTTTGAACGATCCGAGCCTGTATCCGACCCCTGAGATGGAGGCGCGGCTGTATCGCACGCGCGAAGTGACCTCCGCCACTGAGCGCATTCGAACGCGCATTTGGACGCGGATCAAAACAGCGCGATAATGGCGCAGTACAACGCCGATGCGGCAGGACCCTTTCACGGCGTGATACCGTGCGCGGCCATGGGTTTCAGATCGACATCGATGGTCCGTGAAGTCCGTACCGAGTTTGGCGTCGCCAGGAGTAAATGACATGTCCCGCACGGTGAGTTTTTTGCAGATGAAGGACGGCACGAAACAGGACTATCTGCTGCTGGATGAGTCCGAACGCGAGTATGCGCGGCATCTGCCGGAGAAGATCCTCGGGGCAGTGCGCGAATTGGATCATTCGCTCGAAGGCTATCCGGTGAGCCGCCTGACCCATTCGCTGCAGACCGCGACGCGCGCACTCAACGACGGCGCGGACGATGACATGGTGGTCGCTGCGCTGATTCATGACGTGGGTGACGTGCTCGCGCCCTACAATCACGCCGACGTTGCCGCGGCGCTGCTCAAGCCCTATGTGCGTCCCGAAGTCACCTGGATCGTGCAACAGCACGGCCTGTTTCAAAGCTATTACTACGTGCATTACTTCGGCGGCGATCGCAATGCACGCGATCGGTTCAAGGATCATCCTTGGTACGCATCCTGCGAGAGTTTTTGCTCGAAGTGGGATCAGTCATCCTTCGATCCGAAATTCCCTACGCTGCCATTGAGCGCTTTCGAAGAGGCCGTTCATCGCGTCTTCTCGCGTAAGGCTCATGACCTGCGCTACGTCAAGGACGGTCTGTAACGTCAGCTCACGCTTCTTCTTTTAGTCGCAAACGCTGATGGGTGCCACCGCTGGTGTGGCGGGGGGAAGTTAGTTCGCCCGCGAGGCGCTCGCCACGGCCCTGGAATTGTTGTGGGATGCAGATAACTGCTGCGGGCCGTGGTTACCCGAGACCGGGCGGGCACTATGGCCCCACGGATCTCAGCACGTAACTTGGGTGTAGCACTCCCCGCGCTCCCGGCATCTAATCCGAAGCCATCTGAGCATCCGACATGCGCTGCCGTTCAGCACGTCGCATAAGAATGCCGGCGGTGATTACGCAAGCGCCGACAATGACGATGATGAGACTGGCCAGCGCGTTGACGTCCGGGCTAATGCCCAGTTTCGCCTTGGAGAAGATCACCATTGGCAATGTGCTCGCGCCGGGCCCGGAGACGAAGCTGGAGATCACCAGATCGTCGAGCGACAGCGTGAAACTCAGCAACCAGCTGGAGGCCAGCGCCGGAAAAATTAGCGGCAGCGTGGTGTCCATGAATGCACGCACGGGACCTGAGCCTAAGTCCATGGCTGCTTCCTCGTAGGAGCGGTCCGCGCTGGCAAGGCGCGATTGCACGGTGATCGTCACATACGCCGTACAGAAGGCGACATGCGACAGCACGATGGTGGTGAAGCCCCGGTGCGGCCAGCCGAACAGGTTCAGCATGGCAACGAACAACAGCAGTTGCGTGATGCCGGTGATGATCTCCGGCATGACCAGCGGAGCGTTCACCATGCCGGTGAGCAGGAAACGTCCGCGAAACACTTTGAAGCGAACGAGGGCGATGGCGGCCAGCGTGCCCAGCACTACCGCACAGGTCGACGCCACGACGCCGATCTTCAGCGACAGCCACGCAGCATCGAGCATTTGATCATTGTGCAGCAGCGTTCCGTACCAGGCGGTCGTGAACCCGCCCCAGACGCTGACGAGCGCCGAAGCATTGAACGAATAGGCGATCAAAACGATCATCGGGATGTACAGGATCGCGATACCGACGCACAGGATGGTGATCAGAAACGCGGACGGGCCTTCTTTCACGCGTTCACTCCATATCCTTGGCCTGATAATGCTGATAGAGGGCGATCGGTCCCACCAACAGCACCAGGAACACGATGGCCACCGATGAGGCCACCGGCCAGTCGCGATTGCTGAAGAACTCGTCCCACAGCACGCGGCCGATCATGAGATTGTCGGGTCCGCCGAGCAGTGTCGGAATCACGAACTCACCCACGGCGGGAATGAACACCAGCATGGAGCCGGCGATGATGCCGGGCATCGACAACGGCAAGGTCACGTCGACGAATGCCCGCCACGGCCGGCTGCCCAGATCCGATGCCGCCTCGAGCAGCGAGTGGTCGAGTTTCTCCAGGGTGGCGAACAAGGGCAACACCATGAAGGGCAGGTAGGAGTAAACGATTCCCATGTAAACCGCGAGGCTGGTGCGCATGATCTGCAACGGCTGGTGGATCAGTCCCAGCCACAGCAAGGTGGAATTGAGGATGCCATTTTCGCGGATGATCCCCTCCAGTGCGTAGACGCGCAGCAGAAAGGAGGTCCAGAAGGGCAGGATGATGATCAGCAGCAATAGGTTCTGTGTGCTCTTCGCGGTGCGGGAGATGGCGTAAGCCATCGGGAACCCCAAGCACAAGCAGATCAAGGTAGAGAAGAAGGCCGTTTTCAACGAGTACAGGTAGGCGATTGCGTAGACATCGTCGGTGAAAAGATATTTATAATTGCCCAGGTGCAGCGATAAATCGATGCGTGAATCCGGCGTTATGGATACGATGCTGGTGTATGGCGGCACATGGATCGCCGTCTGCGAAAAGCTGATCATCAGCGCAAATCCGAACGGGATCAGAAAGAAGACGAGCAGAAATATGAACGGCGGAAAGATGATCAGCCAGCGGTTATGTCGCTGCAGCCAGCTGGCGTGCTCGTTCGGCGAGGGGAGTGTGGCGCTATTCACAGTCGCCAATCTGACCAGAGGCCAGGGCCTTTGGCAATCTCGGTCGATGGGTACTTGAGCTCATGGCCGTTCGCAAGAAAGCCACGCGAGACAAGGCGCCCAAGCGCGCCGCGGTGCCTGCGCCGGTCGCCACACCACCGCGCACCTCCCGCGATCTGCAGCGCCAGCGGCTCATCGACGCCTGCATTTCCGCGCTGTACGTGCACGGTCCCTCCAATACGACGGTGGAGCGGGTCACTGCCATTGCCAGCATGTCGCCCGGCATCGTCCGGTTCTATTTCACGTCCAAGGCCGCGATGCTGGTGGCATCACTTCAGTTCCTCGCCGACGAGTTCGAGCAGCAGCTGTTGATTCCGGTGTCGCGGCTCAAGACCGATCCGGTGGCGGCATTGCAGTCGCTGGTCGACCTGTACCTCGATCCGCAGATTGCCAGTCCGCGCAAGGTATCCGTGTGGTACTCGTTCTGGGGCGAGGCGAGTTCGCGCGCCGAATACTTTGATCTTTGCGGTCAAAAGGACGCAAATTTCACGGCCCTCACGCGGGACTTGATCGGACGGATGATCTCGCTCACCGGGCAACCGCAGCTGGATCCCGACGCGGTGGCCCTGGGGCTGATCGGTGTTCTGGAGGTACTCTGGCAGGACATCGCATTCCAGGATGAATCGCAGATCGATCGACCGATGGTCAAGCGCCGCGCCATGAGCTATCTGCGCTCGCTGTTTCCCGGTCGCTTCGACGGGGTGCGCGGCGCCGCGACGGCGCTGGAACCGGCGCGATTGCCGGCGGTCACCTCGTCCGGTACGTGGCAACTCGCCGGACATATTGCGCAGTTGCCTACAGCCGACAGCGTGTTGACAGTCAGTGTCGGCAACGGTCACGCCGCCATTCAGCGCAGACCGGATGGTCTTGTTGCGCGGCGCATTCCTGACGCCGCCAAAGGTGCCGCCAACGCTGCGAGCATCGAAGTATGCGAGCGTGACGGCTTCATTTTTCTGCTCGGGTCCTCGACTGCGCTAAACTAACCGTCCGCGACCCTCTTTAGCCTTCGGAGAATTCCATGAGCCTTCTGGACCTTAAAGCTGCCGATTGGCACGCCCGTGCATCCAAGATCAAATACGAAACACGTCATTTCATCGACGGGGAGTTCGTGGACTCGGTCGGGGGCGGCCGCTTTCCTGTGATCAATCCGGCTACGGCCGCGCTGCTGTGTGAGGTCAGTGCCGGTGATGCAGCCGACATCGACCGGGCCGTTGCCGCTGGCAAACGCTGTTTTGCCTCGCGAAAATGGAGCCGCATGGCGCCGCGCGATCGCATGGCAGTGCTGAATCGACTGTCAGTTCTGCTGGAAAAGAACGCAGAGGCACTCGCGCTGCTCGATACGCTGTGCATGGGTAAGCCGATCCGCGACATGCTGAGCATCGACATCCCCTCCGCCGCGCAGAACTTCGCTTATTTCGGCGAGCTGATCGACAAGATCGACGGCGCCGTCACGGCAACCGCGTCTGACGCTTTCCACTACATCCTGCGCGAACCGTTAGGCGTGGTGGGCTGCATCGTGCCATGGAACTATCCTTTGCTGATGGCTGCCTGGAAGATTGCGCCCGCGCTCGCGGCCGGCAATACCGTGGTGCTGAAGCCCGCTGAGCAGTCGCCGCTGTCGGCGCTGTTGATGGCGAAACTGTTCATTGAAGCTGGTGGTCCACCGGGCGCGTTGAATGTGGTCAATGGGTTGGGAGAGCACGCCGGTGCAGCATTGGCGCTGCACAACGATGTCATGAAAATCGCCTTCACCGGCTCCACCGAGATCGGCAAACAGATGCTCGTGTATGCAGGGCAGTCCAACATGAAGCGAGTCGCTCTGGAATGCGGCGGCAAGTCCCCGCAGATATTTTTGGGTGACCTTCCCGACCTGGATACCGCCGTGACCTACGCCGTCAACGGGATCTACGGCAACATGGGCGAGGTGTGCAACGCCGGTTCACGGTTGCTCATCGACAAACCCATCGCGAAGGAATTTATCGAACGTTTTATCGAGCGCGGCCGAAACGCTTATACGCCGGGCGATCCGCTCGATCCCGCGACGAATCTGGGGCCCCTGGTCACTGCAGGTCACCGAGCCCGCGTCATGGGCTATGTGGCGCGCGGCAAATCCGAGGGCGCCAAGCTCGAGTTCGGTGGCACGACGCCTGAGAATCCGGGCGCGTTCATCCAGCCGACGTTTTTCTCGAATGTCACCAATCAGATGACCATTGCACGTGAGGAAATCTTTGGGCCCGTCGCTGCCGCGATTGTGGTCGATGGCATCGAAGAGGCCATTGCGGTGGCCAATGATTCCATCTACGGACTGGCAGCCTCCGTGTGGACTCAAAATCTGAGCACGGCCCACAAAGCCGTGCGCGATCTGGAGGCGGGCGTGATCTGGGTCAATTGCTTCGATCACGGTGACATGACGCAGCCTTTCGGCGGCTACAAGCAGTCCGGGCAGGGTCGTGACAAATGCCTGGAAAGCCTGATCTCCTACACGCAGACCAAGTCTGCGTGGATCAATCTGGTCTGAGCGGCCGACGTCGCGATGCCGCCCAATCCACATTGTTCATGAACGGCACAACTGTTCAGCGGGGCCTTGATCA
>JANMXI010000018.1:0-29743 GCA_031394735.1 Pseudomonadota bacterium | reverse complement strand
AACACGGGCGCCGCCCCTCTGAATCGCACGGCGGCGGGCATGTCGCCCAACTCAACCGATACGAAGGGTAACTATGTATCGGACTTGTTGGTGACGAGCGGTGTCATCCAGATCACCTACAGCAGCACGAGCCCGCAGCGTGCGAACGCCGCGATCACCGGCAACACGCTGACGTTAGTTCCTTATCTGAGTCCCGACAACAGCGTGTCCTGGAAATGCCGCGTGACGGGTTCGACGTCCGCGCCGACGACGACCATCATGACCGGAGCGACGAATGCGGTTGGCACCCTGCCGGCCAAATATGCTCCTTCGGAATGCCGCGCTTAAGACTAGTCTGATGCAGGCAATAGATGGCCCCTCCTTAAGAGGGGCCATTTTCTAAGCCCAACACGAATTTTTCCTGGTGCCGGTTCTTCGGAGCCAGATCGATGCGGACCGATGAACGCTCATTGTCTGCTTGTCCGGGAAGCCCAACGAACTTGGACAGCTTCTCACCTTAGGCCGCAATGAACGTTCCAGGAGTGATTATGCTGAAGCAAGTTCAAAAGGGTTTCACCCTCATCGAATTGATGATCGTGGTTGCGATTATCGGCATCTTGGCGGCCATTGCGATACCCGCTTACCAGGACTACACGATCCGCGCCCAGGTCGCCGAAGGCCTAACCCTGGCGGCACAAGCCAAAGCGGCTGTCTCGGAGACGTTCGCCAACACGGGCGCCGCCCCTCTGAATCGCACGGCTGCCGGCATGTCGCCGAACTCCACTGACACGAAGGGCAATTACGTATCGGACTTGTTGGTAACGAACGGTGTCATCCAGGTCACCTACAGCAGCACGAGCCCGCAGCGCGCCAATAATGCGATCACCGGCAATACGCTGACGTTGGTTCCGTATCTGAGCGCCGATAGAAGCATTTCCTGGAAATGCCGCGTGACGGGTTCAACGTCCTCACCGACGACGACCATCATGACGGGAGCCGCGAATGCGGTTGGCACCCTGCCGGCCAAATATGCTCCCTCGGAATGCCGCGCCTAACGCAACGTCCGATCGCAGGAATCAAAGAGATCAAGGCCCCTCCCACCAGAGGGGCCTTTTACTTTCAAGCCGGCCCCAATGGCAACGCGGCTTTCGAAGAGCCTCGCAAAACGGCTTCGCGGCGCCCCGGCGATGCCGCCAAGTGAGAATACAATCACGTAGTGGCGGGCAGAAATTGTGCGACTATGGCCTTACATATTTGAGCATTGTCGACGGCCCGCAAGATAGTAAACTACACCGCACGGTTCTACCGGAGCCATTTTAAGTCCATGAATGATAACGCATTAGCGACGGTTTCCGGCTCTGGCCGGGTTGCGCTGGGGGGACTGGCGCAAAGGCTCGTTCAGGATGGCCTGATCGACGAGCCGACCATGCAGGATGCGATTGCCCGGGCGAAGGAAAAGCGCTTGAGCCTGGTGACCTTCCTGGTCACCAACAGCATGGCCAGTGCCCGCGACATCGCCATCTCCGCCTCCAACGAATTTGGCGTGCCGTTGCTGGACTTGGACGCCGTGGCCGTCGACATGGACGCGGTTCGTGTCGTCAGCGACAAACTTCTGCAAAAGCATCGGGTGCTGCCGCTGATGAAGCGCGGCAAACGACTGTTCCTCGCCGTCGCCGATCCAACCAATCTACATGCGCTGGATGAGATCCGATTTCAGACCTCGATGGCGATCGAGTTCGTGGTTGTCGAAGACGACAAGCTGCAAAGTGCCGTCGGCAAAGCCATCGAGCAAGTCGACGTCGCGATGCCGAATCTCGTCGACGATGATTTCGACCTCGAAAATCTCGAGGTCACCGGTGGCGAAGATGAAGTCGACAACGATGCGCTCGGACGCGATGACGTCGAAGACGCGCCCATCGTGCGCTTCGTCAACAAGATCCTGCTCGATGCCATCAAGCGTGGCGCATCGGACATTCACTTCGAACCTTACGAAAAGTATTTCCGCATCCGCACGCGACTGGACGGCGTGCTGAAGGAAGTGGCGCTGCCACCGGTGCAATTGGCGGTGAAGATCATCGCCCGTCTGAAGGTCATGGCGCGGCTGGACATCGCCGAGCGCCGCGTGCCGCAGGACGGACGCATCAAGATGCGTCTGTCGAAGAACCGCGCCATCGATTTTCGCGTCAGCACCTGCCCGACGCTGTTCGGCGA
The DNA here is from genome assembly GCA_031394735.1 of Pseudomonadota bacterium. GTDB lineage: Bacteria > Pseudomonadota > Gammaproteobacteria > Steroidobacterales > Steroidobacteraceae > TMP-86. The sequence goes on along the minus strand of JANMXI010000018.1, from coordinate 27,553 downwards.
GAAGATCGTCACGCGTATTCTCGATCCCTCCAGTGCCATGCTGGGCATCGATGCGCTGGGATATGAGCCCTTCCAGCGCGAACTGTATTTGAAGAATCTGGGGCGGCCGCAAGGCATGATCCTCGTGACCGGCCCCACCGGCAGCGGTAAGACCGTGTCGCTGTATACCGGGTTGGCCATCCTCAACACCGAGGACTGCAACATTTCCACGGCCGAGGATCCGGCCGAAATCAACCTGCCCGGCATCAATCAGGTTAACGTCAATCCCAAAGTGGGTCTGACCTTTGCCGCCGCGCTGCGCGCCTTCCTGCGGCAAGATCCTGACGTCATCATGGTCGGCGAAATCCGCGACTTGGAAACGGCGGAAATCGCCATCAAGGCTGCGCAAACCGGACACTTGGTTCTCTCGACATTGCACACCAACGATGCGCCGCAAACGCTCACGCGTCTGGTGGACATGGGCGTGAAGCCCTATGCCATCGCCACCTCGGTAAGCTTGATCATCGCGCAACGTCTGGCGCGTAAGCTGTGCTCGAACTGCAAAACGCCGATCGACATTCCCGCCGAGGCACTGCAGAAAGAAGGGTTCGAACAGGCCGATATCGACGCCGGCATTCGTATTTACCGCGCCGCGGGCTGCGGTCAGTGCACCGACGGCTACAAGGGCCGCTTGGGCATTTACCAGGTCATGCCGGTCACCGAGACCATCGGCCGCATCATCATGGCAGGCGGCGGCGCCATCGATATCAATGATCAGGCGACCAAGGATGGCATCTGGAATTTGCGGCGCGCCGGCTTGCAGAAGGTCAAGGACGGCCTGACCAGTCTGGAAGAAGTCAACAGCGTCACCATCGATTAGGCAAGAGTTCAAGGATCGTAACCTATGGCTGTTTCGGCAACCTCAAGCAAGAAAGACACCCAATTCGTTTGGCAAGGCACCGACCGTCGCGGCAAGAAAGTGACGGGAAAGTCTCTCGCCGCGAACGAAAGCGCACTGCGGGCGGACCTGCGCCGCCAGGGCGTGGCGCCGACGCGCGTCAAGGTCCAAAGCAACACCTTCAAGGCCGGCGGCAAAGTCAACGCGCAGGACGTTGCGGTGTTCTCGCGGCAGCTGGCCACCATGCTGGCCGCGGGCATTCCGCTGGTGCAGTCCTTCGAAATCATCGGCAACGGCAATGAAAAGCCGGCCATGCAGAAATTGGTTCTGGACATCAAGGCCAGCGTCGAGGGCGGCTCGACCTTGCATGAGTCGCTCGCCAAGCACCCTTTGTACTTCGACGATCTGTTCGTGAATCTGGTCGAGGCGGGTGAACAGGCCGGTGCGCTCGAAACCCTGCTGGAAAAGATCGCCACCTATAAGGAAAAGACCGAGGCGCTGAAGAAGAAGATCAAGAAGGCGTTGTTCTACCCCACCGCCGTTTTGTTCGTCGCTGTCATCGTCACCATCATCCTGCTGATCTTCGTCATTCCGCAGTTCGAATCGCTGTTCAAAGGATTTGGCGCAGACCTGCCGGCGTTCACGCAGATGGTCATCAACATGTCGCGCTGGCTGCAGCACAACGGCGTGTTCTTGGGGGCCCTAGTTGCGGGCGCCGTCTACGCGTTCTTGTATTTCAAGAAGCGGTCCAAGAACATGCGCCGGGCGCTGGATCGCATCATGCTGAAGTTCCCGGTCATCGGGCCCATACTGGTCAAGGCAGCGATCGCGCGTTTTGCGCGGACACTGGCCACCATGTTCGCCGCCGGCGTGCCGCTGGTCGAGGCAATGGAATCGGTCGCCGGCGCCACCGGCAACATCGTTTATGAAGAAGCCACACTGCGCATGAAGGATGAGGTCGCCACCGGCCAGCGCCTGCAGCGGGCCATGGAAAACACCGGCCTGTTTCCTAACATGGTGGTGCAGATGATTGCGGTGGGTGAGGAGTCGGGTTCGCTCGACACGATGTCGAGCAAGGTCGCGGAATTCTACGAATCCGAAGTCGACAATGCTGTCGACAGCATGTCGAGCCTGCTCGAACCGATGATCATGGCGATCCTGGGTGTGTTGGTCGGCGGCATGGTCATCGCCATGTACCTGCCCATCTTCAAACTCGGCGCGGCCATTTAAAGTTGCAGGTGCCGATCGCATAGCGTTACGTCGATGCTCAACGACTTCGCGGCATTGTATTCGGGCAACCTGGCGTTGTTCTCAGGAAGCGTTTTTCTCCTCAGTCTGCTGATCGGCAGCTTCCTGAACGTCGTCATCTATCGCATTCCGGTCATGCTTGAGCGCGAGTGGCGCGCGCAGGCGGCGGCCCTCGATGGCGGCGACGCGCCAGCGCCTGTTGCAGAACCCGCGACGTTCAATCTGATGGTGCCGAGGTCGGCGTGCCCAGCCTGCGCAGCGCCGATCAGCGCCTGGCAGAACATCCCCATTGTGAGCTGGCTTATCCTGCGCGGGCGCTGTGCAGCGTGCAAAGCAAAGATCTCGCCGCGTTATCCGATCATCGAATTGCTGACGGCCGTGTTGTCCTCGTGGGTGGCGTGCCATTTTGGCGTCGCATGGCCGGCGGTGTGCGCGTTGTTGGTGACCTGGTTTCTCATCGCCCTGACATGCATCGATATCGACCACCAGCTCCTCCCCGACAACCTCACCCTACCCTTGATGTGGGGTGGCCTGCTGGCCTCGGTGATGCTGGGCGCGTCGAGTGCGTCGCTGCCCGTCGCGCCGGCCAGCGCCATCATCGGCGCGGTTGCCGGCTATCTGAGCCTGTGGTTGGTCTTTCACCTGTTTCGTCTGGTCACCGGCAAGGAAGGCATGGGCTACGGCGACTTCAAGTTGTATGCGGCGCTGGGCGCCTGGCTGGGTTGGAAGGTGCTGCCCCTCATCATCCTGCTGTCCGCGGCAACCGGCGCCATCATCGGCATTGCCATGATCCTGATCAAAGGCCGCGACCGCAGCCAGCCCATGCCCTTCGGACCCTATCTCGCCGCCGCCGGCTGGCTGGCCATGATGTACGGCGATTCATTGATCTCCGGTTATCTGCGCGTATCGGGGCTGGCTCGCTGACTCATGACACAACCCGCACGGCGAGTGCTGCGCATCGGACTGACGGGGGGAATCGCCAGCGGCAAAAGCACGGTGTCGGAATGCTTCATCCAACTGGGCATCCCCGTCATCGACGCCGATGAGGTCGCACGTGAGGTGGTCGCGCCCGGGACGCCGGGACTTCGGGCGGTCGTGACGCGCTTCGGGGAACACGTGCTGGACACCGCAGGCGCACTGAACCGCGGTGCCTTGCGCGCCGTGATCTTTCAAGACCCCGAGGCGCGGCGTGACCTCGAGGCGATCCTGCATCCGCTCATTCGCGCTCGCATGGACGAGCTGGCCGATGCGGCAATCGGCCCGTATGTCGTCATGGCGATTCCCCTGCTGGTCGAAGGCGGCCCCACCGACCGCGTCGATCGAATCCTGGTGGTCGACACCGATGAATCCGCGCAGGTGCAGCGGGTCCTGTCGCGCGATCACGTCGATGAAACCCAGGCGCGCGCGATCGTGGCGGCCCAGGCGAGCCGTGCGCAACGCTTGAACGTTGCCGACGATGTCCTGGAAAACCGCGGGTCTGTCGCGCAACTGCGTCAGGCCGTGGAAAAACTGCACGGGCGCTACTTGCAATTGGCGCACCGAGCGCGCTGATTTTGCTCGCGGGAGGTTTACGCTGGCCGCGTGTGTGGCTCAGAATAGCCGGATGAGTTTTAACATCGAAGAAGACCCGCAGGTGCTCGCCGAGCAGGTCCCCGCCATCTACGAGCAACCGCTGAACGAGCGGATGCGCACCTTTCTGCGGCTGGAGTTTTTGTATATCCAGGCCGGCTATCACACCGAAACACCCAGTCCGTGGAGTTCACGGGCGGCGGTGGCCAGTCTGCTGGAAATTCTAGCCATCACGACACGCGGCGATGCGCGCAGCGAGGTCCTCAAGGAACTGGAGCGTCATGCGCACATGCTCAAGGAGTTTCAGACCAAGCCAGGCGTCGATGGCGGACGACTGCGCTCACTGCTCTCCAACATCACCCGTCTGCGCAATGACCTGACCACCGCCGGCGGCAATCTCATGGCGCCCCTGCGCGATTCGGAGTTTTTGAGCGCGATCAAGCATCGCAGCGCCATCCCCGGCGGCACCTGCGATTTCGATTTGCCCGACTACTCCTACTGGCTGCACCGGCCAGCGGAAGTTCGTGCCGCCGAATTCAACGCCTGGCTTGCCACCATCCGGCCGCTCTGCGACGGGATTTCCGAAGTGTTGTGGCTGACGCGTGAAAACGCCCGGCCGAAAAAAGAAGTGGCCGTCAACGGCGTGTTTCAGATTCAATTCGACCGCGAGAATCCGTGCCAGCTGGTGCGCATCACGCTGAACCCGCGAAGCGACCTGTTCCCGGAAATCAGCGGTAGTCAGCACCGCTGCACGATCCGGTTCCAGCGTTGGGCGGATGCCACTCATCGTCCCGTACACATCGAGGTGGACACGCCGTTTGTACTCACCTGCTGCGCGTGATGAAGACGGTAAAATGCCCCACCTGCAAGCGTGCTGTCGACTGGAGTGAACTCTCGAAATACCGGCCTTTCTGCAGCGATCGCTGCCGGCTGATCGACCTGGGTGCCTGGTTCAACGAGGACCACGCCATTGCCGGCGACCCGCTGCCCGAGGACGACGCCGACGACTCCACCGCGCACGACGAATCATAAGATCACAACGCCCTGCCCCGATGCCGCTGACCATCGATCGATTGTTCGACTCCCCCGCATTGGCCGGACCCACCTTGCACGGTATCAAGGTGACGCCCGACGGCTCTCGCATCACCTTCCTGCGGGGCAAAACCGGCGCCAGCAACCGGCTGGATCTGTGGGAATACGACCTGCGCGAGCGCAAATCCCGCCTGCTGATCGATTGCGACTCGATTGACTCGGATGTCGAATTGACCGCCGAGGAGAAGGGACGGCGCGAACGGCAACGGACCGCGGCCCTGTCCGGCATCCTGGAATACGACGTTGCGCCGGATGGACATTCGCTGACATTCGGTTGCGGCGGGAATTTGCATTACCTGCCGCTGACGTCAGCCGCCGCGTCCAGAATCGTGCGCTTGACGGACGGTGGCGCAGCGGAGACCGACGCGCAGATTTCACCACTCGGATCCCATGTCGCCTTCGTGCGCCGTCAGAATCTGTTTGCGCTCGAGTTGCAGTCATCACAGGAGCAGCAACTGACCACCGATGGCGGGGGCAGCATCAGCAACGGGATGGCGGAGTTCATCGCACAGGAAGAAATGGATCGTCACAGCGGGCTTTGGTGGTCGCCGGACAACGCCCATATCGCCTTTCTCCGCGTCGACGAATCACCGGTCGCCTTGCATGAGCGACTGGAGATCGGCGCGCAGGACACCGTCGCTGTTCAGCAGCGCTATCCGGCGGCGGGCGAGTCCAACGCGACCTTGCGGCTGGGCGTGGTCAATGTGCAATCCGCCGACATTCGCTGGATGGACCTGGGACCTGATCCCGACATCTATGTCGCGCGAGTCGCCTGGCTACCGGACGGTTCGACATTGTCCGTCCAGCGTCAAAGTCGCGATCAGTGCCGCTTGGATCTGCTGTTCATCGACATCACCGATGGCAAAGGACGCGTAGTCATCCGCGAATCCAGTGACACCTGGGTCGATTTGCACGATGAACTGTACTTTCTGCGCGGGGTGCGTGAATTCATTTGGGCATCCAGCCGTGATGGCTTTCGGCATCTATACCTGTATTCGATCAAGGGTCGACTGCTGCGCCGTCTCACCCAAGGCGAATGGGTCGTCGATGATTTCCGGGCGCGCGCCATCAAGTGCGTGGATGAACAGCGCCGACTGGTGTATTTCACGGCCGCCGTCGGTGACCCCACGCAACGGCATCTGTACGTTACTTCACTGGATACGCAGGATCCGGGCAATCCGCGGCGCGTTTCCACGCAAGAGGGTGTGCACGCAATCAGCATGCCGGCCACGGCCGACTTCTATGTCGATCAATTTGCAGGTCCTGCGCAGCCGCCGCAAGTGACCGTCCGCGGGATCGACGGCAGCGTGATCGCCTGTCTGAGCGAGAACCGGCTCGACGACTCTCACCCCTATGCCGCCTTCCTCGGCGAGGAGTCCGTGCCCGACTACGGCGAATTGCTGGCAGTGGACGGCGCCCGCCTGCAATACCGGCTGTTCAAACCGCACGGCCTGGAGCCAGGGAGGCGCTATCCCGCCCTGCTCGATGTGTACGGTGGACCCGGCGTGCAGCGCGTCGTCAAGAACTGGACCGGCGGTACCTTCACGCAAATCATGACGCGCGCAGGCTACTTCGTCCTGCAACTCGACAATCGCGGCAGCGCGTTCCGCGGCGATCGCTTTCAGGCGCCGATTCATCGACGATTGGGCGAGGTCGAGGTGCAGGATCAGGTGGTCGGCGCGCGCTGGCTGGCGCATCAGCCGCAGGTGGATCCGCAGCGCATTGGCGTATGGGGATGGAGCTATGGCGGCTATCTGACCTTGATGTTACTGCTCACGGCACCGGAGATTTTTCGGGCAGGCGTGGCCGGCGCGCCGGTCACGGACTGGACGCTGTACGACACGCATTACACCGAGCGCTACCTGGGCAGGCCGCAGGACAATGCAGCCGGGTATGCAGCCAGTTCGGTGCTGACGCACGTGGAGGGACTGCGCGGCGAGCTGCTGGTGATGCATGGAATGTCGGATGACAATGTGCTGTTCACGCACAGCACCCGGTTGTTTCGCAAACTTCAGGATCTGGGTAAGCCCTTCGACATCATGGCTTACCCTGGCGGCAAGCATGGCCTGACGCGAACCAAAGATGGCCGGCACGCTTATGCGACGATCAAGCGATTTTTTGACAAACACGTTTGACGACCGGTTGCCGCAAGCAGCGAATACCGGCAAGTTGATCTGGCCGGATGTAGGTACTGCTGGTGCCGATGAGGTGCATTAGCTGGCTATTAATGCATGAACGTATCGCGAATCCTGACGATGCCAAACACACGACTGGATACAATGCTCTGCGAGGTGTATTTTTCGCGGAATGTCCATGGGTATCGTCAGAGGTCAGGTAATTCTCAGCAATCCGCGGCTTCCGCTGCTGCAGGTAGTAACGACCGATGCATTGGCAGATTCAGGCGCGGTGTATTTATCCTTGCCCGAACATTTGAGCATTCAATTGCAGCTCCTAACGCTGGATCACAAAGAAGTCACCCTGGCTGTTGGCTCGCGCCGCTTGGTTCCGTACGTCGGTCCGGTGGAAGTTCATTTTAAAAATCGCGCCTGCTTCGTCGGTGCGCTGGTCATGGGTAACGAGGTATTGCTCGGCGCAATCCCGATGGAAGACATGGATCTGGTGATCTTGCCGCAGTCGCGCACGTTGGATATCAATCCGCTCAATCCGAATTTTGCGTCGGCGATGGCGAAGACGATTCAGGGTAACGCAGCGCATCGAACGATCCCCGTGGCGCCGCAGCGCCAGGCAGTGTTGAGATCAACCCCCGCCGCGTAGACCGGCAGGTTCACCTGGTCGCACAACTGCGCCAACTCCTGCGCCGGCAGCACCACGTTCAAGACGATGAAACTCGCCCCAGCCTGAGCGGCGGCATTGGCTTGCACCGCAGACCCGCAAATTACGCCTCGCATCCGTGCCAGCGGATTCGCCGGCACGCGCAACAGCCCGGATTCATTCTCCTCGAAACGAATCAACTCATATTTCGATCCCGCCGGCGAATCGATCACACTGGGCAGACGCAACGCTGTGACCGCGGGCCGATCCGCCGCCAGCAAATCTACCGACAGCAAGTCCTCGCGCGTACACCAGCGGATCTGCTGACCATCCAAACCGCGCGGCTCGCCGATGTATTCCTCGACACACCATAGATCAAGCAGCACGGCGCGATCGGCATAGTGGTGCTTCAATCGGATCAACGGCCGGGATCTCAAGACTTCAATACCGATTTCTTCGCGCAGTTCACGCGCCAGACCCTGCTGTCGGCCTTCGTCAGGATCGAGTTTGCCGCCGGGAAATTCCCAGCCGCCGCCGAGATGCTTGCCGTTCGGACGCAGTGCAATCAGGATACGATCGGCGGGGTCTACGATCGCCCCAGCCACGACATGCAGAAAATCGCCGCTCAACGCTCGCGTCAGCCGCTGGCCTGCTGGAGAGCACCGTGGCAGTGCTTATATTTCTTGCCCGAACCACACGGACAGGGATCGTTGCGACCCACCTTGGGCACGGCCCGCACGAAAGGCGCTGCGACCGGACCCTCGGCGGACGCAGCTGAACCCACGTTCTGACCGAACTCCCCGGATTCCCCCGGCTCGCCCGGCGCGATCACGGAAACCGCCTCGGCGTGCTGAGCCTGCATGGCACGCGCCAGCCGCTGCTGCCGCTCATGCTCTTCGCGTTCGATCTCTTCCTGGCTGCGCACCTGAATCTTCGACACTGTGGTGATGGAGTCGTACTTGATGCGGTCGAGCATGGCCGAGAACAGCGCGAAGGCCTCCCGCTTATATTCCTGCTTCGGGTCCTTTTGAGCGTAGCTGCGCAGCGTGATGCCCTGGCGAAGGTAGTCCATGGCGCCGAGGTGCTCGCGCCAATGCTGATCCAGCGTGCGCAGCGTGATCTCTTTTTCGATGTAGCGCATCACCGGCGGGCCGACGCTGGTGCACTTGTCCTCGTAGGCGGCATTCAACGCCGACAGTATCTTGGCTTTCAGCCCGGAGCCGTCACCGGCCTCCTCGGCCTTCACCCACTCGGCCACCGGCAACACCGGCCCAAAATCGCGCTCGATGGCGCCGGCGAGGCCGGCCACATCCCATTGATCCTCGGGCGCACCGCCCGGAATGTATTGATCCACGAGCAGTGCCACCACTTCCTCGCGAATGCCGACAATGGCTTCCGCCACATCCTGTGCCGCCATCAGATCGGTGCGCTGCTGATAAATGACGCGGCGCTGATCGTTGGCGACGTCGTCGTACTCGAGCAGCTGTTTGCGTGCATCGAAATTGTGTTGCTCGACGCGGCGCTGCGCGCGCTCGATCTGGCGCGTGAGCATGCCGCTCTCGATGGCCTCGCCCGGCTTCATGCCGACGCGCGCCATCAGCGATTTCATACGGGTCGGATCACCGAAGATCCGCATCAGGTTGTCATCGAGCGACAGATAGAAGCGGCTGGAACCGGCATCGCCCTGCCGACCGGACCGGCCACGCAATTGGTTGTCAATGCGCCGGGACTCGTGGCGTTCGGTGCCGATGATGTGCAGTCCACCGGATTCGAGTACGGCTTCGTGGCGCTTCTGCCATTCGTCATGAATGGCCTGCAGCTGCTCGGGCGTCGGGCTTTCGATGCGGTCGATTTCCGACTCTGGATTGCCGCCCAGCACGATGTCGGTGCCGCGGCCGGCCATGTTGGTGGCGATGGTCACCGAGCCGGGGCGGCCCGCTTCAGCGACAATATGCGCCTCGCGCTCGTGCTGCTTGGCGTTCAACACCTCATGGCGAATCTTGGCATCGGCCAGCAGTTTGGCCAGCCGCTCGGAAGTTTCAATGGAGGTGGTGCCGACCAACACCGGCTGGCCGCGCTGGGTGCAATCCTGGATGTCTTCGAGGATGGCCTGAAACTTGTCCTTTTCCGACAGGAACACCAGATCTGACTTGTCCTTGCGGATCATCGGTTTGTGCGTGGGGATGACCACGACTTCCAATCCGTAGATCTGCTGGAACTCGAAGGCCTCGGTATCGGCCGTGCCGGTCATGCCGGAGAGCTTGGAATACAAGCGGAAATAGTTCTGGAAGGTGATGGACGCGACGGTCTGGTTTTCCTCGCGAACGCGCACGCTTTCCTTGGCCTCGACAGCCTGATGCAGGCCTTCGGACCAACGCCGTCCCTGCATGGTGCGGCCGGTGAATTCGTCGACGATGATGATCTCGCCAGCGCGCACGATGTATTCGACGTCGCGGCGGTACAGTGAGTGCGCGCGCAGCGCGGCATTCAGATGATGCATGAGCCGAATGTTGGCGGCGTCGTACAGGCTCTCGCCATCACGCAGCAGCCCTGCCTCGCTCATCAATTGTTCGACTTTTTCATGGCCTGCTTCTGTCAGCGTGGCCTGCTTGGTCTTTTCATCGACCGCATAATCGCCGGGACCGTCTTCTTCCTTCTGCCGCAGCAGGCGGGGAATGAGCGCGTTGATCTTCACGTACAGTTCGGTGCTTTCCTCCGCCGGACCGGAGATGATCAGCGGGGTGCGCGCCTCGTCGATCAGGATCGAATCGACCTCGTCGATGATCGCGAAGGACAACTTGCGCTGCACGCGGTCTTCGAGATGAAAGGCGAGGTTATCGCGCAGGTAGTCGAAGCCGAATTCGTTGTTGGTGCCGTAGGTGATGTCACAGGCATAGGCGGCCCGCTTTTCTTCCGATGACTGGGCGTTCTTGATCACGCCGACCTGCAGGCCCAGAAAACGGAACACCGGTCCCATCCAATCCGAGTCGCGCTGCGCCAGGTATTCGTTCACGGTGACGACGTGCACGCCCTCGCCGGTGAGCGCGTTCAAATAAGCCGGCAGGGTTGCGACCAGCGTCTTGCCCTCACCCGTGCGCATTTCCGCGATGCGGCCCGAGTGCAGCGCCAGACCGCCGACCATTTGGACATCGAAATGGCGCATCCCCAAGGTGCGCTTGGCCGCTTCACGCGCCAGCGCGAACGCTTCGGGAATCAGGTCATCCAGGACGGTGCCGGCCGCGAACTTGTCTTTGAGTTCCTGGGTCTTGGGTCCGAAGTCCTCGTCGCGCAGCGCGGCGATGGCGGGTTCCAGATCGTTGATCGCAGCAACCTTGCGGCTGAGTTCTTTGACCAGGCGTTGATTACGGCTGCCAAAGATGGATGCTAAGAACTTCCTCACGGGGCTGACGGGACCTTTTTCCGAAAAACGGGTATTGTACGGATAGACTTAGGAGGGCGGGAAATCGTTTCGGCCTTCTGCAGGTGTGTATGCGGCCGGAATGGGCCAATTCAACGTTGCGCCGGCTGAACAGCCGTTTTTTCGAAAGGCCGGGTGCGATGCCTAGCGGACTTCGCCGATGAAACGCAGCGGATCGACCTGAGCGCCGTTCTTCAACACTTCAAAATGCAGGTGAGTTCCGGTCGAACGCCCGGTCGAGCCCATGAGCGCAATGGGTTCGCCCTTGCGAACCATGTCGCCGGCCTTCACCAGCAGCTTCTCATTGTGGCCGTAGCGGGTCGACAAGCCGTTGCCATGGTTGATCTCGACCATCTCACCAAAGCCTGATTTATCGCCGGACCAGGTCACGAGGCCTGCACCAACGGCGGTGACCTGTGTGCCCTCGGCGGCTGCGAAATCGAGGCCACGGTGAAACGCCGTGTAGCCGGTAAAGGGGTCGGCGCGCTGGCCAAAATAGGAGGAGATCCAACCCTGTCCGACGGGCCGGCCGGCCGGGTACACCTGCTTGTTCAACTCACGCGTCAGAATGAGGTTTTCAAGCACGCCGAGCTGCTGCTCGCGGCTCGACAGCTGCGACTGCAGGCCATCGATCATGGAGGTCAAACTGGGGATCTGGGCTGGCTGGCCATCGGAGCCGTTTTCCGCTCCACCCTGCGGCGGCGGGTTGCCGAAATCGAACTCGCCGTTATCCAGATTCGCCATCTGCGTGAGCCGTTTACCCAGCGCATCGAGACGGATGACGCTGGCATTCATCTGGCCGACACGCATGGCAATGGCGTTGACCTTCTCCTGCAGCGTCTTGCGGGTTTCTTCCAATTGCGCCTGTTGACGCAGCAATTCGGCCGACCAGCCACCAAGTTGGTCCAGGGGGTGCGATCCATGGTTGCGTCCGCCCAGGCTCATGCCGATGGAAAACGCGCCGCCGACGATGGACAGGACGATGACCAGTGCCAGCCCGATGACCGCAGGATGCCGCAGGTCAACCTGCTTGACGCTTCCTGGATTCCGGCCGACAAAAATAATGTTCATGCAGTGGGCTCCCGCCGTGACCGCAGTGCAAATTCCGCGCATATCCGAACAACGCACCACGCGTCGCCGTGAGAGGCCAAGCCTCGAATCGAAGTCGCCGTCCACTTGCCCGAAGGCTGCGAACTGTTATCAACCCGCCGTCATTGCGAGCGATTCCCTGGCAACCCCGCTGTCCTAACCCGCTAAAATCCTATGGAGCAGGCCGTAGACCGGAAGCTTTGCGTCCCCACCTTTCAATGGGTATGCCCTGAGCAGTCGGGAAGCACTATGCAACAAAAAGGTGACTCAAAACAAGGATTTCCGCACACTCTGACACGCAGAAATACGTCTCAAATTTCGTGATGCAATGCAAAAAACCAAGAGTGTCAGTGAGTTAATAGGGGGATCCTCGAAAGCACTTCGAGAGTTGCGCCTCCGCCTGGATGAACGGTCGCAGTTGCTCCTGCGCGTGCGGTCAGTGCTGGCCCCCGCGCTGGTCAGCCACGTCGAAAGCGCTGGATTGGAGCGCGGCCGGCTGACGTTGGGAACCCCAAGCGCCGCGTGGGCGTCGCGTCTGCGTTATGTCACATCGGAACTGCGCGAGCGGCTGAACGCCGACTACCAGCTCACCATCGACAGCGTGAAAATCAAGATTGTCAGCGTCAAGCGTTGACGGCGGCGGGGACGTAGGAAATCGGGGCGTCTTTCAGGCTTTCGAAAGTGACTTCGCGCCAGGCACTAGCGGTGCTGATGAGCTTGCGCAGCAGCTTGTTGTTCAACGCATGTCCCGACTTGAAACCGCTGAACTCGCCGATGAGGCTGTGTCCCAGCAGATACAGATCGCCGATGGCATCCAGGATCTTGTGCTTCACGAACTCGTCTTCGTAGCGCAGGCCGTCTTCATTCAGAATGCGAGTGTCATCCAACACGATGGCGTTATCGAGATTGCCGCCCAGCGCCAGATTGTGGGCACGCAAACTTTCCAGGTCGCGCATGAAGCCGAAGGTGCGTGCCCGGCTGACTTCACGCAGAAACGACGTGGTCGAAAAATCCATGGTCGCCGTTTGCGAGTGCTTCTTGAAAGTCGGGTGGTTGAACTCGATCTCGAAGTTCACCTTGAACCCGTCGTAAGGGTCGAAACGCGCCCACTTGTCGCCGTCTTCGACGCGCACGCTTTCCAGAATGCGAATAAAACGCTTCGGCGCCTTTTGTTCTTCGATGCCGGCGGATTGCAGCAGAAACACGAAGGGGCCGGCGCTGCCGTCCATGATGGGTACTTCCGGCGCGCTCACCTCGACGACGAGGTTGTCGATGCCCAAACCGGCCAACGCGGAGAGCAGGTGCTCGACTGTTGAAATCTTTGCAGCGCCCTTGTGCAGCGTGGTGCCGAGCATGGTCTCGCCAACATTTTCCGCATAGGCGGCAATATCGACCGGCGGCGACAGGTCGGTGCGCCGGAACACGATGCCCGAATCCGGCGCAGCCGGAAACAGGGTCATCAACACCTTTTTACCGGTGTGCAGACCCACGCCGGTGGCGCGGATGGAATTCTTCAATGTGCGCTGATTCAACATGCAGACGCTAAATTAACACATGCGGCATACCACGGCCTACTGCCGGAGCCGCGCCCGAAAGCGGGTAAAAATGGCGTCCGATGAACCCGTTTCATCGGACGCCAAACCTGGAATGACTCAATCAATCAAACGCCGCGCGGCTCACGGCAACATTGTCGCCAAAACCGCACAGTGCGTCAGTCGGCCTGCCGACGCAGAAACGCCGGGATATCCAACATGTCTTCCGACTCGACCTCGCTGCGCAAGCCATCGCCCACAGCACGCTGACGCTGTACCGTCGGCCGTTCGAGCATGGCGTAATCCGTCGCCATCATCGGCGCGGCGCGGCGCACCATCCGCATCGGCGCAGGCGCCGCCGCAGCAGCAGGCGTGTGCGAATTGCCGTGAGCACGCTCATGTGCACGCTCATGCGTGTGTGCATGCGAATGCTGCGGTTGCGGAATGGACTTAGCCACCGGACGGCCCAATCCCGTTGCCACCACGGTGACGCGGATCTGATTGCTCATCTCCGGATCGATGACCGTGCCGACCACGACCGTCGCCTCATCCGAAGCGAATTGCTTGATGACATTGCCGACTTCCTGGAACTCGCCGATGGACAGATCCATGCCCGCGGTGACGTTGACCAGAATGCCCTGTGCGCCTGCCAGATTGATGTCTTCGAGCAGCGGCGAGGAGATGGCGGCTTCGGCAGCTTCGCGGGCGCGATCATCGCCCGATGCGCAACCCGAACCCATCATCGCCATGCCGGTCTCCGACATCACGGTGCGAACGTCGGCAAAGTCGACGTTGATCAGGCCGGGACGGGTGATCAGCTCTGCAATGCCCTGCACCGCGCCTTGCAACACGGTGTTGGCTGCCTTGAAGGCATCCAGCAATGTCGTGTTGCTGCCCAGCACCGACAGCAGCTTCTGATTCGGAATCGTGATCAACGAATCCACATACTTGGACAACTCGAGCATGCCGTTGTCGGCGACGCGTGAACGCTTGTTGCCTTCCATCTCGAAAGGACGGGTCACCACCGCGACGGTGAGGATGCCCAGTTCCTTGGCGACCTGCGCCACCACCGGTGCGGCGCCCGTGCCGGTGCCACCCCCCATGCCGGCGGTGATGAACAGCATGTCGCAGCCTTCGATCAACTCGATGATGCGGTCACGATCTTCCATCGCGGCCTGACGGCCGACTTCCGGATCTGCGCCTGCGCCCAGACCCTTGGTGATATTGCAGCCGATCTGCAATGCGGTGCGCACCTTGGAGTGCTTCAGCGCCTGCGCATCGGTGTTGATGCAAATGAAATCCACACCCTCAAGGCCGGCTTGGACCATGTGCGAGACCGCGTTGCCGCCGCCGCCGCCCACTCCGAGCACCTTGATGATGGCACTTTGACTATATGAATCCATCAGTTCGAACATTCCAGTCTCCTCACGGGTCGTTATTGGATTAAAAATTACCTTGAAACCAAGCTTTCATTCGCTCCAGCAGGCTCTTCACACCGCCGCCCGACAGGAGCGGCGCTGCAGGGCGCTGCAAATCGATATTGTTTTTCGCATACAGAAGCAGACCCACGCCGGTGGCGTGAATCGGGTTGCTGACCACGTCGACCAGACCGCTGACGTATTGCGGTATGCCCAAACGAACGGGCATGTGAAAAACTTCTTCGGCCAATTCAATGGCGCCTTCCATCTTGGAACTGCCGCCGGTGAGCACGATGCCAGCCGCGACCTGCTCCTCGAAGCCGGAGCGGCGCAGCTCATCGCGGATCAGCGCGAATAATTCCTCGTAGCGCGGCTCGACGATTTCCGCGAGCGTCTGGCGCGCGAGACGCCGCGGTGGGCGGTCGCCCACACTCGGCACCTCGATGGTTTCGTCCGGGTTGGCGAGCTGCGACAGCGCACAGGCGTACTTGATCTTGATGTCTTCGGCGTATTGCGTCGGCGTGCGCATCGACACCGCGATGTCATTGGTCACCTGGTCACCTGCGATGGGGATCACCGCGGTGTGGCGAATGGCGCCGCCGCCGAACACGGCGATGTCGGTGGTGCCGCCGCCGATGTCGACGATGCACACGCCTAGGTCCTTTTCGTCCTCGGTGAGCACTGCGTAGCTGGAGGCCAGTTGCTCCAGCACGATGTCATCCACGGCAAGTCCACACCGCTGCACGCATTTGACGATGTTCTGCGCGGAGCTGTCGGCACCGGTGACGATGTGCACCTTGGCTTCCAGCCGCACACCCGACATGCCGATGGGATCGCGGATGCCTTCCTGCGTATCGATGATGTATTCCTGCGGCAGCACATGCAGAATCTTTTGATCGGCCGGAATCGCCACCGCTTTGGCGGCATCGATGACCCGCTCGACGTCGCCCTGCACTACTTCCTTGTCCTTGATGGCCACGATGCCGTGCGAGTTCAGGCTGCGCACATGGCTGCCGGCAATGCCGGCGTAGACGGAGTGGATCTCGCAGCCGGCCATCAGCTCGGCCTCTTCGACCGCCCGTTGAATGGACTGAACGGTGGATTCGATGTTGACCACCACGCCTTTCTTCAAACCACGCGACGGATGGGTGCCCAGGCCGATGATCTCCAGGGTACCGTCGGGCTTGAGTTCGCCCACGATCGCCACGACCTTGCTCGTGCCGATGTCGAGTCCGACGATGAGATTTCGATCTGAACGCTTTGCCATAAAACCTTGAACTGTCCTTATGCGTCGGTATCGTCGGCCGGCCGCAGCGCTACCGGCGCGGACGCCGGAATCGCCGCAGGTCGCCAGCCGATGGTGAAGCCGTTTGAATAACGCATGTCGATGTAGCTGATGTCGGTGGCGCGACGCGCCACCACCTGTGAAGCGGTGTGAATGAAGCGGTCCAGTCGCTCATCGACCTGGCTGCGGCCGAGGCGGATGGTCAATCCATTGTCGAGATCCAGCTCCCACGCACCGCGCTCATCCAAGCGCACGGCGGCGAGGCGCATGCCGGCTTCGAGCATGCGGCCTTGTGCGGACAGATAGCGCTGCGCCACCTGCGACTCGGAGCCTTCCGGCCCGGAGAGCCGCGGCAACTCCGGCGGAACATGGGTCGAAGACTTCACGAACAGTTCGCCGCGTGCATTCAATAAACCCGACTCGCCCCAGCGCGCGGCAGCCACCTGCTCGACGATGACCACGTGCACGCTGTTGGGCCAGCGGCGCTGCACGCGAGCATGATCCACCCACGGCAGGGTCTCGATGGCACGTTGCACGGCATCCAGATCCGCCGACATGAAGCCGGCTTTCAGAAACGGCGCGGCGGCCTGCTCCACTTGCCCCGGTGACACTCGCTGGAAGCTGCCGTCGATGGACATGACGCGAATCGGGCGGTCCAGAACGAAGCTCAACGCGATCAAACTGCAGATCAGAATGCCCAGCACCGCGACGCGTCGCGCATGCAGGCGCCAATCGATCTCCGGCACGCGCCACCAGGAGCGTTTCGCCGGTTTCGCCTTGGCCTTGAAACGATTCTGCGGCTTGAACAGATCCAGGATCATGTGCGCTGCCTGCCGAAACTGGTTTCCAGAACGCGCCACACCAGCTCTTCGAAATCGATACCGATCTGGCGTGCCGCCTTGGGCACGAGGCTGTGATCGGTCATGCCCGGTGTGGTGTTGATCTCGATGAAATAGAACTTGCCGCTGCTGGCATCACGCATGAAGTCGACGCGGCCCCAGCCGCTGCAATCAGTGACGCGGAACGCGGCCAGCGCCATCTCGCGCAAGTCTTGTTCCGCGTTCGCATCAATGCCGCTCGGGCAGTGATACTGCGTGTCGTCGCGGAAGTACTTGGCCTGGTAGTCGTAGAACTCGGTGGCAGGCTGGATTCTGATTGAGGGCAACGCGAGACGCCCCAGCACGCCGACGGTGAACTCCTGGCCTTCGATGAATTTTTCGGCGAATACGATCGGATCGACCGCGCGCGCCTCCTTGAATGCAGCCGGCAACTGCGCCGCCGTCTTGACCTTGGTGATGCCCACGCTCGAGCCTTGCGAAGCCGGCTTGACCATCATCGGAACGCCCACCTGCGCCAACGCCGCGGGCACGTCGGCCTCGGTGTTGAGCACCGCATACTCCGGCGCATTGATGCCGGCGCCGATGACCACGCGCTTGGTCTTGAGCTTGTCCATGGTCAGCGCCGAGGCCAGCACGCCGCTGCCGGTGTAGGGAATGCCGAGCCATTCGAGCGCGCCCTGGATCAATCCATCTTCGCCGCCCGGACCATGCAGAATGTTCCAGGCGCGGTCGTACCTTTCCGTGCTCAGCGCCTGGATGAGCTTTTCCTTCGGATCAAAACCATGCGCATCGACTCCGCGGCGTTTCAAGGCCGCCAGCACGGCATTGCCGCTGAGCAGCGAGATCTCACGTTCGGAGGAGTCGCCACCAAGCAAGACGGCGACCTTGCCAAATTCAGCGGCCGATTGCGCGCGGCGTGCAATGCCGGTGGTTCGCAGGCGGCTCATGCCGGTTCTCCGACGATGCGGACTTCGGGTTTGAGCGTGATGCCGAAGCGTTCCAATACCACTTGCTGTACGTGCAGGATGAGCCCTTCCAGATCGGCGGCGCGCGCGCTGCCATGGTTGATGATGAAGTTGGCGTGCTTCAGCGACACCGAAGCATCACCGATGCGAAAGCCTTTGAGCCCGGCCGCCTCAATCAGGCGCGCCGCGTGATCATTGGCAGGATTGGTGAACACGGAACCGCAGCTCCACGCCCCGATCGGTTGAGTCTGACGACGCTTGACCAGCAGATCGCGAATCGTGTCGAGGCTGGCATCGGGGCGTGGTTCGAACTGCAGCCGCGCCGCGACGAAGCATTCGCTCAGGGAAGGACCGCGCGCCTGTCGATAACCGGTGGTGTATTCGGCACGCGTGCGCGTGCGCCGCGCGCCGTGCGCATCCATGACTTCGACTTCCACGACGTGATTCCACGTCTCCCCGCCATAGGCGCCGGCGTTCATGGCCAGCGCGCCGCCGAGAGTGCCGGGAATACCGGCGAAAAATTCCGCGGGGCCGAGCCCCCATTTCACGCATTGCTTGGCGATGCGCGCGCAATGCACGCCGGCCTCGGCGCGGATCTGCGTCTCACCGACGCGGGTCAGCCCCTGCAACGCGGCATGCGTCGCCACCACCACACCGCGCACGCCGCCGTCGCGTACCAGCAGATTGCTGCCCAGACCAACCCACAGCACCGCTGTCTGTTGCGGCAGCATGGCGAGGAAGGAGGCCAGATCCATCGCATCGCGTGGCTCGAAGAAGACATCGGCCGGACCGCCGGCATGCCAGGAGGAGTGCCGCGACATCGGTTCGCCTAAACGAACTCGCGGCGCGAATTCCGCGCTGATCGGCTCCAGTGTCATGCCCACACTCATGCCGCCGCCCCGGCCGCGAAGCGTGCCTTCAGGTCCTGCGCCACGGCGCCAATGTTGCCCGCGCCCATCGTCAGCACCAGGTCGCCGTCGTGCACCACCAGTTTCAGCGCGGCCGCCAGATCCTCGATATGCTCGACGAACACGGGTTCGACCAGGCCACGGGAACGCACTGCGCGGCAGATGGCGCGGCCGTCCGCATTGGCGATGGGCGCTTCACCGGCGGCATACACCTCGGTCACCAGCAACACATCCACTTCGCTCAAGACGCGGCCAAAATCATCCAGTAGATCGCGCGTGCGCGAGAACCGGTGCGGCTGAAACACCAGCACCAGGCGGCGCCCCGGCCAGCCCTGGCGCGCCGCTTCGAGGGTGGCGGCGATTTCCGTCGGGTGATGACCGTAGTCATCGACCAGCACGGCATTGCCCGTCTCCCAATGCAGTTCGCCCAATTGCTGCAGGCGCCGGTCGATGCCTTGAAAGCCGGCCAGCGCGCGTTGAATCGCCGCATCGGCGACGCCCAGTTCGACCGCCACGGCGATCGCGGCCAGCGCATTGCGCACGTTGTGCGTACCGGGCAGATTGAGCGTTACTTTAAGCGGCGGTAGATTCGGTCGCAATGCATCGAAGCGCGACACCGTGCCGTCGCGAACGATATTCACCGCGCGAATATCCGCGCCGATGTCCAGACCGTAAGTGACGATGGGTCGCGCCACGGTGTTCAGGATGCTGCGCACCTGATCATCGTCAATGCACAGCACGGCCAGTCCGTAGAAAGGCAGGTTGTGCAGAAAGTCGACGAAGCTCTGCTTTAGTCGCGTGAAGTCGCCGTCGTGCGTGGCGAGGTGATCGTTGTCGATATTGGTGACGATGGCGATCATCGGCTGCAGATGCATGAACGAGGCGTCGCTCTCGTCGGCTTCGGCCACCAGATACCGTCCAGCGCCGAGGCGCGCATTGCTGTCCGCGCTCTTGAGCCGGCCGCCGATCACGAAGGTGGGATCCAATCCGCCTTCGGCCAATACGCTGGCCACCAGACTCGTCGTGGTGGTCTTGCCGTGCGTGCCCGCCACCGCGACGGAATAGCGGAAGCGCATCAATTCGCCAAGCATTTCCGCGCGTGGCACCACCGGAATGCGCCGGGTCAATGCAGCCTGCACTTCCGGATTCGCATCGCCCACCGCCGTGGACACGACCACCACGTCGGCGGCGCCGAGATTCTCGGCGCGGTGACCGATGAAAATTGTCGCGCCCAATCGCTCCAGCCGCTGTGTCACGCCATTGGGCTTGAGGTCCGAGCCTTGTACATCGTACCCCAGACTCAGCAGCACTTCGGCAACACCGCCCACGCCGCTGCCGCCGATGCCGATGAGGTGGATCCGATGAATGCGGCGCATGCGATCGTTCATGCGAATGCTCCCGCCGCGAGACAGGAATCGGCAAGACGGGACGCCGCATCGGTGATGGCGGCGCCCCGCGCGGCCTGCGCCATCTGCAGCAGGCGCGCACGGTCACTGCTCAATTCCTCGATCAACCGGCTCAAGGAATCCGCGTTCAGATCGCGCTCCTGCACCAGACGCGCAGCGCCGATGCTCACCATGACTTCGGCATTGCGGGTTTGATGATCGTCCACCGCAGCCGGGAACGGCACGAGTACCGCGGCCAGTCCAGCGGCCTGCAATTCGGTGATGGTCAATGCGCCGGCGCGACACACGGCGAGATCGGGCCACTCATAGGCTGCAGCCATGTCCTCGATAAAGGCGAATACATCCGCCTCCACGCCGCTGAGCGCGTATGCGTGACGCGTCGCATCGACGCCGCGCTCACCGGCTTGATGCCGGACCTGCGGTCGCTGCGGCAGCGCAATTCGCGCCAACGCCTGCGGCAGCAGCGCATTCAAACGCTGCGCACCCTGACTGCCGCCCAACACCAGCAACCGCACCGGTCCCTGGCGTGAGGCAAAGCGCAACGTCGGCGGCGGCAGCGCGGCAATGTCCGCGCGCACTGGATTGCCGATGCAGATGGCGCGAACGCCGGCACCAAAGCTGCCCGGAAACGCCTCGAAAACCTGCGTGGCCACGCGCGCCAGAATCCGGTTGGTGAGACCTGCAACGGCATTCTGTTCATGCACCAGCAGCGGAATGCGCGCCAGCCGCGCGGCGATGCCGCCCGGACCGCTGGCAAACCCGCCGGCACCGAGCACGACGCGCGGCCGTACCCGCTTGATGATGGCGCGTGCCTGATTGACGGCGCCCAGCAGACGAAACGGCGCACGCAGCCAGGACAGCAGACCCTTGCCGCGCAACCCGGCGACGTCGACCTTCTCCAGCGCGAAACCGTTCGCCGGCACCAGACGCGATTCCATCCCACCTGCACTGCCCAGCCACACCACGGCGATGCCGCGCTCGCGCAGCACCTTGGCCACTGCCAGCGCCGGAAACACGTGCCCGCCGGTTCCGCCGGCCATGATCATGACCGGGCCTGCCGTCGCATCACTCGCCGCCGCGCTTACAGCCGTACTCATCGTGAGCCTCCCGGCATGCGCATCACCGCCGCACGCGAGGTGGACCGCACTTCGTGATAGATGCGTAGCAGCACACCCAGCCAGGCCAGCGTCACCAGCAGACTGCTGCGGCCATAGCTGAGCAGCGGCAGGGTCAGACCTTTGGTGGGCAACACCCCCATGTTCACGCCGATATTCACCACGGCCTGCAGACCGATCCAGATGCCGAAGGCGAGTACGAGATAGGATTGGAAGCGCATGCCCGCCTGCGATGCCAGGCGTGCGATGTGAAACGAGCGCCATACCAGCATCATGAACAAGGCGATGACGACCACGACGCCGAGCAGCCCGAATTCCTCGGCCAGTACTGCAAACACAAAATCGGTGTGCGCTTCGGGCAGATAAAAGAGCTTCTGCACGCTGCTGCCCAAACCGACGCCGAACCAGGAGCCGCGACCGATGGCGATCAGCGACTGCGTCAATTGAAATCCACTGTTGAAGGGGTCTTCCCACGGATGCAGAAAACCCGTCAAACGTTTCAGCCGATACGGCGAGGCCATCGCCAGCACCGCCAAAGCACCAGCGGCGGCGCTGACGAGCACCAGCACGTAGCGCAATCGGGCCCCGGCGATGAACAGCACCGCGAAGCCGGTGGCGAACAACACCGTGGTGGCACCGAAGTCCGGCTCGGCCAGCAGCAGAACGGCGGCGACGGTGAGCAGGCCGACAGGCTTCAGCAAACCCTGCAGCGTCTTCTCCAATTCTTCGCGCTTGCGCACGCAATAGCTGCAGACCCAGGTCAGGACCAGCACACGAGCAAGTTCCGACACTTGAAAATTGATCGGCCCGACCCGCATCCAGCGGCGCGCGCCGTTGACGACTGCGCCAATGCCAGGGATCAGTACCAGCAGCAACAAAGCAAGCCCGAACAGCAGCAATGCGAGACTGTATTTGTCCCAAACTTCCGTGGGCACGCGCGTGATGATCCAGGCGAAGCCGACACCCAACAGCCCGAAGATCAACTGTCGCTCGAGATAGAAAAACGGATTGCCGAGATCACGCGCGGCGATGGACATCGACGCCGAGGTCACCATGACCATGCCGATCAGCAGCAGCGCGGCGCACAGTCCCAAGGTCACGAAGTCCCACGCGAAGGGCATGCGCTCGCGGGCACGACTGCCGTAGCTCATGGTGGCAGCGGTCATTGCGCACCCGCCTTCAAGGCGTCGACGGCCTGCGCAAACACCGCGCCGCGATGCGCGTAGTCGCGGAACATGTCGAGACTGGAACAGGCCGGCGACAACAGCACTGCATCGCCGGGCCGCGCCAGCACACTGGCGCGGTGCACGGCTTCTTCCAATGTCAACGCATGATGAACGGCGCAAACCCCGTGCAGCGCGCCGGCGATCTGCGGTGCATCGCGCCCGATCAGCACCGCGTCATGAACCCGCGAGCGAAAGCCTTGTGCCAGCGGCGTGAAATCCTGGTTCTTGCCGTCACCACCCGCGATAACGACCAGCGGCACCGTCATCCCACCAACCGCGGCGAGCGTCGCCCCCACATTGGTTCCCTTCGAATCGTCGATATAAGTGACGCCGTTGATCTGCGCCACCCATTGCGAACGATGCGGCAGGCCGGTGAATCGGCGCAGCGTGTCGAGCATGGCCTCTCGGTTCAACCCGGCCGTCTCACCCAAGGCCAGCGCGGCAAGCGCATTGGCGGCATTGTGCAGTCCGCCGATCTTCACCTGCGCCAGATCCAGCAGCGGTTCGCCTGCGCGCGCCAACCAGCGCGTCGCGCCGCGTGACAGCAGCGTGTAATCGGCGTCGGATCGCTCAATCGAATACGTCAAGGTGCGCTGATGGGTCGTGCGCATCGCCGCCACCAACGGGTCGTCGATGTTCAGAACGGCGGCGCGCGCATGGGCGAAGATTCTCGCCTTCGCATCCGCATATTCCTGCAGCGACGCATACCGATCCATATGGTCGGAGGTGACATTCAGCACCACGCCGCCGAGCAATTGCAGACTGGAGGTGGTCTCGAGTTGAAAGCTCGACAGCTCGAGTACGTACAGATCCGGTGCGGGCTGCTCCAACAGATCCAGCGCGGGTTCGCCGAGATTGCCGCCGGCCAGCACACGGCGTCCGTCGGCGGCAGCCATCTGCGCCAGCAGCGTCGTCACCGTGCTCTTGCCATTGGTGCCGGTGATGCCGATCACCGGGGCGCGCACGGCGCGAGCGAAGAGTTCGATGTCACCGAGCACCTCGACGCCGCGCACCCGGGCCTGCACCGCAATCGGCTCTTTCAGGGATATGCCGGGAGACACGAGCAGCTGCGAGGCGTCATCGAGCAGCGACAAGTCAAATCCGCCTAGGCGCAGATCGATCTGCGCGGCCGCCGCGCCGAGACTGGCAAGGCCGGGAGGAGACTGGCGCGTGTCGGTGGCGCTGACACGCGCGCCCCGCCGCAACAGATAATTCACGCATGACACGCCCGTCTTGCCGAGCCCAGCAACGACCGCATGCGTTTCGCGTAAAGAGGTGGCGCCGGTCATCAGCGGATCTTCAGGGTCGCAAGACCCGCCAGCACCAGCAGGAAGCTGATGATCCAGAACCGCACGATGACCTTGGGTTCGGCCCAGCCTTTCAATTCAAAGTGATGATGAATCGGCGCCATCCTGAAAATGCGCTTGCCGGTGAGTTTGAAGGAGGCCACTTGCAGGATGACCGATACCGTTTCCAGGACGAACACGCCTCCCATCACGAACAGCACGATCTCCTGCCGCACGATGACCGCAATGGTGCCCAGCGATGCGCCGATGGCGAGCGCGCCCACATCGCCCATGAACACTTGCGCCGGATAGGCGTTGAACCACAGGAATCCCAGCCCTGCGCCCACCAGGGTGGCGCAGAAGATGAGCACTTCGCCGACGCCCGGAATGTAGGGGATCTGCAGATAGGTGGCGAACTTCACGTTGCCCGTCGTGTAGGCAAAGACACCGAGCGCGGCGGCAACCAACACCGCCGGCATGATGGCCAGGCCGTCTAGTCCATCGGTCAGGTTCACCGCATTGCTGGTGCCGACGATCACGAAGTAGGACAGCGCCACGAAGCCGACCGTGGTCATGGGGACGATGAAGGTCTTGAAGAACGGCACGTACAGCGAAGTCTCGGCGCTGGTCTGGTGCATATAGTGCAAACTGAGCGCCGCACCCAGCCCGACCAGCGACTGGCCGAGATACTTGTAGTGGGCCGCCAGTCCTTTGGAATTTCCCACCACCAGTTTCAAATAGTCGTCATAGAAGCCGACGACGCCAAAGCCCAGCGTCGTGAGCAGCAGCACCCACACGAAACGGCTGGACAGATCCGCCCACAACAAGGTGCCGAGCACCATGGCGACCAGAATCAATCCGCCGCCCATCGTGGGCGTGCCCGCTTTGGGCAGATGCGACTGCGGCCCGTCGGTGCGGACGCGCTGACCGATTTGATAACGGCTGAGCCAGGCAATCATGCTCGGCCCGATGAAGAGTGCGATGGCGAGCGCGGTCATTGCCGCGAGAATCCCGCGCAGCGTCAGGTACTGGAAGACGCGAAACGCGGAATGAAATTTGGACAGGTATTCGAAGAGGATGAGCAGCATGGCCGGTTAACCCGCCTTGCTCGTGAGACCTGCGCTGTTGCCGGCCAACGCCTGCACCACCCGCTCGAGTCGATTCACGCGAGAACCCTTGATCAGCAAGGTGACCCCGGAGGTGACTTCGAGCTGAAGCCGTCGGATCAGCGATTCGGCGTCGGGAAACCACTCGGCGCCGGCGCCGAAGCTCTCCGCCGCGCGCGAACTCTCCGGACCGATGGCAAACAGGCGCTGCACGCCGCATTCGCGCGCGTACTCGCCGATCTGCACATGGCTTTGCAGCGCGTGCTCGCCCAATTCGGCCATGTCGCCCAGCACCAGCCAGGTGACACCGCCCACGGAGCGCAGAACATCCAGCCCCGCGCGCACCGAGCTCGGATTGGCATTGTACGAATCATCGATGATCCAGCTATTGCGAACGCCGGCCTTCAACTGCAGCCGACCGGCAACCGCGCGAAATTCCGCCAGTCCCTGCACCACGTCCTGAAGTGAGGCGCCGGCCGCACGCGCCGCCGCCGCCGCGGCAACCGCATTCGCCAGATTGTGCGACCCGCCCACGCTTAATCGCACATCGTGCGCGCCTTCCGGCGTGCGTAACGAGAAGCGTGTGACAAACTGCCCCTCTTCGATGCTTTGAACGGCGTTTTTGGTGCTGAAATCCGCGTCGGCGCGCACGCCGAAGGTGAGGACCTTGCAATCACGCGCCACGCCGCGCCAATAGCCGGCATAGGCGTCGTCCGCGTTGATGATCGCCGTGCCGTGGGTGCCGAGCGTACCGTAGGCCTCGCCCTCGCCTTTGGCCACGCCGTCGAGGTCGCCGAAGCCTTCCAGATGTTCGGCGCCCGCATTGGTCACCACCGCCACCGTCGGCCGGATGAAGCCGACGAGCTCGGCCACATCGCCGATGCGATTGGCGCCCATCTCGATGACGGCACTCTTGTGCGCAGTGTCGAGCCGCATCAACGTCAACGGCACGCCGATGTGATTGTTGAGGTTGCCGCGCGTCGACAGGCAGGCGCCGGCGCGGCTCAAGATCGAGGCAATCATTTCCTTGGTGGTGGTCTTGCCGTTGCTGCCGGCGACCGCCACCACGGGTAGGTCGAAATTGGCGCGCCAGCTTAACGCCATCTTCTGCAGTGCCTGCAACGTATCAGCCACGACGATCTGCGCGATGTCGGCCGTCCCCGTACGCATGACCAGCGCACCATTGGCGCCGCGCTTTGCGGCCGCCGCCACAAATTCTCCGCCGTCGAAGTTCGGGCCGCGCAGGGCGACGAACAATGCGCCGGATTCCAGCGTGCGCGTATCGGTGGAGACGCCCATGAAGTGCGCATCCGCACCCTGCAGACGACCCCCGGTCACCGCTGCCACGTCGGAGAGCATGCGCTTCATGCGGCAATCCCGAAGTGGCGTTCCACTTCCAGCCGGTCGCTGAAGGGCAGACGCCGGTCGCCATAAATCTGATAATCCTCGTGGCCCTTGCCGGCGATCAGCACCAGGTCCTGCGCCCTCGCCTCGGACAGGGCCGTGCGGATCGCCTCGCGGCGATCGTTGATGACGCGCACGTCGCGCCGTCTGATCGCAGCCGCGATCTCGCCGGTGATGGCGGTCGGCGCCTCGGAGCGCGGATTGTCGTCGGTGAGGATCACGCGATCCGCCAGCTCGTCGGCAATCGCACCCATGAGCGGTCGTTTGCCGGCATCGCGGTCGCCGCCGCATCCGAACACGCACCAGAGCAGGCCGCGGCAATGCTCGCGCGCCGCCGTTAACACCTTGGCGAGCGCGTCCGGGGTATGGGCGTAATCGATGACCGCCAGTGGCTGTCCGTCGCCGCCGCTCACCGGCTGCATGCGGCCCGGCGGCGCGTGGCAGCGCTCCAATGCCCGCAGCGCATCGCTCATCGAGACGTCGAACGAATGCAACAGACCCAGCACGACGAGAATATTTTCGGCATTGAAACGGCCGATCAGCGGCACTCGGGCCGTTCCCTGACCGAGGGAGCCGCTGAATTCGATGCTCAAGCCACGTGCATCGGAGAGAACCGCGGTGGCAAACAGCGTGTTTTGTGCCAACCAACCCGAATCCCCGCCACCGATCCACACCGCCGTGACATCCGCGCGCCCGGCATACCGTTGCGCCAGTTCGCGGCCGAAGGCATCGCCGACATTGATGACGAAATGCTGCACGCCTTCACGGCTGAACAAGGAGGCCTTGGCTTCGCCGTAAGCCTGCATGGTCTCGTGATAGTCCAGATGATCGCGCGTCAGGTTGGTGAACGCGGCGGATTCGAAGCGCACGCCCGCGACCCGGTTCTGATGCAGCGCATGCGAGGACACTTCCATGGCCAGATAGCGAGCACCTTGTGCCCGCATCTGCGCCAATTCCCGATGCACGCTGACCGGATCGGGCGTCGTATGCGTTGCCGG
>JANMXI010000017.1:0-1692 GCA_031394735.1 Pseudomonadota bacterium | reverse complement strand
CGCAGCTTGTCCTCTACGGCAACCAGCTGGGCAGCCTGCCGCCGGAGATCGGCCGGCTCACGGCGCTGACGGAGCTTGACCTGCACGACAACCCGGCGCTGGCAATCCCCGAATCCATCCTGGGGCCGACTTTCATTGAGGTCCATGGGTCCGCCAAAAAAGCCGCCGCCCGTCCGCAAGACATCCTGAACTTCTACTTCGCCCAGCGTCAAGGCGCGGCGGCGGGGACACTGCGGGCGGTGAATGAGGTCAAGCTGATGCTGGTGGGACGCGGGGGGGCGGGGAAGACGAGCCTGCGGCGGTTCTTCATGGGCGAATCCCATAACAAAGAAGAGAAGGAGACGCCGGGCATCGTATTGGACAGCTTCCGGCTGCCCTGTGCGCAGGGGCAGTTGACGGTGCGGCTGTGGGATTTCGCCGGGCAGGAGATCACGCATGCGCTGCACCAGTTTTTCCTGACCGAAGGCTGCGTTTATGTGCTGGTGCTGGACCCGCGCTCGAACACCGAAATGCAGGATGCCGAGTATTGGCTGGGTTTGCGGAAGCGCTATGCGGGCGGCGCGCCGGTGCTGGTGTCGCTGAACCGGCAGGATGCGCGGCAGGGCGGCTACGACGTGGACCGCCGTATGTTGCAGGAGCGCTTTCCCTTTATCCAGAGTTTTACCGCGACGAACTGCGAGAAGCGCGAGGGCTGTGACACGCTGCTGCGGAGTCTGGGCGCCGCAGTGGAGTCGCTGAAGGAGACGGAGCCGCCGCACCTGATGGTGCCGGAGACCTGGCTGGAGGTGATGAAGGACTGTGAGGGCGAGGCGCGCGCAAAGCCAAAATCCAGTGGCAACAAGCTGCTGCGCTGGCTGGGGCTGGCGGGCCACGCCGTTCCCTTGGCAAACGGGCAGCAGCATCTGACGCTGGACGAGTTTCGCGCGATCTGCGCGAGGCACGGCGAGACGGCGCCAGCGAAGCAGGAGTCGCTGGCACGGCTGCTGCACAAACTGGGCGCGGTGCTGCACTTTGTCGATGAACCGCGCCTGCGGGATACGACGGTGCTCAATCCGCACTGGGTGACCGATGGTGTTTACCGCCTGCTGCGCTTCAAAGACCGCCCTGAAAGCGACGGCACCTTGACCCTGGCCGAGGCGCTGCAAGCGCTGCCCGGGGAGACGGAGAAGACCGTGCGCTTCTTCCTGCGGCTGATGGAACGCTTTGAGATGTGCTTCCCGCTGGATGAAGGCGACGACGGCAAGCTGCCGACGAAGTGGCTGATACCGGGTGCGTTGGGAGAGTTCCAGCCGGCACAGGTGATGGCGGCGGAATGGCAAAAGCCCGGCAGTGTTCGACTGCGCTACGTCTATGACCCGCTGCCGGAAGGGGTGCTGCCGCGCTTCATCGTGATGACGCACTTGCTGAGCGAAGGCAAGCCACGCTGGCGCAATGGCGCGGTGCTGCAAGATGGCGAGGCGGCCGCGCTGGTGCGGCGCGGCGAGAAACGCAACCAGGTGGAGGTGACGGCTTTCGGCCCCGAGGCGGAGCGCTTGCGCCTGCTCGAGATCATTCAAGGGACTCTGGAACGCATTCATACGGACCTGCCCGACCCGAAACCGGTGGCGGAGCTGGAACTGGCCGGTTTGCCGGGAATCTTCCGCCGGGTGGCCGATCTGGAGGCGGCCGAGTTAGGCAAGCAGCAGGTGGCGG
>JANMXI010000016.1:0-11161 GCA_031394735.1 Pseudomonadota bacterium | reverse complement strand
GGCTCTCTATAACATCGAACGAGAACTTCGCACGGTGATTCAGCAGCAGGGGCTGCGCGTGGACCTAGTGCCGCTCGTGGGTAATGCACACCATAAGTTCCGCCTGCGGGATATTTTGCAGGCCTACCGGGTCAACACGGTCTACCACGCCGCAGCGTACAAGCATGTGCCCATCGTCGAGCAGAACGTCATCGAGGGCATCCACAACAATGTTGTGGCTACTTGGTATGCGGCCGAAGCCGCTTTGGAAGCCGAGGTCGACACCTTCGTTCTCATCTCGACTGACAAAGCCGTCAATCCCACGAATGTGATGGGTGCCACGAAGCGATTGGCGGAAATTGTGCTGCAGGGCTTGCAGCAGCGTCGGGGCAAGACGCGGTTTTGCATGGTTCGGTTCGGCAATGTGCTGG
Source organism: Pseudomonadota bacterium (assembly GCA_031394735.1). Lineage (GTDB taxonomy): Bacteria > Pseudomonadota > Gammaproteobacteria > Steroidobacterales > Steroidobacteraceae > TMP-86. Next base: position 10,751 of record JANMXI010000016.1, on the reverse strand, counting down.
CGTCCTCGGGATCCGTTGTCCCTCTGTTCTACGAGCAGATTCAGGCGGGCGGTCCGATCACCGTGACCCACCCGGATGTGATCCGGTATTTCATGACTATCCCGGAAGCCGCCCAGCTCGTGATCCAGGCCGGATCCATGGCGAAAGGCGGCGATGTCTTTGTCCTGGACATGGGCAAACCGGTACGCATCGACGATCTGGCGCGCCGCATGGTGCACCTGATGGGCATGTCGGTGCGCGATGAGAAAAATTTGGACGGTGATATCGAAATTTCCTACACCGGTCTGCGCCCGGCGGAAAAGCTGTTTGAAGAGCTGTTGATCGGCAACAACGTGACTGGCACGGAACATCCCATGATCCTGCGCGCTATCGAACACGGCCTGTCATGGGAGCGCATATCCGCATTGCTGGACACACTCCTGACAGCGATGAGCCGCTTCGATTGCCAGCGCGCGCTGGTTTTGCTCAAACAGTCGGTGGTGGAATACGCTCCTGCGCCGGAAATGCACGATCTGGTTTGGTCACGGCAGAGCGAGCTGCTTGCCGAGCAACGCAAGGTCACGGATCTGAAGACTCGCCGCCTGACGCGACAGCAAGGTCCCTCGGAGACCGCGCGACCCTAGTCGGATTGTGTCAGCTCGGGCATTAAGCCAGTGCCCGCGGCGCCACCACCAATCCATTGTCATCCGCATACAGGAAGTGCCCAGGCGTAAAGGTCACATTGGCGAAGTGCAGGGTTAAGGATCGATTTCCCAACCCCGTCTTCTTCGTTTTCAAGGGGATGACCCCCAGCGCCATCACCCCGATATCCAGCTCCGCCAGCGCCTCGACATCCCGAATTGCGCCGTTGATGACGATGCCTTCCCAGCCATTCGCCACCGCTTTTTCCGCCAGTTGATTCCCGAGCAACGAGCGCCGGAGCGACCCGCCGCCATCCACCACCAGCACCTGCCCACGCCCGTCGGTGGCAACCATTTCGCGAACCAGCGAGTTGTCTTCCGGGCATTGGATGGTGGCAATCCGGCCGCTGAAGGCGTGGCGGCCGCCGAAGCTGGCAAAGGCGGCTTCAGCGATTTGCAGAATGGATTCGAACTCGTCGCATAGGTCACAGGTGGATTTTTTCATGGCGCCAATTTGCCACGGACGACGACGTGAGAACAGGGTCCGGTAGAGTGTTATTTACAGCTTGCGCCGTTCCTTTACTTGACTTCTCAAACCCGTTAATCTCCCGCAAATTGTTAGATAAATCAGGATTTTACGAATGCGAGTTACGATTTTCGGTTCCGGTTATGTTGGCTTGGTAACCGGGGCCTGTCTGGCGGATGCCGGCAACCACGTGGTATGCGTGGACGTGGACCCGTTGAAGATAGAGATGCTCAAGCGCGGCGACATCCCGATTCATGAGCCGGGCCTCGATGTCATGATCAAGCGTAACTTCGAGGCGGGCCGTCTGCGCTTCACCTTGGATGCCAAGGAAGGCGTCGACCACGGTCTGTTTCAGTTGATTGCCGTGGGCACGCCGCCGGATGAGGATGGGTCGGCAGACCTTCGCCACGTCCTGACCGTGGCCCGCACCATCGGCGAGCACATGACCGAGTACAAGGTCGTCATGACCAAGTCCACGGTGCCGGTCGGTACTGCGGACAAGGTGAAAGTGGCGGTTGCCGATGCCCTGCAAAAGCGCGGCGCCAACATCGAGTACGACACGGTCTCGAACCCCGAATTCCTCAAAGAAGGTGCGGCCATCGCGGACTTCATGAAGCCGGACCGCGTGGTCATCGGCACGGACAATCCGCGCACGGCAGAGTTGTTGCGAACCCTGTACGAACCCTTTACCCGCAATCACGACCGCATGATCGTCATGGACGTGCGTTCGGCGGAGCTGACCAAGTACGCCGCCAACGCCATGCTGGCCACCAAAATCAGCTTCATGAACGAGCTGGCGAACCTGGCGGAGCGCTTCGGCGCGGACATCGAAAAAGTCCGGATCGGCATCGGCTCGGATCCGCGCATCGGCTATTCGTTCATCTACCCCGGCTTAGGGTATGGCGGCTCGTGTTTTCCGAAGGACGTCCAGGCGCTGGCGCGGTCGGCGCATGAAGTCTCCTACGACGCGAGCATTCTGAAGGCGGTGGAGGCGGTCAATCAGCGCCAGAAGCAGGTGCTGTTCGGCAAGATGCAGAAGCACTTTGGCAGCGTGGCCGGCAAGACGCTGGCCGTGTGGGGTCTGGCCTTCAAACCGAACACGGATGACATGCGCGAGGCGCCCAGCCGGGTGCTGATCGACGCGCTGCTGGCGGCCGGCGCCAAGGTGCAGGCCTATGACCCGGTGGCCATGCCGGAGTGTGAAAAGCTGTATGCAGGCTGTTCCGGCATTCGCTTCGTCAAGTCCGCGGATGCGGCGCTAGAAGGCGCCGACGCGCTGGCCATCATCACGGAGTGGCAGGAATTCCGCAGTCCGGACTTCACCCACATCAAGAAAACTTTACGTGCGCCGGTCATATTCGACGGCCGAAACCTATATGATCCGGGGCTTATGGCACGCGAAGGCATCCAGTATTACGCGATCGGCCGCGGGCTTACGGTGGGCCAGCCACGGTTATGATCGTTCCGATCATTTTGTCCGGCGGCGCGGGTACGCGCCTTTGGCCGCTGTCGCGCGAAATGTACCCCAAGCAGCTTCTGCCGCTCACCAGCGAGCGCACCATGCTGCAGGACACGGCGGACCGCCTGCAGGGCATTGAAGGCGCCAGCGCGCCTGTCGTGGTCTGCAATGAGTCCCATCGTTTCATGGTCGCCGAACAGTTGCGCGCCATCAAAGTCACGGCAGCCGCCATCTTGCTGGAGCCAGTGGGTCGCAATACAGCGCCCGCCGTGGCACTGGCTGCACTACAGGCGCAGAAGCTGGATCCGGGCGCCATCATGGTGGTGGCGCCGGCCGACCATGTCATCCGCGATGTGCGCGGTTTCCAAGCCGCCTGCAAAACCGCCATCGCCCAGGCGCAAGCCGACAAACTCGTGACCTTCGGCATCGTGGCGCATGCGCCCGAAACCGGCTACGGCTACATCCGCCGCGTCGCAGGCGCAGGTCCTGCCTACCCGGTGGCGGAATTCATCGAAAAGCCGCCACTCGAGCGCGCGCGCGAATACGTGGATTCAGGCGAGTACTTCTGGAACAGCGGCATGTTCGTGTTCAAGGCGTCGTGTTTTCTACAGGAGTTGCAGCGCTTCGCACCGCTGATTCTGCAGGCGTCCAAGACCGCCTTTGAGGCTGCCAAGACGGATCTGGATTTCATCCGCATCGACAAGCAATCCTTCGAGCGCTGTCCGAGCGATTCCATCGACTACGCGGTCATGGAAAAGACCTCGGCGGCGGTGGTGGTGGCATTGGATGTGGGCTGGAGCGATGTGGGTTCCTGGTCTTCGCTGTTCGATGCGCTGCCCGCCGATGAAGACGGGAATGTACTGCGCGGCGATGTCCTGGCGCATGATTCGGTCGATTGCTTCGTGCAGTCCACCAGTCGCCTGGTGGCGGTGGTGGGCCTGAAGGACCATGTGGTCGTCGAGACCAAGGATGCCGTCCTGGTGGCGCCGAAAGATCGTGTGCAGGACGTCAAAGAACTGGTGGCCAAGATCAAGAAATCCGGCCGCCCCGAGACCAGTTTGCATCGCGAAGTCTTCCGTCCCTGGGGCAGTTACGACAGCATCGATTTCGGTGACCGCTTCCAGGTGAAGCGTCTGAGCGTAAATCCGGGCGCCATTCTGTCGCTGCAGATGCATCATCACCGCGCCGAACATTGGATCGTCGTGTCCGGCACGGCACGCATCACCTGCGACGACAAGACCTTTCTGCTGTCGGAAAATGAATCCACCTATATCCCGATCGGCACCAAACACCGCATCGAGAATCCCGGCAAAGTGCCGCTGCACATCGTCGAAGTGCAGTCCGGGTCGTATCTGGGCGAAGACGACATCGTTCGCTTCGAGGACAGCTACGGACGACAGGGAACCAATACTTGAGACCGATTACGAGCTTCAAGGCCTACGATTTGCGAGGCCGGATTCCGGATGAACTCAACGAAGACATCGCCTACGCCGTCGGCCGGGGCTATGCGCAATTCCTGAAGCCGCAGCGCGTCGTGGTCGGCCGTGACATCCGCCTATCCAGCGCTGCGTTGACCGATGCGCTGTGCCGCGGCCTCAACGACAGTGGCGTCGACGTGTACGACATCGGCATCTGCGGCACGGAAGGCGTATATTTCGCCACCTTTCACGGCCAATTCGACGGCGGCATCATGGTGACCGCCAGCCACAACCCGGCCGACTACAACGGCATGAAGTTCGTGCGCGAGCAGTCCAAGCCGATCAGTGGCGATACGGGCCTGAAAGCCATCCGCGCGTTCGCGGAAACGCAGGACTTTCCCAAAGCCGCGCGCGTCGGTGCCCGCATCCCGACCGACATCGATGCAGACTATGTGCAGCATCTGCTGTCCTATGTGCAGCGTGACAAACTCAAACCGCTGAAGATCGTGGTCAACGCCGGCAATGGCGGCGCGGGCCTCGTCGTCGACAAGCTCGAGCCGCATCTGCCGTTCGACTTCGTCAAGATTCACCATGAACCTGACGGCACCTTCCCCAATGGCATTCCCAATCCCATGCTGGTGGAAAACCGCGCCCCGACCATCGCGGCTATTCGCGCCTCGAAGGCGGATTTCGGCATCGCCTGGGACGGGGACTTCGACCGCTGTTTTTTCTTCGACGAAACCGGTGCATTCCTCGAAGGCTATTACATCGTCGGGCTGCTGGCTTCCGTGCTGTTGCGTGCCGAACCCGGCGCCCGCGTCGTGCACGATCCGCGGCTGACCTGGAATACGCTCGACATCGTCGCCCAGGGCGGCGGCACGGCGGTGTTGTCGAAGTCTGGACATGCCTTCATCAAGCAGGTCATGCGGGAAGTGGACGGAGTCTACGGCGGCGAGATGAGCGCGCACCACTATTTCCGCAACTTTGCTTATTGCGACAGCGGCATGATTCCCTGGTTGCTGGTGGCGCAGATCGTGAGCGAGGCGGGCAAGCCGCTGTCCGAACTGGTGGCGCTGCGCATGCGCGCATTCCCGGTGAGCGGTGAGTTGAACTATCGCGTGCCCGATGCCAAGGCGGCGATCGCAGCGGTGGAGGCGCAGTACGCGCCGCAAGCGCTGCGCATCGATCGCACCGACGGTCTGTCCTTCGAGTATGCGCAGTGGCGCTTCAATCTGCGCAGTTCGAACACGGAACCCTTGATCCGGCTCAATGTCGAGGCACGCGATTCGCAGTCCTTGATGCAGACGAAAACGGCCGAGGTGCTGGCGCTGCTGGGTCAGCTCGGCGCCGTGTCGGCCGATCACTAGAAAATCGGCTACAATCGCCGAATTAGTGGCAATATTTGCGGCAAGGAGTCGCGATGATAGCGACAACGCCAACCTTGAGCGTCGTCATCCCCGTGTACAACGAGGAGGCGGTCCTGCCGGCTCTGTTCGCGCGCCTGTACCCGGCGCTGGACGCGCTCAACACCGACTACGAGATCGTGTTCGTCAACGACGGCAGCAAAGACCGCTCCGCTGCGTTGCTGCGGCAGCAGTTCGAGCGCCGGCCGGAGGTGACGCGGGTCGTTCTGTTCCACGCAAATTTCGGCCAGCATTCGGCGGTGATGGCGGGTCTGTCCTATGCACGCGGCGATCACGTCATCACCATGGACGCCGACCTGCAGAATCCGCCGGAGGAAGCCGGCAAGATTCTCAAGCTGCTCGAAGAAGGTTACGACTACGTGGGCACCGTGCGCCAGCAGCGCCAGGATGTGTGGTGGCGGCGGGTGCTGTCGCGCGCCATCAATCGCCTGCGTGAGATGATCACGCCCATCCGCATCGCCGATCAGGGCTGCATGATGCGCGGCTACGGCCGGGGTGTGGTGGCGGCGTTGAACCAGACCCATGAGGTCAACACGTTTATCCCCGCCCTGGCCTCGCTGTACGCGATGAAGCCGGTGGAGATTCCGATCGCGCACGAAGAGCGAGCGGCCGGTGAGTCCAAGTATTCGCTGTACAGTTTGGTGCGGCTGAATTTCGATCTGGTGACCGGCTTTTCGCTGGTACCGTTGCAATTGTTTTCCATGATCGGCATGGCCGTGTCGGTCCTCTCCGCCATCCTGGTGGTGGTGTTGTTCATTCGTCGGTTAATTGTCGGACCGGAAGCCGAAGGCTTGTTCACCTTGTTCGGCATCGTGTTCTTCCTGATCGGCATTGCGTTGTTCGGCATCGGCCTGCTGGGGGAATACGTGGGCCGCATGTACCTGCAGGTGCGTGCGCGGCCGCGATACATTGTGCAAGCCGTGCTCGAATCGCCCGCAGCGGCTGTGTCATCGGACATTTCACACGAGCCGGCCCGACTGGGCGCCCAGGTCCGTTGAGTGACCACGGCCATCGTATTCGCCTACAGCGAAGTTGGCGTTCGCTGTCTGCAGGTGTTGCTCGCACAAGGTGTGCGCATTCCGTTGCTGTTCACGCATGCCGATGATCCGGGCGAGACCCAGTGGTTCGGCAGCGTGGCAACAGTGGCCGGCGAGCATGGCATCCGCATCGTCACACCCGATGATCCCAACGCGCAGGAGTGGGTCGAGCAGGCTCGCTCGCATGCGCCGGATTTTCTGTTTTCGTTCTATTACCGCTATATGCTTCGCCCTGCGTGGCTGGCGGTGCCGGCGCGCGGCGCTTTGAACATGCATGGATCCCTGCTTCCCCACTACCGCGGCCGCGCTCCCGTGCATTGGGCCATTCTGAACGGCGAATCTGAAACCGGAGCCAGTCTGCACTACATGCTGGAGAAGCCGGATGCCGGTGACCTGGTCGATCAACAGGCCGTGCCCATCCTGGAGAACGACGACGCGTTGGCAGTGTCGCGCAAAGTTGCCGATGCTGCGGCGCAGGTGCTGGCGCGCGCATTGCCGCGACTGATCGCCGGCACCGCCACACCCACCGCGCTGGATCTGTCCAAGGGCTCCTACTTTGGCCGGCGTCGTCCTGAGGATGGCCGCATCGATTGGCGCCAGAGCGCGCGGGCCGTGCATGATCTGGTGCGCGCCGTAGCGCCGCCGTTTCCGGGAGCCTTTTTTGAACTTGCGGCGAATAGGGTGTTCGTATTTCGCACGCGCCTCGACGCAAGGCCGCCGGCGCACGCTGCTGCGGCGCCGTGCCTGTATGCGCAGGAGGGCCGCTGGTACGCCGACTGCGCCGATGGCCGGCGGCTGTTGATCGAGCAACTGCAGATTGACGGTCGGCCGGTGACGCCGAACGAGGTTCCATCCGGCTGGGCGGATCAGCCGATATCGCTGACGCCAGCGCCCAACTGAAGATTAGATAAGGTGAAGGGGTAGCAATGCAAAAGAATATTCTGATTCTCGGTGTCAACGGATTCATCGGTCATCACCTGAGCAAGTACATCCTTGCCCACACCGACTGGCACATCTACGGCATGGATCTGCAATCCGAACGTGTCTCCACGATGTTGAGCAATCCGCGCTTTCATTTCGTGGAAGGCGACATCACCATCAATCTGGAGTGGGTGGAGTATCACGTGCGCAAGTGCGACGTGATTCTGCCGCTGGTGGCCATTGCCACGCCCGCGACGTATGTGCGCGAGCCGTTGCGGGTGTTCGAGTTGGATTTCGAAGCGAACCTGCCCATCATCCGGCATTGCGTCAAGTACAAGAAACGCGTGGTGTTCCCCTCGACCTCGGAAGTGTACGGCGCCAGCCGCGACACGGAATTCGATCCGGATACCACCGAACTCGTGCTGGGGCCGATTCACAAGCAGCGCTGGATCTACTCCTGCATCAAGCAACTGCTGGATCGCATCATCTACGCCTACGGACAGCAAGGCCTGCAATTCACGCTGTTCCGTCCCTTCAATTGGATCGGCTCAGGGTTGGACAGCATGGATGATTCCAAGGAGGGCAGTTCGCGCGTATTGACGCAGTTCCTGGGACACATCGTGCGCGGCGAGCCCATCAAACTGGTCGATGGCGGCAGTCAGACGCGCGCCTTCACCTTCATCGACGATGCGGTGGATTGCCTGACGCGCATATTGGATAACCCGGGCGGCATTGCCAACGGCAAGATCTACAACATCGGCAATCCGCACAACTCCTATTCGATCCGCGAATTGGCCAACATGATGCTGAAGATCGCGCTGTCACGGCCTGAATACGCACCCACCGCGCGCAACACCAAGCTCATCGACGTCACCGCGAATGACTACTACGGCAAAGGTTACGCGGACATTCTCACGCGCCTGCCCTCGATCAAGAACACCACGGCGGAACTGGGCTGGACCCCCAGCACCGACATGCCCACCGCGTTGAATGCGATATTCGACGCGTACGCACACGTGCTGCCCAGCGCCTCGGCCTTGCTGTCGCGGGACGCCTGACGCGCGGATGTCGGTCACCGTCGGACTGAAAGTGGATGTGGACACCTTGCGCGGTACGCGCGAGGGTGTGCCGCGGCTGATCAAGGCGCTGAAAGCCCATGGCGCGGATGCCACCTTTTACTTCTCGGTGGGTCCCGATCACACCGGCCGCGCTTTGCGGCGCGCGTTCCGACCCGGCTTTGCACAGAAGGTGGTGCGCACCTCGGTGATCAAGCACTACGGACTCAAGACCTTGATGTACGGCGTGCTCCTGCCGGGCCCGGATATCGGGCGCGCGGCGGGCGATGTCATGCGTGCGACGCGTGATGCGGGGTTCGAGGTGGGCTTGCACACCTTCGATCACGTTCGCTGGCAGGACTATGTGGCCGACAAAGACGAGGCCTGGACGCGGCGCGAATTTGACAAGGGCGTACAGGCATTCACACGGATCTTCGGCGCGCCACCGGCCTCGCACGCTGCCGCCGGCTGGCAGATGAATGCGCACGCGCTGAAGCTGGAGCGCGAATACAAGCTCGACTATGCCAGCGATACGCGCGGCACCACCCCGTTTTACCCGCTGTTGGGCAATGCGGCGAGCCCGTGCATGCAGCTTCCCACCACGTTGCCCACCTTCGATGAACTGCTCGGGCGCGACGGCATCGACGACAACACTATCGCAGACGCGCTGTTCGATCGCATCACCCAGGCATCGGCGTCGCTGCCGCAGGTGTTCACCTTGCACGCCGAACTGGAGGGCATGCTGCTGTTGGGAACCTTCGAATCGCTGCTGCAGAAATGTCGGGCGAGCGGCGCGCGCTTCGTGCGCATGTCCGATGTTCACGCTCAAGCCCGCCAGCAACAGCAGCCCACCGCCGCCGTTGTCATGAGCGAGCTGCCGGGACGATCCGGACTGCTGGCCACGCAAGGGTCGGCCGCTCCGCGCAGCGCGGCTTGAGTCCTGCCGTGGATGCATCGCCAAACAAGATCGGCGCGGCGGCTCTCGGATTGGTGCTGTTGATCCTGTGGTTCAGTGCGCTCGTGCAGCGTCCGCTGTTCAACCCGGACGAAGGCCGCTACGCGGAAATCGCGCGCGAGATGTGGGCGGGCGGAGATTGGGTGATCCCGCACTTGAACGGCCTGGCCTATGTTGAAAAGCCACCGCTGCAATACTGGGCGACAGCGGCCCTGTACGCCGTGCTGGGACCGACGGAATTCTCGGCGCGCCTGTACACCACGCTGACCGCGTTTGGCACGGTGTTCGCCGTTTGGTGGGCCGCGCGCCGGCTGTGGACGAGGGAGCTTGCGCTGCGCGCGGCGGCCTTCACTTGCAGCATGCTGCTGTTCATCCTGCTGGGTCAGTTGCTCACCCTGGACATGAGTCTGTCGTTCTATATGACCCTGTGTTTGTGCGCGTTTCTGGTGGCGCAGGTGCATGCCGAACGGGACCAGCCGAAGGATGCGCGCAATGCCATGCTGTTGGCGTGGGGCGCTGCCGCGCTGGGCGTGCTGACCAAAGGCCTGGTGGCGGCGGTGATTCCGGCGGCGGTGCTGGTGCTCTACAGCGGCTATACGCGCGACCTGTCGCCGTGGCGCCGTCTGACCATCGGCTGGGGGCTGCCCCTGTTTTTGCTGATTGCCGCGCCGTGGCACGTGCTCGCCGAGCGGCGGCTCGAGGATTTCGTGCAGTTCTTTTTCGTGCGCGAACATTTTGCGCGCTTCATGACGCCCGTGTCCGACCGGCAGGAGCCATTCTGGTTTTTCGGCGCGGTATTCCTGATCGGCACACTGCCCTGGACGCTGTCGGCGGTTCGCGCGCTGCTGAGCGGTTGGCGCCGGCGGGCGGCGGTGAGCGGGTTCGACGCAACCGTCTTCTTGTGGATCTGGGTGGTGTTCATCGGCGTGTTCTTCTCCTGGTCCGATTCAAAGCTGATTCCCTATTTGCTGCCTGCGTTGCCTGCGCTGGCCATCCTCATCGCCGCCGCGCCGCTGGCGGCCTTGACGCGCGATGTGGGCTATGCGGCCTGCCTGGCGGCGCTCTTGGGCGTGCTGCTGCTGATCGGCGCAGCGTTCCTGCCGCTGCTGCTGAAAACCGCCGAACGGGCGCCGTATTTTTTGCAGCTGCGATGGCCGGTGATGATCGTTGCGCTGTTGCTCCTTGCTGCCGCCGCCGCCGTGTGGCGCCGGCGACGCGGCGACGTGTCACGCAACAAAGTGGTGGTCGGCGCCGGCGCCACGGGGGGGGTGGGGGTGCTTCTGGATGCAGCGGGTGTGCGTGCGCCCCACTATTGGGGTATGACGTTGACGGCGGC
>JANMXI010000015.1:0-1505 GCA_031394735.1 Pseudomonadota bacterium | reverse complement strand
GGTTCAGCGTCGGCGAGATCGATTTCCGCATCGAGGCGCTCGATCAGCAACCGGCCAATGATCCCGCTGACGGGCCCGTCGAGTTGAGCACGACGCCAGTCAGCGTCGAAGGCGACCTTTGGCACTGTGGGCAGCATCGGTTGCTTTGCGGCAATGCGCTTGACCCGCAGGCGTGGGATCAGCTGATGTCGGGCGAGCTGGCCGCGATGGGTTTCACGGACCCACCCTACAACGTCAAGGTCCACGGCCACGTGTCCGGGCTTGGCAAGGTCCGTCATCGTGACTTCGGCATGGCATCAGGCGAGATGGCCCGCGACGAGTTCATCGCGTTCCTCGAAGCTTCGTTCCGCCTGATGGCCAAGCACTCGTTACCAGCCTCGATCCACTTCGCCGCGATGGACTGGAAGCACTCGCCGGAGATGATTGCGGCAGGAGAAGCGGCCTTCACCGAGCTTAAAAACATTTGCGTGTGGCAAAAGCCGTCAGGCGGGATGGGTGCCCTCTACCGCAGCCAGCATGAGTTCTTCTACGTGTGGAAGAATGGCCGCGGGAGGCACCGCAACAATATCGAACTCGGGCGCAATGGCCGCAACCGCTCGAACATTTGGGAGTATCCCTCCGCAGCCGGGTTCCGTCACTCGGAAGGTGGAGATCTGCTGGCTACTCACCCCACGTGTAAGCCGGTCGCCCTCGTGGCCGACGCCATCCTTGACGTCAGCAAGCGCGGGGAGATCGTGATCGACCCGTTCATGGGCAGTGGTACGACGATCATCGCGGCCGAGCGGGTTGGGCGGATCGCTTACGGCATGGAGCTCGATCCGCTCTATGTCGACGCGGTCCTCCGCCGCTTCGAAAAGCTCACTGGCGAGGAGGCACTTCACGAAGACGGGCGAACCTTCACGCAAGTCGATGCCGAACGTGCCTTGTGCATGGGAGAGGCAGCATGAGCGAGGGGAGAGAGCAGAACGGGCGGTTCGGCCACGGCAACCGCGCCAATCCCGACGGTCGGCCTCGCGGCGGTCGGTCGGTCAACGACATCATCATGCGCGAATTGTCATCCCCGCTGATCGTGACCGAGAACAGCAAGCGCAAAAAGATCAGCAAGCTCGCCGCCAACACCAAACAGATCGCCAACCAAGGCGCCTCGGGCGATCTCAAAGCCGCCAAGATGTCGGTCGACCTGGCCTTGAAAGCGGAGAATAGCACGACAGCGAGTGCTGCGCCGCCGCCGTCCACCCAGAATGATCAAGCAATTGTCGAGCGGTTCATCGCTCGGCTCAATCTCACGCGAGCGGTGGAGAGCAACAATGACCCAGATGCCTGACCGCACGGAGTTCGATGCTATCACCAGGCTCGACTTCAACTTTTTCGTTGAGCGCGTCTTCGTTGAGCTGAACGGGTCGGAGCCGTACCTCGATAATTTCCACATCAGCCTGATCTGCTCCGAACTTGAGGCGGTGCGGCAGGGCGAGGTGCGCCGGTTGGCAATCGCACTTCCGCCACGC
>JANMXI010000014.1:0-5601 GCA_031394735.1 Pseudomonadota bacterium | reverse complement strand
GGAAGAGCGCGCCGTAGCTGGCAATCACGCGCTCGCCTTTCAGAGTGGGCAGTCGACCGGAGATCGCAGCCGATGCGTCGGGCCCCGAACCGGCGCTCATTGCAGGGGACTCATCAGACGATCCAGCCAATCGCCGCTGCGGTAAGACAGGTAGTCGCCAAGGCCCAATAGAGGATTTCCTTGAACACGGGTCGCAACGACTGCGCGTAATCGGCGTCACCGTCCGTCGTCAACCGGGAATTCAGACGCTCCGCCAATTGCTGATCAAGCTCGTCGCCGCCCTCGGCCGACCGGCATCGTGGTGGTGGCATGTTCGTCACTCTACTGTGTGCGCTGCGCCCAGAGCGCTTCTGCAATGGCGGCCAAATCGCTGTTGCCGAAGTTGCCGTCACTGGCCAGCTTCAAATGAGCCATGAACGCCTCGGTCATCTTCGCCGGAATGCCCGTCCTTGCAAAGGTTGCACTCAGCTCTTTGACGAAGTGCAGGTGAAGATCGATGCTGGCCTCTTCACCCCCCAAGCGCTGCTCCAAGAGTCGCTCCGCACAGTCACGAATCTGGTTGTGCAGCATGTCTCTGGCCGATCGGGTCAACCGGTAATAGGTATCCATCGGAATGCCATAGTGCCTCGCGATGGTCGAGGCCTCCAGGAAAAGACCCACAGTCCCTTCGACGAAGATGCTCAGCGTGGTGAAGGCATGGGAGGCGGTGCGCGGATCCGGCCCCATATACTCGAGCGCGCCGCCGAGGTGGCTCAGCGTGGCGCGGTGCTCTTCGAACGCCACGCTGTCGCCGGCATACAGGATCACGGTGTCCTGCCGGCCGATTCCGGCGGGAAAGGAGAGGATGCCACCGGAAATGAAGCGGCCGCCATGGCCGACTACATAAGCCTGCTGAGACGCCATCTGCTCCGGCGTGGCGCTGGTCAGATCGACAATCGTCTTGCCGGAGAGCCGTGCCGCAACCCCTTCCGACTCGAGCAGCGAGCGCGATGCCGCGTAATCGAGCACGCAGATCACCACTAGATCGCTGCGCGCTATGGCCTCGGCCACGGATGCGGCCAATCGCGCGCCGCCGGCGAGCAGCGGTTGTGCGCGGGAAGCAGAGCGATTCCAAACAATGACATTGCCGCCCCTGCGCAGCAGCGTGTGCGCCAAGGCGCTCCCCATCCCGCCCAGCCCAGGACCGCGACGGACGATCGCTTCGCTTCGTGCTTACTTGGCAAGGGTTTTCGCCTTCCGCTCCTGCTCGTCGTACGCCGACCACGCTTCATTCGTGAGATAGGCGCCGATCGCCGCCACCTCGGCCTTGGTCATTTCAGGCACCGGTGGCATACCCGCGGGCTTGTAGAGCCCGCCGACCACGATCTCGTTCAGAAGCCCGTAGGTGACATCGGATAGTCGGCGCAAATCGGGGATCGTGCCGCCGGCCGATATCGCGTCATCGCCGTGGCACACCACGCAGGAATTGAACTCGAACAGCAGTTGACCGAGGTGCGCAGTCTCCTTGGGGAATCGGGGACGCGACGGCCGCTCGAATCGCGCGGTTGGCAATCGCGTTGGCAACGTCGCAACACCGCCCAGCTTGAACGCCAGGAGCCGCGATGGACCGCGCGTGGCCTCCGTCGTTGTCAGGGCAGCCGTGTAGGTCGAGAGATTGGCGGACGCCGCATTGCCGGACGCAACCAGGAGGTACTGCGATCCGTCGACCGTCACCGTCGTCGGCGCCGATTGAATCGCCCCATCGCCCTGCCAGTTCCACAGTTGCTTGCCCGTCGTGGAGTCATAGGCAAGAAACTGTCCGTCGCCTGTGCCCTGAAAAACCAGGTTTCCGCCGGTGGCCAGAGTCCCGCCGTTGATGGGCAGGACGTGACGCGCTCTCCAACGCGAACGATTCGCTATCGGGTCCCAGGCGACCAGCTCGCCGTACAGTTGATCGCGATACTTGGGATCGTGAAGGCCATACAGCAAATCGAAGGAGACGTTGTCGCCACCGGCTCGCTCGCGCGGCACGCCGGCTCTTTCACTCGCATCCGGAGCATCCGTTATCGTCACCAGCGTCGGGATTTCTTGTACGGGGATATAGACGAGGCCACGACGAGCGTCGTACGACATCGCGTGCCAATTGTGCGCGCCCGCGGGACCGGGGAAAACAACGGCGCGATAGTCGGGCCCGTCGAAATAGCGCGCATCCGGCAGCTCGACCGGGCGACCCGTCTTCATGTCGATGTGGGACGCCCAATTGACGTGCGCAAAGTTATTGGCGCGCAGGAGCTTGCCATTCTTCGCATCCAGTACGTAGAAGAATCCGTTCTTCCCTGCCTGCATGACCACGCGGCGCTTGCCGCCGTCAATGCGAAGGTCAGCGACCAGCAGGTGCATGGTCGCATCGAAGTTCCACGCATCGTGTGGCGTGGTCGTGTAATGCCACACGTAGGCGCCGGTGTCGGCATTGACGGCAACGATTGCCGTTGTGAACAGTTCATCTCCCGCATCCGGCGCTCTTGCTTTCGGATTCCAGGGCGCCGCTCCATCAACGCCGATATACAACAGATTCAACGTCGGGTCGTAGGTGAGTGCATCCCATGCGCTGCCTCCGCCTTTGGTCGACTTCAATCCATCCGTGCCCCAGGTCGCGGCGGCCTTGCGCTGGACGGCGGTATCGTTCTCCCCTGCAATGCCACTCGGCACGGTATAGAAGCGCCACTTGTGCGCACCTGTTTCCGCGTCGAACGCATCCACAAAACCCCGTGCTCCGCCTGCGTCGCCGCAAGTGTTGCCAATGAAAACCATTCCACCGCCGACTCGCGGTGCGCCCGTGATACCTTCAGGTTTTGCGGGATCGCAGGATAGAACACTCCACATTACCTTGCCGGTTTTCCGATTGACGGCGATGAGGCGGCAATCGCCCGTGCCGACGATGACTTTGTCCTTCCAGATCGCAAGTCCCCGATTGAAACGGTTCGCCCACAGAGCGATCGTGTTGCGACTGAAATCCAGGTCCGGCGAATACTCCCAGAGCAACTTGCCGGTGCGGATATCGTTGGCGAAAACCCTGGCCAATCCGCCGCTTTGGTAAACGATGCCATCTTCAACCAGCGGATTGCCCACGAGCCCGTCAAGTGAGGGAATATCCGCGTACCACGCAAGGCCTAATTTTCCGACCGTTCCACCGTTTATTTGGTCGAGTGCGCTGTAATGTTGTGCTTCGGCGTTGCCGCCCAACACATTCCAATCCGAATTCTTCGGCAGCTTTTCACTGGCGCGAACCGGTGCGAGCGCTACGATCCCCGCACATATTGCCAGTACTATTGACGCGCAAAGTCGCCACGAAGCGCTGGCGTTCATTTTGAGGCCCGGGGACTGGATTGCGCTTTGGCCGCCTCCTGCGCGTCATACGCCGTCCACGCCTCATTGATGACGTAGGCCTGAAGCGACTTGAGTTCATCGGGCGTCAGCGTGGGGAACGACGGCATGCCCTTGTACCGTCGGGCGCCGCCCAGCACGATCGCTGCAAACTGCTCATGCGTCTGAGCCGTTGCCAGACGCAGGTCAGGAATGGAAGATCTGACATTCTCTACTCCGTGTCCGTGGCATCCGACGCACCAATTGGCCTCGAAATACACCGCACCTTTCTTCGCAAAGTCCACCGGTTGGCGCGGTAGGGGTGGCTTGGGAAATTCCTGAACGATCGTTTCAGGAACGGAGCCCGTTCCGCCCAGTTTGAAGGCGAGAAGGCGGGATGGGCTGCGACTTTGTGGCGTGCTGGTATAGCGCGCGACGTCCGTCGATGCCGGCGACGCGCCGGAATTGCCGGTTGCCACCAGGATCAGCTGCTGCCCATCAATTTCAACCGACGTGGGAGCGGCCATCATCGAGCCGTGGGTATTGAAGGACCACAACGGTTTGCCGGTATCCGCCGCAAACGCGTCGAAGGTTCCCTCCGCGGCACCTTGGAACACAAGATTGCCGGCGGTTGACAGGACACCGCCATTCCACGGCCGCGAGCGCGGGACGCGCCAACGAGCTTTCTGTTTCAAGGGATCCCACGCGACCAATTCGCCGCGCGCCGTCCACTTCGGGTCTCCGCTCGAGCCGTAATACAGATCGACCGACACGCCGCCCACCACGGCCTTTGGATCCGTTTTCATGAGCGTGGGAGTGATCCCGACCGGAATGTAGACCAGCCGAGTTGCCGGATTGAACGCCATCGCCTGCCAGGTGTGCGCACCTCCCACGGCGGGCGAGACCACCGTATGCTCACCGGGCCTCTCCCAATAGCGCGCGTCTGCGATGGTGACCGGGCGACCGGTTTTGGGATCGACATGTGAGGCCCAATTGATTGGCGTGAAATTGTTCGCCGATAAAAACTTCCCCGTCTTCGCATCGATAACGTAGAAGAATCCGCTCTTGGGCGCTGTCATGAGCACACGGCGCACCACGCCGTTGATCGGCAATTCGGCGATGGTGACCGGGGAAACCGCATCGAGGTCCCAGCCATCGTGCTGCACCGTCTGATAGTGCCAGACATACTCGCCCGTGCTGGCATTCACCGCGATGATCGAGTCCGCAAACAACTCGTCGCCCGCGTCCGCGGCACGCTCCTTCGGACTCAAGGGCGCGGCGCTGCCGGTCCCGATGTAGAGGAGATTCAGTTTCTCGTCGTAGGTGAGCGAGTCCCAGGCACTGACGCAGCCGTGGGTCTTCTTCCAATAATCAGTGCCCCAGGTTTTCGACGCCATTTCCAAGGCTTTGGATTCGAACGGTTTCGACGGATCGCCCGGCATGGTGTAGATGCGCCATGCGCGCTTCCCGGTCTTTGAGTCGAACGCGTCGACGAAGCCGCGGTCCGACCCGCTATCGAGGCAATGATTGCCGGTGAAGACCTTGCCGTCACCGACGCGGGGAGCGGCCGTTATGCCGTAGCCCTTGGAGATGTCACAGGAGGTGACCTCCCAATTTTGCTTGCCGGTCTTGCGGTCCACAGCGAACAACCGGCAATCCCCGGAGGCTACAAAGACATTGTCGCCGAGCACCGAGACGCCGCGGCTATAGCGCAGCGACCAGAAAGAGGTCAGCGTTTGTTTGTCGTTGAAGTCAATCTTCGGCGAAAAGGTCCACAGCGTCTTCCCGGTTCGCACGTCATTCGCGTAGGCGCGGCCGAGCGGACCGGCTTGGTAGACGACCCCGTCCACCACGATCGGATTGCCCACCAGCCCATCGCGAGACGGTATTTCCGCCTTCCAGGCCAACCCGAGAGTTTTGACGTTGGTGGCGTTGATCTGCGTCAACGGACTGTGGTGCCAGACATTGGCGTTTCCCCCGATCAAGGGCCACTCGCTCCGACTGGCGTCAGGGGACGCGGCGGCAGCGGACGTTCCGGCGATAAATGCCATGACCAATGCGAGAACTACCCGCCAATTGTCACCGCGATAGAATCTGAGCGTTGTGTTGTCCATTGCCTTTCCACGATCATGTCTTTCGAGCCAAACAAACGGGTGCCCGACGCCCCTATCTGAAGCGCTCCCAGGGCGAGCGCGTGCGACCGCGTAGGCACCCGTTATTGACGATCATGAAGGCGCCGTAGGAGCCCCCTATCCGGCT
>JANMXI010000013.1:0-4964 GCA_031394735.1 Pseudomonadota bacterium | reverse complement strand
ATCTCCTTTAACGTATATACAAGTATAGACGTTGCGCTGAGATGTATCAACGTGTTTATACGGTTTTTAATATTAAGAAAGCAGGGGAGGTGAGGGTATTCGTGCGTAGCTGGGCAGGCTGAATACCTGTATTAGTGGGATGATGACGGTCGCAGGTGGTTGGAACATCATTTCCCGGAGAGGGAGGGATTCGAACCCTCGTGGGGGCATAAACCCCCCATCCGATTTCGAGTCGGCGCCGTTATGACCGCTTCGGTACCTCTCCTATAAACGGGGTGATGTCGCGTGGATGCATCAGCGGATTGTCAAGAGTCCGCGTACCGACGTTCCGGGGTATTCTAACGTATCGGCATGGAACGCGCCTCTTCAAAGGTGCGTCGCCCCAGTGGGTTTTCACAAGAGGCTATAGGGCGTGGGACGTTGGATCAGGCGAAAATTACTGTTGCCGAGCCTGAAACTGTCGATTGCGGCGGTGGCTGCGGGCCTGCTGGCCACCTGCTCCAAACCCCCGGACCTGTTGACGCAGATCAAAAAGCTGGGGGTTTTGCGGGTGGTGACCCGCAACAGTCCCAACGCCTTTTTCAGCGGCGCCAACGATGAGCCGGAAGGTCCTGAGTACGAGTTGGTGCGCCGGTTCGCGCAAGACCTGGGTGTCCGGCTGATTCTCACGCCGCGGCGCAAATTCCCCGATATCTACGCCATGGTCTACAACGGCCATGCCGACATTGCCGCCGCCGCACTGACGGTGCCGCTGCAACCGATGGAAGACCTGAGCTACGGACCGGTGTATCAACGGATCCGCGAACATCTCATTTTTCGTCGCGGCGGTTTCAAGCCGCGATCGCTGGCTGAGGTGGGCAACCGCCACCTGGAGGTCGCCGCCGGTAGTTCGCACGCGCGCAATCTGCACGACCAGCGCAGCCTGCTGCCGACGCTGGCCTGGGTGGAAAACGGCAACACCGAAACGTTGGAACTGCTGGAAAAAGTTGCCAACGGTGAGATCGATTTCACCATCGCGGACTCCAATGAGTTTGCCCAGGCCCGCGATGCCAACCCTGAGTTGGCGGTGGCATTTGATTTCGCCGGCGAACAGCAATTGGCCTGGGGCTTGAGCTCACGCGATGACAGCCTGATGAACGAGGTGCGTCGCTACTTCGCGCGCGTCGCGATCCGCGGCGATCTGGGCGAAATCATGAAGCGCTACTACGGCCGCGGTGAAAAGCTGCAGTTCGTCGGCGCACGCGGCGTCATGCGCCACATCCAGGGCCGCTTGCCGATGTTGCGTGAATGGTTCGAGGCAGCCGCCACCAGCGTGGGCGAGGATTGGCGCCTGCTCGCTGCGATCGGCTACCAGGAATCCAAATGGGATCCGAGCGCGGCGTCCAACAACGGCGCGGTGGGTATCATGCAACTCACCGAGCAGACCGCGCAGCGCGTCAAGGTGGCGAATCGCGCCGATCCACGCACCAACATTTTTGGCGGCGCGCTCTACCTGAAGCAGGTGCGCGATCTGATTCCCGATCACGTACCGGAGCCCGATCGCACCTGGTTCGCGCTGGCGTCTTACAACGTGGGCTACGGTCATCTCGAAGATGCGCGCATCCTGACGCAAACGTTGGGCCGGGATCCGGACTCCTGGCAGGACGTGCGTGATTCTCTGCCGATGCTGGCGCAAGAGCGCTGGTATTCGCAGGCGGAGCACGGCTACGCGCGTGGTTGGGAACCGGTGCGGTATGTGGACAACGTGCGCGGCTATCGCGACCTGCTCGAGTGGTTGATGCCCTCCGCCGTCGCGCCGTCGCCGCACTTCGCGGGCAATTGACGGGCGCGTCAGCCGCGCGCGCGGCGTGCTTCGAAGAACTTCGTCAGGATCGCACCGCATTCCTCACTGCACACGCCGCCGAACACATCGACGCGATGATTCAGCGCGGTTTCCCGGGGCACATCCAGCACGCTGCCGCAGGCGCCGGCACGCAGATCCCAGGCGCCGAACACCACTCTTGCGATGCGCGCGTTCAAGATTGCGCCGATGCACATCGCGCAGGGTTCAAGCGTGACATACAGCACGGCATCGTTGAGCCGGTAACTTTGAACGGTCGTCGCTGCAACACGCAGCGCAATGATTTCCGCGTGTGCAGTCGGATCGTGCGAGGCGATGGGACGGTTCCAACCTTCGCCGATCACCTGGTCTCCCAGCACCACGAGCGCCCCGACCGGCACTTCGTCCTGTTCCTGCGCGCGACGCGCCAGCAGCAGCGCCTGCTGCATGAATCGCACATCGGTGGAGACCGGCGCCATCAGTGCCTTACAGCCGCTGCGCCGTCACAATCCACACGGCTGCCGGCATCAGCACGCCCTGGGGTGTGACATGGGGTTCCAGCACGACGCGCACCGCCTGCGCGAGTTGGTCCTTGTATTGCGGATGCTCGCGTAATGCGGCGCCCAAGGGACCGACCCGGAACGTCAATTGCAGCGTCTGTTCCAGATCGCCGCTGCCAATCAGTGCGTCGAAGGGCTGCGCATGAATCTTGGTGAAGCCGGCCGCCGCGAGCAGCGCGCTCGTGCGCTGCGCATCGGCAAGTGCGAAAGGACCCGGCGCTGTCGGATCTGAGGGAGGCAACGGCGGTAAAATCGGCAAGGCCGCTTCCAGCGGCTTCCTCATCCAATCATTCTCCCGCAACGGCCGCCAGCAGACGAAGGCCAGACGGCCGCTGGGCTTCAACGCTTGCCGGATGTTCTTGAACGCCGCCGTCGGATCGCTGAAGAACATCACGCCGAAGCGGGAAAATGCCGCATCGAAGGGGCCACCGCCGGCGGCGGTCAGATCATCTGACTGCGCGTCGAGTTCGCGGCACTCGACATTCGTCACCTTGGAGGCGCGCACTCGCGCCACCGCCACTTCCAGCATGGGGCGGGAGATATCCGCACCGAGAACGTATCCGCCCGCACCTACCGCGGCGCCGAGTTCCAGTGAGGTTTGCCCGCAGCCGCATCCGATATCCAGAATGCGCTCGCCGGAGAGTGGCGCGAGTGCGCGAATTGCGGCCTGCCCCAGAGGTTGTATCTGCCGGTCCAGCTGCTCCTGGAAACGGGCCCAGGTCTCGCCGGCCTTGTCGTTCCAGTATTCGACTTGAGCATCGTTGCCCGTGGATTTTAATGATTCCGGCACGCTGGACCCCACGCGCCGCGAATCAGCGCATCTTGTAATTGTCCATTATCAGGTATTCAAACCAGGGTTGCGGTAAAAACGGTCTCAAGGCCACGAGAAACCGCTGTATGGCGCTGGCGACTGGGTAGCGCAATCGCGGCGCGGACGACTCCAAGGCGGTCATCACCGCGCGTATGACCGGCGAAATGTCCTGATTCTTGCCCTCGTCCTCGGCCATGCGCCCGACCGCCCGGATCGCCACCTCGAAATACGGCGACTGCGCAGTCGTCGCCGCCGTCATCCGCCGGCTCGCCGTAAAGCCGGTGGAGAAATCACCCGGCTCGACCATCGACACCTGAATTCCAAAGGCCTTCAGCTCCATGCGCAGGGCCTCCGTGTAAGCCTCGACGGCAAACTTGGAGGCCGCGTAAAAGGACTGAAACGGCAGCGACACAAGACCGCCGAGCGAACTCATATTCACGATCCGGCCGGACTTCGCGGCCCGCATGTGCGGCATCACCGCGCGGCAAACGCGATGCACGCCAAAGAAATTGGTCTCCAGCTGAGCGTGCGCCTCGTCGTCGGTGGTGTCCTCAGCGGCACCAGCGATGCCGCAGCCGGCGTTGTTCACGACTGCATCGATCCGTCCGGCATCCCGCAGGATCTGCGCGATGCCGGCCTGCACCGAGTCCTCGCGGGTGACGTCCATCGACAGAGATTTGTATCCAACCCCGGGTTGAGGACGACGGGAAGCGCCCCATACCTGATGGCCGCGCGCGTGCAACTCTTCCGCGATCGCCTTGCCAAAACCAGAGGAGGCGCCGGTGACGAGGATAACCATGCTGTTCGCGCTCATGAGCGGTTCCTTACTGCAAAGACAGATTGATCGAGATGCCATAGGTGCGCAGATTTTTGGCAGTCAAACTGCCGCGCCGTACCGCACTTGCGCTATCATCCGGCAAATACGCATTCACAAGGACAGCACATGCAAAAGCTTTTCTCGGTCATAGTCCTCGGCCTCGCGCTCTCCGGTTGCGCCACCGAATCCCATCAGGCCGTGGCAGTGGAAAAATCGGTCGCTGCCGCCAGCGCACCGTCCTATACCGGCGCCAAGAGCTCGCTGGCCGTGGGCAAATTCGACAATCGTTCCAGCTATCTGCGCGGCCTGTTCTCCGATGGCGTCGATCGCCTCGGCGGTCAAGCCAAGACCATTCTCATCGGTCACTTGCAGCAGACCGGTCGATTCAGCGTGATGGATCGCGACAACATGGACGAGAACGCCCGCGAAGCCAAGCTTGCCGGCAAGGATCAAAAGCTCATCGGCGCGCAATACATCATCGCCGGCGATGTCGTTGAATTCGGCCGCAAGGAAAGTGGCGATCAACAATTGTTCGGCATTCTGGGCAGCGGCAAGAAGCAGGTGGCATATTCCAAGGTCACGCTCAACGTGGTCGACGTGCTCACCTCGCAGGTCGTGTATTCGGTTTCAGGCGCCGGCGAATACGCCTTGAGCAACCGGGAAGTCATCGGCTTCGGTGGAACGGCAGCATATGACTCCACTCTCAACGGCAAAGTGCTGGATCTGGCCGTGCGTGAGGCTGTTGACCGGCTGGTCGAGGGAGCCGAAAAAGGC
Organism: Pseudomonadota bacterium; assembly: GCA_031394735.1. Classification (GTDB taxonomy): domain Bacteria; phylum Pseudomonadota; class Gammaproteobacteria; order Steroidobacterales; family Steroidobacteraceae; genus TMP-86. Next base: position 183 of record JANMXI010000013.1, on the reverse strand, counting down.
AGTTGGAACCCGGCGAAATAGTCGATGTTGCGGCCGTGTGTGTTGATGGTGCTGGCAGCGACGCTCAGTGCGTGCGTGACGCCACCCAAAACGCTGTACGCGTGGGGCAGCTACGAGCAGCTCCTCTACAACAGCTACTCGACCCCGGGTGCCGGTGACGCGCAGTCGCAGGTCGACACGCTG
>JANMXI010000012.1:0-94386 GCA_031394735.1 Pseudomonadota bacterium | reverse complement strand
ATAGGCTTTGGCTTCGCCGCCAAATTTCTTGCTCAATACCATCGTCAACGCCGCCGTCAGCGTCGTCTTGCCGTGATCCACGTGTCCAATCGTGCCCACGTTCACGTGTGGCTTCGTACTCTCAAACTTGCCTTTTGCCATATCTTTTCCTCGACGAATCGAAATTGCGATCTGAAAAATAACGGTGGATGTAGCAAATTCTTTACACTTAAAACTGTTGCCCTTGACGCGGATTGAACGCGTGGCCTCTCCCTTACCAAGGGAGTGCTCTGCCACTGAGCTACAAGGGCTGCAGCGGAAGCACTTTGTCGGAAACCTGCTGCGTTGCACACACCCTTGCTTACAAATGCGAAAGCGGCGGGATCGCGCGTCTTGCATGTTCCTCGTCAAAGTGCTTCCGAACTACGTCGGCGATATTTCAATCGCCGAAAAAAACTGGAGCCCACGAGCGGGATCGAACCGCTGACCTCGTCCTTACCAAGGACGTGCTCTACCAACTGAGCTACGTGGGCCACATCCATCATCGTCTGGAGCGGGTGATGGGAATCGAACCCACGCTATCAGCTTGGAAGGCTGAAGTTCTACCATTGAACTACACCCGCCTCTTTCGAAAACGCTCAAACCTCAAAGCCACCTAGCCCTCGACACAGCTGGTGGAGGGGGTAGGATTCGAACCTACGAAGGCATAAGCCAGCAGATTTACAGTCTGCCCCCGTTGGCCGCTTGGGTACCCCTCCTCAAAATGAGCCGCGTATTTTGCTGTGCGCGACCAGCACTGTCAACGACAAACCGCTAGCACACCTGAGGCAGGCGCGACTGTGAAGTGCCTCGCTTGGAAACCGTCATCCGGCGAAATAGACCCATCTGCTGGCAACGGCCGGCATGGTAGCTCATGCCGCGTCGCAACATTACGACTTCCGGCGACCATCGGCACTTATATAGAGGGGGTCCGGGTGAAAGCCCGGGCGATCAACAGGTCAGGTCGCCCACGCCCGCGTGAATTCGACCGCCCGTGCGACTTCCTGTCGGACGTCGCCGGCCAGGTCACGAACAACGTCCGTCGGCTGGGATCGGGCGGCGCGCTGCAACGAAACCGCAGCGTCCAGCGTCGGCATGGCTTGTGCCTGCAGACTGGCGCGTTTGAGAAGGTCGGTACCTCGGACAACGGCCGACAAGTCGCTATCAGTCAATCCGCGGGCAATCTCGCGCAACGCCCGGTCGGCACGCTCGAGAAAGTCGCCGATCATTTCCCGTTGCCGCTCGGTGTCACCCTCGGTCAATCGACGCAGCGAGCCCAGATTGATGGGCATGGCAGCGTTGCGATCCAATTGCAACGACATAGCGGGTCCTTCAGGCGCGGCGCTTGGCGCCGTGCAGCAAGGTGACCAGGCTGGCTTCGGATTGGCTCAGACCGAATTGTCGGGCCAGCTTGGCAGGGTCGGCACCGCCGCGCGCCGAATCGATGGCCTGGTTGTAGGCGCGGCTTTCGCCCCGCAGCTCCAACACTCCAACGCGCTCGGCCAGCCCAGCGTAATCGCGTTCGACGCGATTCGCATGAATACCTGCTTCGGCCGCCATGGCCGCGAGCAACTCCAATTCACGCAAGCTCGCAGCAAGGCCAGCCGCGAGCTCCGTTTGCTGCAGACGCAGTCGCTCGACGCGCACCACGCTCCAATAAACCGCCGCGGCGCAGACCAGCGTCATGGCGAAGGAGAACCCCATCAAAATCGTTGCGGCGTAGTTCATGTCAGGCGTACTCATCGATCAGCGAGGTGGGTGATTTCGGCGGCAGGCTCGACGGGTTGCCGGCGTCCTGACCTTCGGCGCCGGATCTACCGTCAGTGCGCTTTTCCTGCCCTTCCGCCTGCGGCGAATCCTCCCGGGCGCGACGCTTGGCCGCCATCGGCAGCGCCGGATAGGTTCCGGATGTGCTCAAACGATCGACTTCACTCATGAGCGTTCCCCTTCATCATTTCCTTCAATTGGACTTGGCTTCCCCGGCAGCAGGCTTCGCCGCCCGTTCTTTATTCAGTACCGTCGTCTGCAACGATTCCGGCGACACTTTGGTAATCAGTCGATTCGAACCGCTGCCCGCATCGGCAAGCTGAGCGCCATTCGCCGCGGCCACTTCGGCGGCTGCAGTCGAACTTCGGGTCACCATTGTGTCCGGCGAGGACGTGGCCTCCATGATCAGAATCGAGACGCGCCGATTTGCATTGCGACCGCCCGCATCGGAGTTCGGCTGGCGCGGCCGATACTCGCCGAAGCCGACGATCTCGAGCCGCAGAGGGTCGATGCCGTCGCGCGTGAATTGATGCACCACCATCGCGGCGCGCGCGGCCGACAGTTCCCAATTCGACGGAAAGGCCATCGTCTTGATCGGCCGGTCATCGGTGTGACCCTCGACGCGGATCGGATTGGGAAAGGGCTTGAGCACGCGGGCCAATTTGTCCAGCACCGGCTCGGCCTTTGAGGTAAAAGCAGCCGCGCCGCTGGGGAAAAGAATATCGGTGTTGATCTCCACTTCGAGCCACAGATTTTCATGCCGCACGGTGACGAGGTGCGCGTCGATCAGCGCCTGCATCGCCTGCTGCACCTCACGCTCCATTCGAATCAAGGTGCCCGCGCCCTCCCCGCCCGTGCCGGTGGCGTGCGATTTGTCAGACTCCTTGGTCCTCAACTGATCGGTGCCCTCCGGATTCTTCAACGCGATCAATTGCGACACCGATTTCGCATCCGCTTTCATCAGGGTCGTCGGCTTTTCGCCGGCAAGCTTCTTGTCGGCGCCGACCGGCTTGTTTGCGCCGACGTTGACCGGAGAGATGCTTTTCGGCGCGCCGTGAAAGGCCGCGATCATGGAGTCGGACAAAATGCGGTACTTGCCCTCGTTCACCGAGGACATGGCGTACATCACGACGAACAATGCCAGCAGCAGCGTCACGAGATCGCCATAGGGGATCGCCCACGCCTCCGCGTTCACATGCTCTTCATGCTTTTTCTTGCGTGCCATTCAAATCAACTACCGATGAGAATCAGTGGTGAAAATATCCCTTCAATTTCGATTCGATGTTGCGCGGGTTTTCACCCTGTGCAATGGCGATGATCCCTTCGATGACCATCACCCGCATCTGTGTCTGGCTATGCACAATGGCCTTGAGCTTGTTGCCCATCGGCAGGAACAGCAGGTTCGCAAAACCGATACCGTAAATGGTGGCGATGAAGGCTGCGGCGATGCCGTGGCCCAGCTTGGAGGGATCCGCGAGGTTTTGCATGACGGCCATGAGGCCCATCACCGCGCCGATGATGCCGAGCGTCGGTGCGTACACGCCCATGCCCTCGAACACCTTGGCAGCCTGATTGTCGAAGTGCTCCATCGTGTCCAGTTCGACTTCCATGGTGGAGCGGATCGCATCGGGCTCGCCGCCGTCGACCAGCGACTGCAGGCCTTTTTTCAGAAACGCGTCTTCTTCCTTTTCCACCGCAGATTCGAGGCCCAGCAATCCCTGCTTACGCGCGACATTGCTCCATTCGACGATCTTCTCGATCACGCCTTCCGGATTGTTGACCGGTGGTTTCCACACCCAGCCGGCAATTTTCCAGGCGCGCAGAAAGGTGGCCAGCGGGGTCTGCACCAGGCTCGCAGCGAAAGTGCCCAGGACCACGATCACGAAGGCCGCGCTGCCCACCAGGGCGCCGGCGCTGCTGCCTTTCAATATCGCACCGCCGATGATCGCAATCAGCGCGAGAATGATACCGATGAGACTCAGGATATCCACGATATCAGCCGGGCTGCAGCCACTCGGTCAAGCGTGCGCGCAGTCGCACCAACGCCTGTCCGTGGATCTGGCACACACGTGATTCGGACACCTCGAGCACTTCGCCGATCTCGCGCAGATTCAACTCGTCATCGTAGTACAGCGACAACACCGTCTTTTCACGCTTCGGCAGTCCTTGAATCGCATCCGCGAGTGCGTCGCGGAAGCCTGCCTGCTCAATGTCATCGAAGGGGCCAGGACGATCGTCGCGCGCATGATCGGCAGGACTGGCATCGTCATCGCTGGAGCCCATCTGATCGAAGCTGAACAGCCGGCAGCTCGCCGCGTCCTGCACCAGCTTGTGATAGTCATCGATGCTCACGCCGAGCCTTGCGGCAATGTCCGTCGATTTGGCGTCGTGACCCTGCTCGTTCTCGAGCTTGCGCACCACATCGGCCATCTCGCGCATGTTTCGATGCACCGAGCGCGGCGTCCAGTCCGATTTGCGGACTTCGTCGAGCATGGCACCGCGCACGCGGATGCCGGCGTAGGTTTCAAAGTTGGCGCCCTTCGATGCCGAATAATGCTTGGCGGCATCCAGCAGACCGATCATGCCGGCCTGGATGAGATCGTCGACCTCGACGTTCGGCGGCATGCGGCTCACCAGGTGATAGGCGATGCGTTTCACCAGGTCCGCGTGCCGGACCACCAGGTCGTGCTGCGGCATCTGATCCACGGGAATATCTCCGTCTGTCGGCGGAGACTCGTCGCGCGCTTCGCTGCGCACGTGTTTGCTTGAATATTGTGTGCTTGCTCTCATTGCAATATCGCTTGCGGACACTTCCGTGCCCCAACCAGGCGCTCGACGAAAAACTCCAAATGTCCACGCACCCCTTGAGGTACCGACCATCTATCGGCCTTGATGGCCAGATTCTTGAATGCGTCCGCGGACAAAGAACTCGGAAACGCCTCCACCACCGCCGTCTGCTGCTGCACGGCACGACGCAGGTAATCGTCAAACGGCACGGATCCGGCAAACTCGAGGGTCACATTGAGAAACCGGTCACAAACACGGCTAATTTTGTTAAACAGCTGCACCCCTTCCCCGGCACGGCGCGTCTGACTGGCCAGCACCTGGAAGCGCTGCACGCCATGGTCCTTGCTCAGCACCTTGATCAACGCGTAGGCGTCGGTGATCGAGGCGGGCTCATCGCAGACGACGACGAGCACATGGTGGGCAGCCCGCGTGAAGGTCACCACGCTTTCGTGCAGTCCGGCGGCGGTGTCGATCACCATGACATCGATGCGGTGGTACAAGTCGCTGAAGGCGCGTATCAAGCCCGCGTTTTCGGCCGCGGTCAGATTGGCCATGCGCATGATGCCCGAGGCTGCCGGCACCACCTGCACGCCGCGCGGCCCGGTGACGATGGCATCCTCCAGCGCGCAATCACCGCTCAGCACATGCCCGAGGTGATAGCGCGTGTGCAGGCCGAGCACCACGTCGACGTTCGCGAGCCCGAAGTCCGCGTCCACCAGCATGACTTCACGGCCATGCGCGGCGATCGACAGGGCGAGGTTGGTGGACACCGTGGTCTTGCCCACACCGCCTTTGCCGCCGGTGACGGCGATGACTTTGACCGGCTTGGTGTCGCGTGCCCGAGCGATGCCGCTGGCCTGCGTATGGTGTAAATCGATGTCATGCATGGGATTGAACTCGTCCAAAATTGCGGGCAAGGAAGGCTTCGTCCTTGAAGTTCGAGGTCTGCGCTCGCAACGTCATCGCGGTGCGTACCAGCCACAGGCGCTTGGGCAGCGCATCGTGCAAGTCTTCAGGAACGCGTTGGCCGTCGCACAGGTAGGCGATGGGCAACTCGCGCCGCAACACCGCCGACAGCGCCGCACCCAGACTGGCCGCTTCATCGATCTTGGTGAGCACGCAGGCATCGGGCGCGATGCGGCCATAGACGCGGACGATCTCATCCACCGCCTTTGCTTCGCCGCCGGCGGGCACCGCCAGCAACACGCGCGCCGACCCCAGTCCCAACCGCAGCGCATTCAGTTGTTCGGGAATGCGCAAATCACGCTGGCTCATACCCGCGGTGTCGACGAGCACCAGGCGCTTGTGCTTGAGTCGTTCCAGCACCTTGCTCAATTCCTTGCCGCCGTCGGCCACATGCATGGGCACATCCAGGATGCGCGCATAGGTGAGCAGCTGGTCGCGCGCACCGATGCGATATCCGTCGGTGCTGACCAGCGCCAGATCCTGGCTGCCGTGACGCAGGCACCAACGTGCAGCGAGTTTGGCGATGGTGGTGGTCTTGCCGACGCCGGTGGGCCCGACGACGGCCACGACACCGCCTTGGATGCAAGTGGAGTCCTGGATCAGGGGCAGATACTTGACCAGCAGCGCGAGCGGAATGTGCTGCGGATTTTTCGCCGTCGTACGGCGCGGCAGATTTTGCGCCAGTTGGCGCGTGACATCGGGTGCGATATCCAGCGCCGTCAATTCTTCCAGAACCCGCGCATTGAGCGGATGCCGCTGCCGTTGACCTTTCCAGCCGAGCACGGCCAATTCGCTTTCCAGCAGCTGGCGCATGTCCTTCATCTCGGTCTGCAATTGTGCGAACACAGCCTGGGCCGGATCCTCGCGCCGTGGTTCGACCGGCGTGACGGTGCACACTGCGATGACGGGTGCGGGCGGCACGATGGGCGCATCGCTCACCGCGGCGGCTGGGGACGGCTGCCGCACCACGTCGCCTATGAGTGCAGCGTCGTAGTCCACCGCAGAGACCACCTCGACCCCGTCTTCCAGACGCCGCGTGGACAGGATCACGGCTTCTTCGCCCTGTTCGGCGCGGATCCGGGCGAGCGCTTCGCGCATGGTCGCAGCTGTGTATCGTTGAATTTTCATAAGTCCCTCGCGTAACTGTTAGCGGCCCACCGCAGCAATGACTCGTATGCGTCGATTTTCCGGAATCTCGTTGTAGGCCAGCACCGCCAGCGTCGGAACGCTGTGGCGCATGAGGCGTGCGATCCACGGGCGGATCTTCGGCGCCACCAGCAGCACGGCAGGTTCGCCCGCGGCCTCCTGGCGGCGGGCGCTGTCGGCCAGTGCCTGATGGATTCGATCGGCGAGACCCGGCTCGAATCCCGGCGACCCTTCGCCACCATTCAACATCGAATCCTGCAGCACTTGTTCGAGGCTGGGATCCAGCGTGATGACGGGGAGTTCCTGCCGCAGGCCGGTGATCTGCTGCACGATGCTGCGACCCAGCGCAACGCGCACCGCTGCGACCAGCGCATTCGGGTCCTGCGTCTTGGGCGCTTGTTCGGACAAGGATTCGCAGATGCTGCGCAGATTGCGGATGGGCACCCGCTCCTGCAGCAGACTCTGCAGAACTTTGACGACGATGCTCATCGGCAGAAGCTTGGGCACCAGGTCCTCGACCAGCTTCGGCGTGCTCTTTGCCAGCCGATTGAGCAATTGCTGCACTTCTTCATGACCCAGCAGCTCATGCGCATGCGATTGCAGCAAGTGGCTCAAGTGCGTGGCGATGACGCTGCTCGAATCGACGACAGTGAAACCCAGACCCTGCGCCTGCTCACGGCGGCCCTTGTCGATCCAGATCGCGTCCATGCCGAACGCCGGATCCTTGGTCTGAGTGCCGGGCAGCGAACCTGAAACCTGTCCCGGGTTGATCGCCAGTTCCCGGTCGGGAAACACCTCGGACTCGCCCACCGGTGCACCCAACAACGTGATGCGATAGGAATTCGGCGCCAGCTCCAGATTGTCGCGGATGTGCACGGCTTGCACCAAAAATCCCAGTTCTTCGGACAGCTTCTTGCGCACGCCCTTGATACGCGTCATCAATTCACCACCCTGATTGCGATCGACCAGCGGAATCAGGCGGTAGCCCACTTCCAATCCGATCAGATCCACCTGTTCGACGTCGTCCCAGGACAGTTCGCGATTCTCAGGCGTGGGTGCAGCGGCGGCCGGTGCCGGCGCAGCAGCCGCGTCTTTTTCCGCCGCGCGCGTCTTGGTCAGCGCAAAGGCGCCATAGCCGCACAACGCGGCGACGCTCAGAAACACCAGATTGGGCATTCCCGGAACGATGCCGAGCAGGCCCAGAATGCCGCCGGTGACCGCCAGCGCCCGCGGCTGGCTCAACACCTGCGACATGATCTGCTGGCTCATGTCGTGCGGCCGCGAGACGCGGGTCACCAGGATGGCCACCGCCACCGACAGCAGCAGCGCCGGGATCTGTGCGACCAGTCCGTCACCGATGGTCAGCAGCGCGTAGGTCTTGCCGGCATCAGCCAGCGACAGATTGTGCTGGGCGGCGCCGATGATGGTTCCGCCGAACAGATTGATGAACACGATCAGGATGCCGGCAACCGCATCGCCGCGCACGAATTTGCCGGCGCCATCCATCGCGCCGTAGAAGTCCGCCTCTTCGCGAATCTCCTGGCGGCGCGTGATGGCATCGGCCTGCGTGATGATGCCGGCATTCATATCCGCATCGATGGCCATCTGCTTGCCCGGCATCGCATCCAAGGTGAAGCGCGCGCTTACTTCGGAAATGCGCCCTGCGCCCTTGGTGATAACCACGAAATTGATGATCACCAGCACGACGAACACCACCATGCCCACGGCATAGTTGCCACCCACCACGAATTCGCCGAAGGCCGCGATCACATGCCCGGCCGCATGCGAACCGGTATGGCCGTTGATCAGCACGACGCGGGTCGAGGCTACGTTCAACGCCAGCCGCAGCAGCGTGGCGGCGAGCAGCACTGTGGGAAAGGCCGCAAATTCCAGGGCGCGGCGCACATAGATGACCGCCAGCAGGATGACCAGCGAGAGCGAGATATTGAAGGTGAACAGCACGTCGAGCAGGAACGGTGGCAGCGGCAGCACCATCATGGCCAGCATCACCATGACGAGCAGCGGCACTCCCAAGCCGTTGCGTGCGAATTCTCCAACGCTCAAGCCGACGGAACGCGCACTCATGGCGTCTCGTACTCATCATCGACCACCGGCGTCGGCACGGACATGCGCGCGGCCAGGGTCGGGTTCAGGGTCTTGATCTTGAAGATGTAGGACAGCACCTGCGCCACTGCCATGTACAAGGCGGTGGGGATTTCCGCATTCAGATCGGTGCAGCGGTACAGGGCACGCGCCAGCTTCGGCGATTCGAACACCGGCACCTTGTTCTCCTGCGCGATGCGCCGGATGTTCTGTGCCACCAGATCCACGCCCTTGGCGAGCACGCGCGGTGCGCGCATCTTTTGCGGGTCGTATTTCAACGCCACCGCAAAGTGTGTCGGATTGACGATGACGACATCGGCCCCGGGCACCTGATGCATCATGCGGCGGCGAGCCGTCTCCTGCTGCAGCTGACGGATGCGGCTCTTGACCTCGGGACGGCCGTCGGTGTCCTTCATCTCCTCGCGCAATTCCTGCCGGCTCATTTTCAAGGAGCGCTTGTACTGAAACAGCTGCAACGGCACATCGACCGCGGCAACCACCACCAGCGCGGCGCACAGCCAGACGAAGGCGCGCGACATCAGACTGGCGGCGTGACCGATGGCGGAGCGTGGCGCCATGCTCGACAAGTGCAGCACGTCGGCAAACAGCCAGCTCACCACCCCCGCGCACACCGCGCCGACGACCAGGAATTTCAGCAGCGCCTTGCCCATCTCACTGAAGCCCTGCAGCCCGAACACGCGCTTGATGCCGGCGAGCGGACTAAGGCGTGAGAAGTCCGGCGACAGCGCCTGCGTGCTGACATTCCATCCCCCCAACGCGATGGAGGCCAGCAGCACCAGCACGATGAGGGCGCCGAACAAGGGCAACAGAGCCTGCAGCGCGCGCACGCAGGCGGACCCCAGCAAGGCCGGCATGCGATACGGGTCGCTCAAGTCCGCCACATCGAACGCAAGTCCTTGTCGCATCAGGTTCAGGAGGCTGCCGGAAAGCGAGGAACTCATCGCAATGAGCGAGACGCTGCCGGCGATCATGGTGGCAAAGTTGGTCAACTCGCGCGAGCGCGGCACGTTGCCCCGCTCCCGCGCCAGATCCAGGCGACGTTGTGACGGCTCTTCGGTGCGTTCGGAATTTTCGGTTTCAGCCATCAATGCACACGCGGCGCTGCGGTGGAGACCAGATCCGCCGCAACGCCGAGCGCCTCTTCAATGAGATGACCCATGCCGGTCATGAGGCTGTCCATGCCGACGATGAGCGCGAAAAATCCCGCCAGCATGGTGATGGGAAAGCCGATGCCGAACAAATTCAGCTGCGGCGCGGCGCGCGTCACCACGCCGAGCGCGAGATTCACGATGATCAGCGCCACGGTGGCGGGCAGCGCAATCAACAGGCCGGACTCAAACACCCGCGCTCCCCATCCGGCGACGGCGCCGAAAAAGTCGCGGTCCAGCGGCGTGGCGCCGATGGGAAGGGTTTGAAAGCTGCGCGCAAAGGACCCCAGCAATGCCAGATGACCATCGACCGACAGGTACACCAACGTACCCAGAATGGTGAACATCTGGCCGAGCACCGCCGTGTTCGCGCCGCGCTGGGGATCCACCAGCGTCGCGTATCCCAGCCCCATGGTCATCGACACGGTCTGGCCGGCCAGCGCCAGCGCATCGAACACCAACTGCACCGTCATGCCGATGGCCAGACCGATCAACACCTGATTTACGCTTGCCAACGCGCCGGCGCCGGAGAAGATGCTCAACGACGCCGGCACCGGCGCCAGCGGTGCCAGAATGAACGCGAGCGCCAGTGAAAACGCGATGCGTGTACGCCGCGGTACGAGGGAGGAACCGATGATCGGCGCCGCCAATACGAATCCGCCGACGCGCAACAGGGGCCACCAGATTGTCAGCACTGTTGCGGCGATTTCCGCCGCATCGATCGACACTTCCTGCGCCGCCGCCATGCGCGCTCAACCGATCACATTGGGAATGCTGGCGTAGAGATCGTGCGTGTAGTCGATGAGGACCCGCAGCATCCACGGTCCGGCGACAAACAAGGTCAGCACCAGCATCAACAATTTGGGAATGAAGCTCAAGGTGGCTTCGTTGATCTGCGTGGCCGCCTGCAACATGCCGATCACCAATCCTGCCAGCAGCGCCACCAGCAACAGCGGCGCGGCAATCATCGAGGTGACGATGAGCGCGTTGTGGCCGAGGTCCAGCACCATCGAGGGCGTCATAAGTGAAAACTCGACGCCAGCGTGCCCATCAACAACGTCCATCCATCGACCAGCACGAACAGCATGATCTTGAATGGCAGCGATACCAGCATGGGCGACAGCATCATCATGCCCATGGACATCAGCACGCTGGCCACAACCAGATCGATGACCAGGAAGGGGATGAACACCATGAACCCGATCTGAAACGCCGTCTTCAGTTCGCTGGTGAGAAACGTGGGCATTAGCACCGACAGCGGCACATCCTCCGCCGATCGGAATGCGCCTTTGCCCGATAGCTTGGTGAACAGGGACAGATCGGATTCGCGCGTCTGCGCCAGCATGAATCCCTTCAAGGGTTTGAGCGTGTTGTCGATGGCCAGCTCGCCGCTGAGCTTGCCGTCCAGATACGGCTTGATGCCGGTGTCGAAGGACTGCGTGATCACCGAGCTCATGACGAAGAAGGTGAGAAACAAGGCCAGGCCCGTCAGCACCTGATTGGGCGGCGTCTGCGCCATGCCCAGCGCCTGACGCAGAATCGACAGCACGATGATGATGCGCGTGAAGGCTGTCATCGACAGCAGGATCGCCGGCAGCATGGTCAACGCCGTCATCAGGATCAGAACCTGGAAGGTCAGTGAATAAGTCTGCGCGCCGCCCGCACCGGTCTTGACCGCGATGGCAGGCATTGCCGCCTGCGCCAGCGCATGCGAGGGAGGCAACAGCGCCAGCGCAAGTACGGCCAGCGAAGCGAACAGCACACCGCCTGCCGCGATATGGCGAGGAGCACTCATCGTCCGCCTCCCTGACCCTGCACCGCCACGCGCAACCGTTCGGCAAAGCTCATCGTTGCGGCCGGCGGCGGCATGTCGATGCGCGATGGCAGCGGCGTCAGCGGTGTCAGTCCGTTCGACCCCACGCCCAGCAACACCTGCGCATCGCCCACCCGCACCAGCACCAGCTTCTCGCGCGGACTCAAGGACAGTTCATCCAACACCGCCATCGCGCGGCTGTTGCGCGGCGATGCCAGATTGAAGCGTTTCACGAGCCAGGTGATCGCAAAGATCAATCCCACGACGCATACCAGGCTGAAGGTCAGCTGCATCAGCCCGCCCGCGGGGAGCGTATTGATGGTGGCTGACGCGTTGGTCATTGCACATGCTCCATGCGCTCGGTCTGGCTGACGACGTCGGTGAGACGGATGCCGAACTTCTCGTTCACGACCACGACCTCGCCACGTGCAATACGCACGCCGTTCACCAGCACGTCGAGCGGCTCACCGGCAAGCCGGTCCAACTCGACGATCGCGCCCGGCGCAAGTTGCAGCAGATCGCGAACCGACATGCGCGCGCGGCCGACTTCCAACGACAGTGTCACCGCGACGTCGAGGATCAGATTGATGTTCATTTCCTTAGCAGCCAGCTGACCGGCATTGGCGCCCAGATCGCCAAACTGAGCCCGCGCGGCGCCCTCACCTTTGGTCTCGGCTGTGCTCATGATGCAACTCCGTTCAGAATTCTCAGTGCGTTGTGTCCCTGCGAGACGCCGAAGCGACCCAGATACAGCGGGACGTCCTCGGCCATCAACACCACTTGCTCAGGCGCCTCGATGGGAATGACATCGCCGGGTGATAGCAGCACCAGCTCGCGCAGCGAGATCTGTGCAGACCCAAGGACGGCCCGCGTTTCGATCTGCGCCGACTGCAGCGCTGCGCTCAAGGTCGGCGCCCACGATTGCTGCGGCTTCGCATGCTGGGAACTGCCGTCCGCGCTCAGCGCCTCACGCACCGGTGCGATTTGCGCCTCGGGCAGCAGCCATTGAAAGACGCCGTTGGTGCCGCCGAATTCGATGCTGAATTTGACGATGATAAGACTGTCTTGCGGCGCACCGATCTGGATGAACCGCGCATCGTGCTCCTGCTTGACCACCTCGAGTTCAAGCGGCGCGACCGGCGCCCAGGCGGCGGCGACATCACCCGCCAGACCGCGCAGCATGACGCCGAGAAAGCGCTGTGCCGCCGGCGACGCCGCCGCCAGCGGATCGTTGGAGACGCGGCCCGAGCCGCCGAAAAAGCCGTCCAGCAACGCCAGCAGCAGCGGTGGATCGACGCTCAACAAGGCGAAGTCCGGCAAAGGCTTGAATCGCACCACTGCCACGCTGGCCGGATTGGGCAATGCGGCCAGCAGATCAGCCGACTTGCCGCGATCCAATGAATCGAACTTGACCACCGTTTCGCGCCCCAGCAGATTGGTGAGCGACGTGCCGGCGCGCAGGGCAAAGGTCTTGGCGACGTATTCCAGGTTTGGCAGGCGCATGCGATTGATTCGGTTGGCGGTAATATCGAAGACGCGCACGCCGTCACGCGCCGAATTTTCCAGCAGTGCGGAGGCTTCCTCATCAGAGATCACCGCACTCGTCGCGGCGGTCGCAGCCGGAACATCGGTTGGCCCTCGTCCGGGCACGGCTTCATCAGCAGGTGTGCTCATCACTGCACCACGAAACTGGTGAACAGCAGGTCATCGACCGGTGGCGCACCTTCCTTTTTGGAGATGTTGCGCACCTCGGTAAGCGCCTCCTGGCGCAATTTTTCCTTGCCCTCGCGCGACATCAGCGTCTTGTAGTCGCGGTTGCTGATCAGCAGCAGCAGGTTGTTGCGGATCAACGGCACGTTCTTCTGCACGCCGTCGATTGCCTTTTGATCGCGCGCCATGAGTTCGACGGTGATCTGCAGGAAGCGCACCGCGGCGGAATCCTCGAAGTTCACCACCAGCGGCGGATCGATGGCGTAGTAGATGGCGGCCTTGCCGACCACCTCCCCATGTTCACCATGCTCCACCTTCACCGGTACGATGGCGGTGATCTTGCCGTCGGGACCCAGCTTCAAATCCGGCAGCGGATGCAATTTGTCGTTGACGAAGCCGCCGGCGATCACGGCGCTCAAGCACAACCCGAAAATACCGACCCCATTGATCAGCTTGCCAACGATGCCCGGCCCTTTGGGCGCAGGCGGCGGTACGGCTTCGGCTTCTTCTTCTGCTGCTGCTGCTGCCATGTTTGCAATTCCTCACGCGATTAAGTTCGTACGTAAGGCATGCAAGCAAGTTCTGTACCACGCCACTCGGCGTGTTTTTATTCTTTTGTGCTCAGAGACTTAGCGCGCACGAAGTGCAGTGCTCCGGAGCGCGCGTCAGAATTTTGGCGCGGCCGGCGAGGCGCTGCCACGGCGGACCTACGGCAATGGAAACTGCAGCGTCACGTCCAAACCCGGCTGCGCATCACCCAGAAGCAGACGCGCGCCATGCAGTTTGGTGACGGCGGCGACCAGCGACAGGCCCAGACCCGAGCCGGGAAGGTCGCGAGCCTCATCCAGCCGCACACGGCGCCCCAGCACCATTTCGCGCTTGTCCTGTGGAATTCCCGGACCATTGTCGGCGATGCTGACCTCTGGGCCATCCGGCGCCGCTCGCAACCGCAGCTGGATGCGTCCGCCGCGCGGCGTGAATTTGAGCGCGTTGTCCAACAGGTTCGCCAGCGCCTGCGCCAGCAACTGACGGCTGCCGAACACCGTGACGCCCGTGGCGATCTGCGCATCGAAGGCGAGTCCGCGCTCGTCGCAGACCGGTGCATAGAGCTCGACCATGCTCGAGACCAGTTCCGACAGGTCCACGCTCTCGCGCGCCACGGTGCCGGTTTCAGCCAGCGCAATCCGCAGCAGCGCATCCAGGGTGCTGCGCATGCGATCGACCTCGGTGCTGACCTGCTCGAGCACCTGGTGCGCCGGCGAGCCGGGCGGCACGATGGCAAGCCCCGCTTCCGCGCGTGACTGCAGCCGGTTCAGCGGCGTGCGCAGATCGTGCGCGGCGCTGTCCAGCACGGTCCGCATGCCCAACGTGAGTTGTTCGATCTTGTCCAGCATGCTGTTGATATCGCGCGCCAACGCATCGATCTCATCGTCCGCATGCTGCACGGGGAGGCGCTGCGAGAGGTCGCCGCGCATGATCTGCTGCGCAACCGCGGAGACGGCGCCGGCCTGCGCGAGAATGCGCCTCCCCATCCAGTAGCCTCCGCCCAACCCCAATAACAGCGTCAGCAACACGGCGACGACCAGACCCTGCAGCATCAGGCGTTTGACATCGTGCCGCTCCTGCACGTCATGGCCCACCAACATCCGATAGCCGCCCGGCAACACGAAACGGCGCGCACGCATCTCGTGCTCGCGCGTTTCGTCCCCGAAGGGCACGGAGACCACGAATTCGAGCCATTTTCCCTGCGCGTCGGTGCTTGCCGGCCACTCGGGCACATTGCCCGCCACCGGACGCGACTGCGGGTCCACCAGCAGGTACACCGCACCGCGGACGTCCTGGGCTTGGGATCGTTGTTCGATGAGTTCGATGAAGTCGTCGCGCGACAGCACGCGGTACTGTTCCCGCAGTCCCTGCACCTCGGCCTCGATCAAATTGTCGGTGCCGCTGTCGACGACATTCGACACGGCGAGGTACACGATGCTCAACAACAGCGCGGCGCCGAGCGAAAAGACCAGCGAATAGACGATGGCGATGCGAAATCGCGAGGTGGCGAGCACACCGGCGAAACGGTGTTCGCCGGACATGATTATTCCTCTTCGCGCAGACTGTAACCGGCGCCGCGCACCGTATGCAGCAGCGCCTTGTCAAAATCCTTGTCGATGGCGTGGCGCAATCGGCTGATATGCACATCGATCACATTGGTCTGTGGATCGAAGTGATAGTCCCAGACACCTTCGAGCAGCATCGTGCGCGTGACCACCTGCCCGCTGTGCCGCATCAGATACTCGAGAAGCTGAAATTCGCGCGCCGTCAGCTCGATCTTTTTGCCGTTGCGGGTCACGCGCCGGGTCATGCGATCCAATTCCAGATCGGCCACTTTCAACTTCGCAATCGACGCAGAATCAGTCACATCGCCGCGGCGGGCAAGGGCATCGACGCGGGCGAGCAGTTCGGCCAGATGGTAAGGCTTGGTCAGATAGTCATCGCCGCCGGCCCGCAAGCCGGTGATGCGATCGTCGACCTCCCCCAACGCACTGAGGATCAGCACCGGCGTCTTGCGTGCCGTGGCGCGCAGGGATTGGATCATCGCCAGTCCGTCGAGTTTGGGCAGCATGCGGTCGACGATGGCCACATCGAACGCGGTCGAGGTGGCCCTATGCAGTCCTTCAATGCCATCGCCCGCGGCATCGACCGTGTGGCCGGCCTCGCGCAACGCCTTGGTCAGATAGGCGCGCGCAGTCGCATCGTCCTCGACGATCAGGACGTGCATGTCAGTTCAACAGGCGCAGAAAGCTGGCCGCATCGATATTCGCTCCGCAGACGATGATGCCGACCTTCTTGCCGGTGATGCGTTCGCGCAGCGGCCCCATCATGGCGGCGGTGGCGGCAGCGCCTGCGGGCTCCACGGCGAGCTTCGCATCTTCGAGCAACAGACGCATCGCGGATTTGATCTGATCATCGGTGATCATCACCAGTTCATCCACGAATCGACGGCACAGCGAAAAGGTATAGGGCATCGCGTACGGCGCGCCCAGGCTGTCAGCGATGGTGGCGACACGATCGATGCATTGCACCGAGCCCGCCGCAAAGCTGCGATGCATCGAGTCGGCGCCTTCGGGCTCCACGCCATAAACTTTGCAGCCCGGCGCCAGCAATTTCACCGCCGCCGCGACGCCGGCGCACAATCCCCCGCCGCCGATCGGCACGATCACGGCATCCAGATCCGGCACCTGCTGCAGAAACTCGGCGCCGAGCGTCGCCGTGCCCAGCGCGGTGTTGCGACCTTCGAAAGGGTGAATCATGGCGCGCCCTTCCTCGCGCATGATCTGTTCGGCTTGTGCGAACGCCTGGTGCGCATTGCCGGCCATCAGCACCTCCGCGCCATAGCCGCGGCTGCGCGCGATGCGCAACGCATTGGCGGTTTCGATCATGATGACCTTGGCGCTGGTGCCGGCAACCTGCGCGGCAAATGCCGCCGCGATCGCATGATTACCGGCGCTGACGGCCGTGATGCCGCGCGCCAGTTGTTGCGCGTTCAGCGCGAACACATTGGTGAGCGCGCCGCGCGCCTTGAAGCTGCCCGTGCGCTGAAACAACTCCAGCTTGAGCGTGACGCGGGTCTGCGGTCCGAGTGCGGCTTGAACCTGCGGACTGTACAGCGTCATGACCGGTGTCCGCGCGAGGTGCGGGGTGAGCTTGAGCTGCGCGGCCTGAATGTCGGCGACGGTGAAATCTTGAATGGCTTGCATGCCGCTAGTCTAATCGCTCAACCGCCAAAAGCGATCAGGCGTAGGCGTCGAGCGCTCCCGGGCCCAGACGTCTGGGCTGAGCAGCCGGCGCGGAGAACAACTCGTCAGGATGATTGCGCGCAGCGGTCGGCAGCCATTGAGTCTGCGGGGACGGTGCGGAACGGTCCTGAAAAGAACGTTGCGACACGTCCACGCTCACCTGCGCAAAGCCCTGCGAACCGAGCATGTCACGCAGCTTCGGCGAGGAGGCCTCCAGCGCCTCGCGGGTCACCACGCTGTGTGCGCTCAACCACACCTGCGCCTTGTCGCCCTGCACTTCGATATGCACGTCGATCGGGCCCAGTTGCGGTGGATTGATCTGCAGTTTGGCGCTGCCGATGTCCTTGTCGACCAGCCAGGCCACCTTGTCGGCCAGGGCTTGCGGAAAATCCGGCGAGTCCAGGCCCTGATGCAATTTGAACACCGCAGGGTCCGCGGCACTGGCCGCCGCAGTCGCGGGCGTGTTCACGGCTGCAGTCGCTGTCGGGGATGTCGCATCCGGTGCCGCAGCGCCCAAGGACAGCACCTGCGCTGCGCCGCGTGATCCCGCGTCCCGATCTGCGCCCGGCGCGCTGGCATTCAATGCGGATACGGGGTTGCTGATCAGCGCCTGCGCCGCTGATGACGACGCGACCTCGGCAGCGGAATTGAGCGAGGAACCGGTCGAGCCCGGGTTTGCACCCGCTGCGACGCTGACCTTGGGTTTGCCGGTGGCAGCGGGGTCCACCGGAGTCGTGACGGCCGCGGCCAAGCCTGCCGCCACCGCCCCGACGAGGGGATCCGCGGCAAAGGACGGCGTCGGAATGGTGTCGGTGGCGGCTGCGGCAGAATGCGCTGCGGGCGGTGCCGCGGGATTGGGCGTGGCCGCGAATTTCGGCGCTATGTCGGGCTTTTGTGCACTGTTATGCACCACCGCCGGCAAGCCCGAGCCATGGGTGCTTTCAGGTGCAAGCGGCAGCGATGCCGTTGCGATCGGCGCGGGCGCCGCGGGAGGCGCGGGCGATGCATTGACGGGAGCCTGCCCCGTAACGGATCCGGCCGGTGCGGTGGATTCCGTTGCAGACACCGGCTGCAGCAACAGCGCCGCGACCGGTACCGGCACCCCATTGGTCGGCGGCGCGTTCGCAACTTGGACCTGGGGCGCAGCGTCGCTCGCGGCGTCGGAATCGGCAGCGGGCGGCAATTTCTTGCCGGCAAGCGGCGGATTCGTTCCGGCGGCGTCCGGCGACGCATCGGTCTTGGCGGCGGGTTTGCGTTCGGCTTTGACGCGCGCACGTGGCACGGGAGTGTCCGCGGCATTGGCTTCGCGCTTGCGAGATTGCACCCGATCGGGCGCTTTCTGCTGCGCCTGCGCGTGTTTCATCGCGCCGGCAAAGCCTTCCGGTTTGGAACTGACCTGCGCAGACTCGTCCGGAGCACGTGCCGAAGGCGGTACGGGCGGCGGCGCCGAGGGCAACGCGGGCTGCAAACTGACGGAAGGTGTAGCCATAGGCAGTGGATACTGCAATGCGCGTGCCAAGGCGCGCGAACCCGTCAACCGACGTCGAAGTGCTCCGTGGCAAGACGCCGCATGCTGGCATCATCGGATTCGTTCTGATCGCGCTTGTCCTGCGCGCGGCGCTCATCGAGTTTGAATCGATCGACCACCTTGGCAAGTGCTTCGGCTTCGACTCGTTTCTGCGACCACAACAAACGCTTGGCTTCATAGTCCGCGCGCGCCGTGGCAACCACCTCGGTCTGGAGGCGAACGGCATCGCCGAGACGGTCCAGGAAGGATCGCAGATTCTGCAGCCTGACCGTGTCCATGCTGTCCGGTGAACGCTCCGGCTGGCTGAGATAGTCGGTGCGATATTGTTGCAGTTGCGCGAGCTGCCGCTCCCCTTCCGCCAGAAGCCGTTCAGCGTCTGCGACACCGCGGCGTAAGCTGTCCGCCGTGTTGCTGGCAATTGCGCGAATCGGCTCGAATCGTGTCGATTTTCTCATCATCGGTGCGCACTATCAGCCGATCAGCGGCGTTTGCGCCGAGAACTGCGTCACGAGTTGTTTCAGATCAGCATTACTCTTATCGATTCCAATGGGCTCATACATGTCCTGGCGCAGAAATTCCATCATTTTGGGCCATTGGTCCACGGCCAGGTCGACGCGCGGATCCGCGCCGCGCCGATAGGCGCCCACCGTGACCAGATCGCGGTTTTGTTGATAAGTGGAGTACACCTGTTTGAAGCGCATGGCCAGATCGAGCTGCTCGCGAGTACAGATCTGATGCATGGCGCGGCTGATGGAGGCCTCGATGTCGATGGCGGGATAGAGTCCGTTTTCCGCCAGACGTCGTGTCAAGACGATATGCCCGTCGAGAATCGCGCGCGCGGCATCGGCAATCGGATCATTTTGATCATCGCCCTCCACCAGCACCGTGTAGAACCCGGTAATGGATCCCGGCCCGCGGTCGCTGTTGCCGGCTCGTTCCACCAGTTGCGGCAGGCGCGCGAACACCGAGGGTGGATAGCCCTTGGTTGCCGGGGGCTCACCGATTGCCAGCGCGATTTCGCGCTGTGCCTGTGCAAATCGCGTCAAGGAATCCAGCAGCAGCAGCACCTTCAGGCCGCGGTCGCGAAAATATTCAGCGATGGCGGTGGCGAGCCAGGCGCCGTGCATGCGCATCAGTGGCGGATTGTCCGCGGGCGTGGCGATCACGACGGCGCGGCGCATGCCGTCCGGTCCGAGCGTGTTGCTGACGAACTCCTGCACTTCACGGCCGCGTTCGCCGATCAGCCCGACGATGGTGACATCGGCCTGCGTATAGCGCGTCATCATCCCCAGCAGCACGGATTTGCCGACGCCGGATCCGGCGAACAACCCAATGCGCTGTCCGCCACCCACGGTCAGCAAAGAATTGATCGAGCGCACGCCGACATCCAGCGGATCGCGGATCGCCCAGCGACGCAACGGGTTCAACGGCTCTCCGGTCAGGGACACGCGCTCGGTGCAGGCGATATCACCCAGACCGTCGAGAGGCCGGCCGGCCCCATCGAGCACGCGGCCAAGCAACCCGTCACCCACCAGCACTTCGGACACGCTATGGGTGGGCACCACTCGAGCGCCGGGCATCAGCCCGCGGACGTTACCGGTGGGCATCAAAAAGAGTTTCTCGCCGGAGAAACCGACAACCTCCGCCTCCACCTGCTTGCCATCCGCGGTATCGACCAGGCAGCGTCCGCCCACCGCCGCCTCGCAGCCCACGGCTTCCAGCGTCATGCCCACCATCCGGCTCAGCGTTCCTTCGACCACCACATCGCGCATCTCCGCCATGCGCGCAGAGGCGCGGCTCAACGCTTTCGCCCACTCCTTGGGTCGCGGCCGCGTCGCGATGCGGTCCGCGACCTTCACGGCGACCGCACGCCTTCGGATTGGCGTTCAGTACCGAGCAGTTCACTCAAGATGGCGCCGAGGCGTGTTTCCAGACGGGCATCGATGCGCGATGCATTGGTCGTCACCTGACAGCCGCCACGCGACATCACCGGGTCCTCGATGATGGTCCAGGCTCGCTCGCGTTCGGTGGGCGCAAGATGCTGACGAACCACCGCTGCGTCTTCCGGATGCAGATGCACCCGCACTTCACGCGCCGCGATCGGCAGCGCCGCAATCGCTTCGCGGATGATGCCGATGATTTGCGTAGGGTCGGTTTTGAGTTCGCGGCGCACGATCTGGCGCGCCAGCGCCATGGCCAGCGTGAGCAGTTCACGCTCCACTTCGGTGTCGAGTTCTTCGAACGGCTTCGCCAGATCGTAGAACATGCCGGCGATCCGCTCCACCTGCTGCCGCACTTCCTCGCGACCCGCGGCGCGGCCCTCCGCCAGCCCTTGCTCGAACGCCTCGCGATACGCCTCGGCTTGAAGGTCGGCCAATCCGCCGACGGTGGGCGGTCTGGCGGCGGCACCACTCGTCTTGCCGGACGCGGCGCCTGCCACCGTTCCCATGTCCGGGGCGATCCAGGTGCGCACTTGCGGCGCCTCCGGTTTCACCGTGGGCTCAGACAAAGTCGTCGCCCTTGCCGCCGAGATTGATGGTGCCTTCCTCGGCCAGACGCTGCGCAATCGTGATGATTTCCTTCTGTGCCGCCTCGACTTCGACCAGCTTCACCGGACCGCGCGCGTCCATATCGTCCTTGAGGATCTCCGCCGCGCGCTTCGACATGTTCTTGAGGATCTTGTCCTGCACCTCGGGTTCGGCGCCCCGCAAAGCGAGCGCCAGTGCGTCGGAGCCGACCTCGCGCAGCAGTGTCTGAATGCCGCGATCATCGATGTTGAGCAGATTGTCGAAGACGAACAACAGGTCTTTGATGGTCTGATGCAGCTGATCGTCCGCCGCCTGGATCTTGCCCATCTCCTCGCTGCTCTTGTCCTTCGCCATTGCATTGAGAATGTCGGCGACCGTCTTGGCGCCGCCGACGCGCCGCGCCGGCGGCTGCGAGGATACGGTGGCCTGCTTCTCCACCAGCAGATCAAGCTCCGTCAACGCCGTCTGCGGCACTTCATTGAGCGTGGCGATGCGCATCAGCACTTCGGTGCGCGCATCGGGCAGCAGCAGCGGCAACACAGCAGCAGCTTGCTCCGGCGGCAGATGCGACAGGACGATGGCGATGATCTGCGGATGTTCGCTGCCGATGATCTGCGCCACCGCTTTGGCATCCATCCATTTGAGCTGCTCGATGCCTTGGCCCGTCTGACCGGTGGACAATCGGTCCAGCAGCATGTCGGCCTTCTGCTTGCCCACTGCCTGGGTCAACACGCGGCGCACATAGTCCTGCGAGCCGGAAGCGACGCCGGCGCGGCTATCGGCGGTTCCGATGAACGAATCGAGCACCACGTTCATCTGATCGCGCGACACTTCGGTAAGCGCCGCCATCGCCGCGCCGACTTTTTGGACTTCGCGCGCATCCATCTGCTTGAGCACGGCCGCCGCGTCCTGCTCGCCGAGGCTCATCAAGAGAATGGCGGCGCGCTGCGTGCCGGGAATATCGGTGGGTTTGCTCGCCATGCGACGCGTAAGGTTAGCGGCAGATCAACTGTCTGTCGCAACCCACTCCTTCACCACCTGGGCGGCGCGCTTCGGGTCCTGGCCCACCAGCGATCGTGCCGCGGCGATCTGCTGCTCGAAGCTGGGCGCCAGCTTGATTGCGCCGGGCGCTTGCGGACCACCGCCGTCGGACGCGCCACTGGACGTGGCATTGGGTCCAAGCGCGTGCACCGTCGGGCGGGTGAGATTGCTCATCAACGGCCGCAGCACCATGAAGGCCACGAGCAAGACCAGACCGATGCCCACCGCCTGCTTGGCGACGGATGCCAGCCACGGCTGCTGCAACAGCGACGGCCCTTCGATGGGGCCGGGCGGCAAGCCGGTTTTGAAGGCCTGATTGATGACGCTGATCTGATCGCCACGATCGGTCTTGAATCCCACCGACTCGCGCACCAGTTCCGTGAAGCGCTTGACGTCCACATCGGTCATGGGAGACGTGGTCACCTGCCCTGCCGCATCGGTCTTCTGCCAATCATCCAGCACCACGCCGATGCTCAGCCGCTTGATCGTGCCAATCGGCTGCTTGACGTAGGACAACACGCGATCCACTTCGAAATTCTTGGTGCTGCGCGACGACGTCGAACTCGGGGTCACCGCAGTGCCGGTGGCGGTGGTCTGAGAAGCGGGCGGCGTGCCGGTGGTGCCCGGCGGTTGATTGCTGAGCGCGCCGGGAATGCCCTGCGCACCGTCACCGCCCTTGCGCTCGTCATTGGCCAGCTGCTCGCTGCGCACCACGGTCTTTTGCGGATCGTAATTCTCGCGCGTCTGTTCCGTGACGGTGAAATCCATGTCGGCAGTGACAGTGGCATGCACGCGTCCCGGGCCGAGCATCGGTTCGAGGATTTCGACGATGCGGCGCTGGTAGCTTTCCTCGAGCTTGCGCGTGTATTCGAATTCCTTGGTGCTCGCCGTGGCCTCGCTGCCCTCATCGGGTGAACTCAGCAGCGTCCCTGCCTGATCGACCACGGTCACGTCCTTCGACTCCAGGTCCGGCACGCTCGAGGCGATGAGGTGAACCACCGCCGCCACCTGCCCCGGATCCAGCCGACGACCGGGATACAACTGCAGCATGACCGACGCCGTGGCCTTGCGCGCATCGCGCAGAAACACGCTGGGCTTGGGGATGGCCAGATGGACGCGAGCGCCCTGCACTCCCTGCACCTTGCCGATCGTACGCGCGAGCTCGGTCTCGAGCGCCGATTGATAGCGCGCGGTTTCCATCATCGAACTCGTGCCCAGCGCCGAGTCCTTCTGAATCATTTCGATGCCCAACGCATCGCTTTGCGGCAATCCCTGGCTCGCCAATCGGATCCGCGCCTCCTGCGCCTTGGGCTCGGGAACGGTCACCGCACCCGCCGGATTCAATTTGAACTCGATGCCCGCCGCTGTCAGCGCGTCCATCACCTGACCCGTTTCCCGTTCGGACAATTGGCCATACAACACCGTGTAGCTCTGTCCCTGCGACCAGATCACGAGCCACACGGCGGCGGCGATCGCGACCGCCACGCCGACGAGCAGCGTGAGCTGGCGCAGACCGGGGATGGAGTCGAGGAAGCCGCCGGGGCCTGTCAATGCATTGTCAGCCATGAATCGTTACCCCTAAACCTGCATGTTCATGACTTCGTGATACGCATCGATCAACTTGTTGCGCACCTCGGTCATGGCCCGGAACGCCAACCCCGCCTTCTGCACTTCGAGCATCACCTTGGTCAGATCGACACTCCGGTCGCCGGATTCATAGGCCACCGACAAGGCCTTGGCGTCGTTCTGCATGCCCGCGACCTTGTCCACCGAGGATTTCATCAAGTTGGCGAAGTCGGAGACGGACGTAGTCACGGGCGTAGCGCCGGGCGCGACCTGCATATCGACGCGCGCCGCGGACGGCGGCCCGACGCGTGCCTGCAGCGCTCGCATTTCACTCAGCACGCGGTTGATTTCAAGACTGCTCATGTCGTCATGCCTCGATCAGCCCCGCGGCTTTGAACTGCTGCAGCTTGTGGCGCAACGTGCGCGCGCTGATGCCCAATCGTTCCGCTGCCTGCTTGCGGCTGCCGGCGGTCTGCTGCAGCGTGTGCAGGATCAATTCGCGCTCGCGTTCTTTCAGATCGCGTCCCAGCCCCGAGTCACCGGCACCACTCGTTGCGAGCGCAGCTGCCGGCATTTGCGCCGGCTCGCCCAATCCCAGCGCCTGCGCATCGATGACATCACCGGCGCTCAGCAGTGCGGCGCGCTGCACCGCATTGGTCAGTTCACGCACATTGCCGGGCCAGTCATGTGCCAGCAACGCCGCTTTAGCTGATGCGCTGAACTGCGCCTGCGCACGACCGCAGGCGTTCAATGCCCGTATTGCCAACGGCAGAATGTCGCCGCGCCGCTGCGCAAGGTCAGGGAGCTGCAGGGACATCACGTTCAAACGGTAATACAGATCGCTGCGAAAGCGACCCTGCTTCACTTCCTCGGCAAGATCCCGATTGGAGGTGGCGATGACGCGCACGTCGAGCGCGATGGTGCGGCTGCCGCCGACACGCTCCACTTCGCGTTCCTGCAAAACTCGCAGAATCTTCGCCTGCAGGCCCAAGTCCATCTCGGAAATCTCATCCAGCAGCAAGGTGCCGCCCTGCGCCTGCTCGAACTTGCCCGAATGCGCACTGAGCGCGCCGGTGAACGCGCCGCGCTCATGGCCGAACAAAGTCGCCTCCAGCATGTTCTCCGGGATGGCGGCGCAATTGATGGCCACATACGGTGCAGTTGCTCGCGAGGAGCAGGCGCGGATATAACGCGCGTACACTTCCTTGCCGGTGCCGCTGGCGCCGGTCAGCAGTACGGTGGCATCGCTCTGCGCGATGCGCGTCGCAAGCGCCAGTACACGGCGCGACTCCGGATCCTCGGCGACCAGGCCCTCCGGGACCACACGGTTTGCCAATTGCCTGCGCGCAAGCTCGATCAACTGGGCCGCATCGAAGGGCTTCACGATGTAGTCGATCGCGCCTTCGCGCATGGCGGCCACGGCCTTGGAGACCGTTGCGTACGCTGTCATCAGCACGACCGGCACTTCACTCCAACGGCGCTTGATGGCAATCAGCAGTTCCACCCCGTCGGATTTGGGCATATGGACATCGCTGATCACCAGGCCGTAGCTCTCCCGCTCCAGGCGCACCAGCGCACCGGCGGCATCGCCCACCGCGTCGGAAGGAATGCCGGCGGCCGACAAGGTGTCCAGCAACGCTTCGCGCAGGGCGGCATCGTCCTCCACGATCAACACTTTCAACTCATTCATCTGCACACTCCGCAGGAAGATCGATGACAAAGCTGGCGCCGCGCGGTCGGCCTTTCGCCAGACAGATGTTGCCGTGATGTGCCTCGACGATGGACTTCACGATGGCCAACCCCAAACCGGTGCCACGCGCGCGTGTCGTAAAAAACGGCTCAAACACGCGGCTCTGCACATGGTCGGCAATACCCGGTCCGTCGTCGGACACGACGATCTCGGCATGGCCGGACGCGGCGCGCCGCGACAACAATTCGATGGCAAGCTCGCCGTCCGCCGCCTGCATCGCGTTGGTGGCCAGATTTAGGATGGCGGATACCAGGGACGGCGCATTGACGCGCACCTGCAGGTCCGGCGCTTCGGTGCGGATCGTCAGCGTCACGCCCTGCCCCAGCGCAGGTCGCAACCACTGCGCCACCTGTTCGAGCAGCGCGTTGACGCTGACCGGCTCAAGGCTGGCGTTGCCGCGCGCGAAGGCGAGCATTTCCGTGATGAGGGTATCCAGTTCGCGCAAGCGAGCTGCTGTCTTCTCGGCACAACGCACCAGATCCGGCGCATCCTTGCCGGGTAAGGTCATCTGCGTCACATAGAGGAGTGCGGCGGCCAGGGGCGTACGAATCTGATGCGCCAATCCGGCTGCGAGTTCACCGAGCGTCAACAGCCGCTGCTGCCGGGCCAGGAAGGATTGCATGAGATGTGCTTCCGTCACGTCGGTGAGCAGCACGATCTCGCCACCCGCGAAAGATCGTCGCGACAGGGTGACAAAGCGGCCATTGCGTAATTCGATATCGCCGATGAGCAACGCCGGGTCGACCAGATTTTTGGCAAGCAGCGATTCAAAGCGCTCGCCGGGCATGGGCGAACCCAGCAACTCGCGCGCCGTGGAATTCAATTCCAGGACGCCGCCCGTCGAATCCAACACCAGAACGGCACCCGGCAATCCGTCGACGATGGCCGCCAGACGGGAGGTCAATCGCTCTTCACCGGCGCGAGCCTCCGCAAGCTCATGCGTCAGGCGCGCGACTCGCAGCTCGAGCGCTTCGAATGCACCCGTGAGTTTCGAGGATGCCGAACCGAACGCGGCGAACGCCTTGCTCAGTTCTACCTTGCTCGAGTGATTGATTTCGGTGACGGCGTTCATCCAGCAACCGATTGAGCAACTTTCATGCCTTGGGAATATTTTCCCATGCGATCAGCAGCTTAAGAAAAACCGCGAGGGAGGCGTTCGCACCTTCGTCAATTTTCCGACGCCGCGAGAGGCGCCTTCTGCACGCTCTTAAGCGTGTAGCCGATACTTGCGCAGCTTTTCCACGAGCGTGGTGCGCCGCATGCGCAGCAGGCGCGCCGCTTCGGCAACCGTGCCGTCGGCTTCCTGCATGGCTTTGCGGATCAACCCCAGCTCGATCGCGGACAGATGATCCTTGAGATCCAAACCGCCGCTGGGCAACGAATCGGTCGGCGCGGAAACTTGGATCGGTGGCAGCGAGCTGCTCTGCGCGCTCTGCGCCTCGATGTGCATGCCGGTGCCGAACCAGTCGGCGGAATCGACGATCCGGTAACGTTCCGGCAGATCGGTGGCGCTGATCGCCTGATCCGGGTACAGGATGCCGAGCCGCTCCAACAGATTGGCGAGTTCGCGCACATTGCCGGGCCACCGGCATCGCATGAGACAGTTCATCGCATCGTTGGCGATGCGGATACGACGCCCGCTGCTGCGCGCCTGGCGTTCGAGCAAATTCTCGATCAGCACCGGCATGTCTTCCAGACGATCGCGAAGCGGCGGGATCTGCACGGGAAATACGTTGAGCCGGTAGTACAGATCTTCGCGGAATTTGCCCTCGAGGATGGCGGACTCGAGATTGCGGTGAGTCGCGGCTATGATGCGCACGTTGCACTTGATGGTGCGGTTGCTGCCGACCCGCTCGAAGCTGCGTTCCTGCAGCACTCGCAGCAACTTGACCTGCATCTGCAGCGACATGTCACCGATCTCATCCAAAAACAGAGTGCCACCTTCTGCGAATTCGAAACGCCCCAGCCGCGTCGACAACGCGCCGGTGAATGCACCCTTCTCATGGCCGAACAATTCGCTTTCCAGCAACTCGGCGGGGATCGCGCCGCAATTGACCGGCACGAAGGGATGCGCCGAGCGGCCGGACAGCTCGTGAATGTGGCGCGCCACCATTTCTTTGCCGGTGCCGGATTCGCCTAGGACCAGGACATTGCTGTCCGACGGTGCCACCTGCTCGATGAGCCGGTGAATTTCGCGCATCGGCCGCGACCGGCCGCTGGGCCGAAACTGCACGGGACCAGGCTTTGTCACCGTGTCCAAAACATCCATCCATCGCCAGACCGCTGGTCTTTCGCCACTGTCCTCAGGTCTCCTTCCCGTTTCTGTATATCGCACGCGACACAAGTTGTTATCTTGGTTCAAGCATCGCGTCTAACTCATTGACACTGTTCAATCAGTGTACGTCGGTCAGGATATTATCGAAGACATTCAAAACACATCAGATGGGGGAAAACTGCAATCCGTGTACGGATTTCTCTTAATAAAATTAGGGGATAGTCCCTAGTGACACAGCGGAACGTCAGGGTTCAGGCGTGTTTGGCAAGCGCGATGAGGCGCCGATGCTTGCGGAAAATCAGCTTCGCGAGATGATCGGAAACCGTTTCGCTCAACGCTTCGAATCGAAAATGAACCATGCGTCCCGATGGCAGCACACGGTCGGAGTCGATGATCGCCTGGAATTTCAGCGAGTACGGCAGTGATCGGTTCACAAACAATTCCAGCAATCCACGCTCGCCGGACTTCATGCCTTCATCGCCGGCGCATTCGAGACCGATGGCCGACAGACGCAGCAGGCGCGGCTCCGGCAGCCGTTGTTCACGGGCCAGCAATTCTCCGGCGATCTTCAGCAATACATTGACCTTCAACTCGATGCGATGCAGTTCCATGGCCAGTTGCGGCGACTCGTCCTTCAACGCCTCGGAACTGGGCGCTTCATCCATCGAGGCTTCCGCCACCAGCAATTGCAGGTTGTCGGTTTCGGCGACCGCGGCGGCGGCAGGCGTGAGCTTTTGTCCGGCATGCCAGCGGATCGCAAAGGCGCCCTTGACCGCCAACGCGTTGTCGAACACGCCGGTGGAGTCTTTCAAACTTTCCGAAGTCGTCATTCGCGCTGTCCCTGCACGGCCGCGTACGCGCCCAGCGCGCGCTGACCCTGGCCGAGTTTGTCCATTTCACGCCCCGTGCCGGATCGCATCTGCTCGATGCGCGCAATCAGCTCATCGTTCATCGTTTCGATTTCTTGCAGGACCTGCCGATCCGAGTCACCGATACGTTGGGTACCGTCAAGAAATTCGTGCAGCAGCCGGCTGCGCCGGGTGTCGAGTTCGACCACCGCTTGCATATCGCCCGTTTGCGCAACCGCAAGCAGCTCCCGCGACAGTTCGCGCGCGCGCACCACGGTAGCGGCGGCAGGCTTGTTCATAAGCCCTGGGCCACCACTTCATCCCAGCCGGTCTTGATCTCCCGCACCAGGTTGGCGATTTCATCGATGATGGTCACATCGTTGTTCAAATTGGCCAGTGTCAGACGGGTCATCATGTAGCTATACAGCGCCAGCAGGTTCTGCGCGATGCCCTCGCCGCGTTCCAGATCGAGGCTGCCCGCCAATTCGCCCATGAGTCCATTGACCTTGGCGACCGCGGTGCCTTTGTCCACCACGTCGCGAACTTGCCGACCTAGGCGAATCCGCTCCATGCAACCGCGCGCCACGGTCAGCTGGATCAGCATCTGATCCAGCGCCAATTGCACCAGACGCGTCGGGCTGGCATCGATGACGGCGCCGCGGCCCTGCACCGACCGGTATTGCGCCATGGCATTTCGAGTGTTCATGAAAAGTCAGCCGATCCTAATTGGAGTTGGTCGAAGTCTTGGTGCCGTTGATGCTGTTGAACGCCTGCGACAGAAAATTCTGCGTCTGCTTCAGCGAGGCCACCGCGGCATCCATGGCGTTGAATTGTTTGGTCAGTGTTGCCGAGTAGGTCGCCAGCCGAAGCTGGAGTGCCGTCTGTTTGTGGGAAATGTCGGCAAGCCCGCTGCTCAACCCCTTGCTGATCGTGTCGAGCAAACCGCTGGGCTGGGTGTACTGCGTCAGCGCCGTATCCAACTGTGCCGCGAGACCGTTCTTGCCGCCCAATAGATTCGTCACGGAGGTCAGATTGCTGGTCAGCGCCGCGCCGACCTTGCTGTCGCTCTGGTCCAGCGTACCTTGCAGACTGGCCGTGACTCCCAAGTCCGTCAGCGACTGGACACCGCCGGTGCTGCTGGTGATGTGGGTCGACAGCAATTGCCGCAACTTGCTGACCAGGGAGGTGACCGTGGTGTTGCCGAGCAATGTCCCGCCGGTCTTGGTGGCTACATCGTAGCTGGTCAGCGCTTTGACGCTGGTGATCAGCGCATTGTAGGCGGTGACGAAATTGGTGATGGCGGAGGTCGCCCCTTCCTGGTCATACCCTACGGTCAGCGTCGTCGGGGTATTGGCCACGGTCGTTTTAAGCAAATTGATGGTCACGCCGGTGATGACACCGGAGACCGCATTGCTGGGGCTGGAGGCTGCGAATCCATTGATCGTGAACTGCGCATCCTGCGGCGCCTGCGACTGCGTCAGCTGCGTGTTGCTGTTGAGCGGATCGTAAGCCAACTGCGCCAACCCGCCGTCGCCGCCGGTCTGCGTGACCGTGATGCCGTTGATGGCGCCGGTCTTGGTGCCGTTGAGCACCAGACGCGCGCCGCCTGCGGTATTGATCACCGAGGCATTGACCCCGGGATTGCCCACCGCCGAATTGATGGCTGCCGCGATTCCGGCAAGCGAATTGTTGGTGCTGTCGATGGTGATCTGTGCGGTCACGCCGCCGACCGTGATATTCAGCGTTCCGGTCCCCACCGTGTCGTTGACGATGGGAGCGGAAACGAGGCTCGCAGCCGTGGCCAGCGACGACACGGCGAGCGTGTACTGCGCCGGCGTTGCAGTCGAGTCGGCGCTGGCAGTGGCGATTGCAATATCGCCCAACGCAGCGCTGCGTCCTTGAAACTTATTGGCGTCCTTGAGCGCCGGCAGCGTCGCCTGCAGCGCCTCGAGTGCCGCGCGAAAGGTGCCGTAGGCGGACACCTGGGCGTCCAGGTCGGTCTTGCGGGCGGTGAGCTGCTTGGTCTGCGCATCGCCCTGGGCCGTCGTCAATTGCGTGACGATGCTCGCGATGTCGAGACCTGAGCCTATACCGGTGGACTGAATGGTCGAAGCCATAAAAACTCGTGGCGTTTCCTTGAGTACTGATTAATCGGCGCTTACGGAAGAATCTTAAGCAAATCCCGTACCAGGAACCGCCGTGCGAACCGTCATTCTCAATCTGATCAGGCGCGGCTGTTGACCAGCGTGCCCGACAGACCCAAACCCTTTGCCAAAGACATCAGATCATCGGAGGTGATTTCCGCGATAACTTCGCCTGTATCCGGGTCAATCTCGTGAATTACCGTCTTCCCTCCTGCGCTTTCCACCCGGAAGGCAATCGCCCGACCGGACTCGCGCAGGAATTGACTGACACGTTCGGCCAGCGCCGCCAGGTCCGCCTCGGAGCCTGTCCGCTGCACCGGCTTGTCTTCAGGAATGGGAACACGCGGCGGGAATTTGCCGCCGGCGGGAATTTGCGGCTTAAGTTTGCCGCTTGCATCAGTTGCAGTTGTTGGCGCCCGACCTCCTTGCACGGGGCGCGTTGCCAGGATCTCTCCCGGTCGCACGTCGTTCGCCATAGCTACACCCTTGAATGAATTAACCGGTACTTGAACTGCCTTTTGGCTTTCGCCGTGAACTGAACCTGAGTATCCAATCGAAAATCACGGCCCGGATGCTCTTGCCTTCCGGGCCGTGACGCTTACATCAAATGATCTTTGAAGATCGCTGCGGTCAAAATTACTGCAGCAACTTCAGGATCGACTGCGGAGAGGCATTCGCCTGCGCAAGCACCGAGATACCGGCCTGTTGCAACACTTGAGCCTTGGTCAGATTCGCGGTTTCCGCCGCGAAGTCCGCATCTTGAATCGTGCTGCGCGAAGCCTGCAGGTTCTGTGTGATCGCCTGCAAGTTCGACACGGTGGAGGTGAAGCGGTTCTGGATGGCGCCCAGCTGGCTCTGGAAAGAGCTGACCGTCGTCAAGGCAGAATCGACCGCGGCGATGGCCGCATTGGCGTTTGCCACCGTCAGCACGTTGGCATTCGCCAGCGTCTGCGCGTTCAGCGAGATCGTGCCGGCCGCGTAGCCGATGTCAGCAGCGCCTGCGCCGCCGATCGTGATGTTGCTCGACGCGGACAGCGTGATCAACCCGCTAGTCGTGGTCAGCGTGTTGGCCACGCCGCCCGATACGTTGGCATTGATGCCGGTACCGGCAGCACCGGTGCCCAACGTTACCAGCTGGGTCACCGCCACGTCGCGGCCATCGGCCGCGGTGAACGACAGGACGCCACCATTGACACTGGCCGTTACGCCCGTCTGTGACGAATACAAGTTAGTCTGCGTCGCCACAGCGGCAGCAGTCACCGTCGTGCCGACAGCCACGTTGCCGGTGCCGGCGAAAATCGCCACGCCGTTGATCGACAGGTTATACGTGCTGGCCGTTGTACCGCCGGTACCGACCGCCACGAAGGCGGCCGCTTCAGTCGCCGTCGTGCTGGCGCTAGCCGTCAAGCCGGACACCCCGGCCGCATTGATGGCCTGAACCTTCGAATACGCGGAACCGACGCTCTGCCCGGCCGATGCGCCGACCGCGCTGGCGCCGATGTTCACCGCAGCATTGGAGCCGACCTGCAGCGTCAGGGTGTTTGCACCGCCAAGAGCCACGGCCGTTACCGCAGTGCCGGTGGAGGTTGCAACCTGACCGATCTGGTCAGCGCGCACACCTTGCGAGTAGTTCACTGAAATGGTGTCACCGACGTTCGCACCGACCTGGAAGGTCGACGGACCGGCAGTGCCGTCCAGAACGCGCAGGCCGTTGAAAGTCGTCTGCGCCGCGATGCGGGTGATTTCAGCCGAACGCTGTTGCACTTCGGCATCCAGAGCGGCGCGGTCAGAGGAGCTGTTCGTGCCGTTGGCGGCTTCAACCGCCAGCTGACGAATGCGCTGCAAGTTGTCCGTCAAGGTCGACAGCGCGCTTTCCGCCGTCTGCGATTCGGAAATCGCGTCGTTGGCATTGTTGATGGCCTGGTTCAGACCATTGATCTGCGTCGTGAAACGGTTGGTGATGGCGAGGCCCGCCGCGTCGTCCTTGGCGCTGTTGATGCGCAAACCCGAGGACAGTCGCTGCAGGGAAACTGCCAGGCTCGACTGTGAGCTCGACAGGTTACGCTGCGCGTTCAGCGAAGCGATGTTGGTATTAATCGTTAAAGCCATTGCGGATCTCCTGAAAAGTTAATTCACCGGCCCTTCGTAGGCCTTACTGTTCGTGGCCCGTTGTGCCCGCCCTAGGCGAGCTGGCCGGTGACCACCGTCAGGAGATGTATCGGACTCGCCCGGCCGATCTTGAGGAAATACCCGACCATAATCTTTACAAAACCGCGAACTAGGTCCGTTTTGGGTCGGTTTTGTGCTTGACGGCCGGCAAACCGGGTCTCCCGCAGGTCCGCCGGCAGGGGGAGGATGCAGATAATAAGGTGCCGAATTTGACCGCGAAGCGCATTTTGGGCATTGTCTCGCCCCCTTCTTACGCCTTAGAACCCATGCCTTCACCCGTCAAACTCGCCAAACCCAGGGCGCCGAAAATCGGCTTCGTCAGCCTGGGGTGCCCCAAAGCGCTGGTGGATTCGGAACGGATCCTGACGCAACTGCGGGTGCAGGGCTATGAAACAGCCGCCAATTACAGCGGCGCCGATCTCGTCATCGTCAATACCTGCGGTTTCATCGACTCGGCGGTGGATGAGTCCCTGGACGCCATCGGCGAAGCCCTGGCGGAGAACGGCAAGGTCATCGTGACGGGGTGCCTGGGCGCGCAGCCGCAAAAAATTCTCGACCGGCATCCGCAGGTGCTGAAGATCACCGGCCCGCAACGCTATGAAGATGTCCTGGCGGCCGTCCACGAACAATTGCCGCCCACGCACGAGCCCTTCCTGGATCTGGTGCCGCCGCAAGGCATCAAGCTCACGCCGCGCCATTACGCCTACCTGAAGATCTCCGAAGGCTGCAATCATCGTTGCAGTTTTTGCATCATTCCCTCCATGCGCGGCGACCTGGTGAGCCGGCCAATCGGCGATGTTCTGCGCGAGGCGGAAGGTCTGGTGCGCGCTGGCGTCAAGGAATTGCTGGTGATCTCGCAGGACACCAGCGCCTATGGCGTGGATGTGAAATACGCGGCCGGCGAATGGCGCGGTCGCGAACGTCGCGCGCGATTTTTCGATCTGAGCCAGGCGTTGGGTGAACTGGGCGTCTGGGTGCGTCTGCATTACGTCTATCCCTACCCGCACGTCGATGAAGTGATCGAGTTGATGAGTGGCGGCGGCGTGCTGCCCTATCTGGATATTCCCTTTCAACACGCCAGCCGTCGCATCCTGAAACTCATGAAACGACCGGCGGCCGCGGAAGACACGCTGGCGCGGATTCGCGCCTGGCGAACAGCCTTGCCCGACTTGACCCTTCGCAGCACCTTCATCGTCGGGTTTCCCGGCGAAACCGACGCGGATTTCGACACCCTGCTGCAATGGCTGGAAGAAGCGCAACTGGATCGCGTCGGCTGCTTCGAATATTCTCCGGTTGCCGGCGCAGCGGCCAACGCGCTGCCCGACCCGGTGCCCGATGCCGTGAAGGCCGAGCGTCACGCACGCTTCATGCAGCTGTCCGCGCGGATCAGCACCGAACGGTTGCAGCGCAAGGTGGGACGAGCCATGCGTGTCCTCGTCGACACGATGGGAGAACGCGAGGCGATCGCGCGCACCGAAGGCGATGCGCCGGAGGTTGACGGCATCGTGCGCATCCGCAATCCACGCGGCGGCGTGCTCAAATTAAAGGCAGGCGACTGGGCCGACGTGATCATCACCGGCGCCGATGAATACGATCTGGAAGCGACACCAAGAGGATAGCAGCGATGTTGATCGAAAAAGACCGGGTGGCCTTGATCCACTACACTCTGACCGACGACGGCGGTGCCGTCATCGACAGTTCCGCCGGCGGCGAGCCTCTGGCCTACATTCACGGCAACGGCAATCTGGTGCCCGGCCTTGAAACCGCGCTGGAAGGCAAACAGGCTGGCGAGAAGCTCTCCGTCACGGTTCAGCCTGCCGACGGCTACGGTGTGCGCGACGAACAATTAATCCAACGGGTTCCCAAGCGCTCGCTAGGCGGCGCCGGCGAAATCAAGAAGGGCATGCAATTTCAGGCGCAGGTCGCCGGCGGCATGCGTGCGTTCACGGTCACGGCCGTGGTCGGCGACATGATCACGCTCGATGGCAATCATGCGCTGGCGGACAAGAATCTGAATTTCCAGATCGACATCGTCGAGGTGCGCGTGGCAAGCCAGGAAGAACTGGATCACGGCCACGTGCACGGCGCCGGCGGGCACCATCACTAACCTTCAAATATATTTGAACAGCGACAAGCCCTGAGTGAGCGCGTAGGACTGCTGCGCGGCGCTCAGGCTGGTCATCTGCTGGTTCAATCGCGTCAGTGCCGACGCATAGTCCAAGTCCTGCAATTGCGAGATCATGCTCTTCAACTGCAATTGCTGATTGCCGCCCAGCAACGACTGCGCATCGATGGCATTCAGGCGCGAGCCGACGCTGGCGCGCACGTTGGAGGACTGCTGCAACGCCTGATCCAGATTGTTGATGGCGGTGCCGATGGAATTGTTCAGCTTGGCCGCCGCCGCCGGCGTGCCGGTGGAACTCAGCAGTGCAGTGAGCAGGTTCTGCACGCTGGTCAAAATATTCTGGTTCTGCGACGGTTTCACACTGAACGTATCGGTGGCCGCAGGCTGCCCATTGAGCGTGACCTGCAGGCCTTTGAATGAAATCGTCTGACCGGTCGAGAAGTTGCCCGAAGTAATCAGCGCGTTGCTGGAATCGCGCACTTCATAGGTCCCGGGGTTAAGGAAATTGATGGCATAGGTGCCGCCGTCATACAAGGTTGCGTCGACCACCGTCGAGGCGCCGAGAACGCCGCTTCCCGTATTTCCTGCACCGGCCGCCGCTTCAAACACGCCGTTGCCGGTCTTCAGTTGATCGAAGACGGTCGCGCCGGTATCACCGTCCGCCACCGTGCGGCCCACCGCTATCTGCAGTTGCCGCTGGCCTTGATCGCCGACGTAAGCCGCGCCGGTCGCCGTCAAATTGAACGGCTGAGTCTTGGTCGAATACCCCGAGAAAAGATACTCACCGTTGCCGTCCTGCGAATTGGCGATGGACAGCAACGTGTCGCGAATCTGTTGCACCTGCGCAGCGATGGCGCTGCGGTTCTGGTCGGTCTGCGAGGAGTTGTTCGCCTGCAAGGCCAGATCACGGATGCTTTGCAACGCGCTCTGATACTGCGACAGCGCGTTGTCCTCGAGCCCGAGGCGGTTCTGCGCAATGTTCGCATTGCGATCGAACTGCTGGCTCTGCGCGAGGGCCAGATTGTAGTTGTTGACGTTGCCGGCGGCGACCGGATCCTGCGACGGCGTCGTGAAACTCTGACCCAACGCGACCTGGTTTTGCGTCTGCGCAAGATTGGCCTGCAACTGGTTTACCGCGGCTAGAAACTGGGTCTGGATGAAGCTGTTGGTAACGCGCATAGGTTTATTTCACCGAAGAGTGCATTACGCCGACTGCACGGCAGAGAGCAATGACTGGAACAGGGAACTGCCGATCTTCAACGCCTGCGCGGCAGCCTGATACGCCTGCTGCCACTGCAACAGGCTCGCCGCCTCCTCATCCAGATTCACGCCGGATTCGGATTGCACGCGTTGTTGAGCCTGAGTGTTGATGCCGGTCTGCGCCGCTTGCGCAAATTTCGTCTGCTGCGCCTGGGTACCCACGCCGGTGACCAGCGAACTCAGGGCACCGGTGACGCTGACCGTGCCGTTCGACAGCACGCCTTGATTTTGAATGGTGGCGAGGGCCAGCGCATTGCGGTTGTCGCCCGACCCGCCACTGTTTTTCTGAATGGTAAACGTGTCGCCCACTGCCGGTGCGCCGCTGATCTGCACCTGCCAGCCATTGAGGTTGATGTTGCCGCCGGGCGTGTAAGCGAAGCTGCCCGCGCCGTTGACGCTATAGGTCGTGGCGCTCGTGAACGTCAGCGTCGTCGTCGTGAACAGGTTTGCATCGCTGGGGTCCAGCACCGTGCCACTGCTGATGCCGCCGCTGCCGGCATTGCTGTTGGCGGCCGAGGTTCTCACCGCGCCGGCGGCGGCAATCTGCGACGTGATGGTCAGCGCAACGTTGAGGGTTCCGGCCGCATTCGCTGTCGGTTGGATCAGGAACCGGTCGCCATTGGCGGGCGCGCCGGTGATCACCAGATTCAATCCATCGGCGCTGAGCGGACTCGCGACAGTGCCCGCACCGGTCGTGGGTACCACCGCGCCATCGGACACGCGCTTGAGCGTGTACGCGCCCGCAGTGTAGGTCAGGGTGTAGTTCTCGGCGGTCAGCGCTCCCAGGCTCGACAAGCTGGCGGCGACGCTCGCGCCACCGGAATTGCCGCTGGATGCAACGGTCTGCGGACCTGTGAAGCTGAACAGATTCTTTCCCAGCGCGCCGTTGAGGTCGACGCCGAAACCTTGTTGAGTGTTGACGGTCTGTGCGATCGAGGTGGCGAGTTGCCCGAGCTGATTGCGCACCGGATCGATCAACTGGGTGCGTGCCGCGAGCAATCCGCCCAAACTTCCGCCGGTGAGCAGCGAGCTGATGGTGTTGCCGGTGCCGGAACCGGCGAAGGCCACTTCCAGGCGGGTGGCATCGTATTCACTGCTGACGGTCGTCAGTTGATTGACATCGCCCTGCAGCACCAAGCCCTGGCCGTTGCCCACGTACACATTCACGGCACCGTTCGCATCGGTGGTGGTAGTCAATGCGGTGAGCTTGGACAGTTCGGTGATGAGCTGATCGCGCTGATCCAACAAATCGTTCGGTGCCTGTGCCTGCGCTGAACCGCCGCTGCCGACGATGCGATCATTCAGCTGCGCGATGGATTGCGCGTAACTGTTGATCTGCGCAACGTCGGCCGACAAGCGGGTGTTGATGTCCTGATTGATGGCATCGATCTGCGCGCTCGCATTTTGAAAGGTATTGGCGAGGGTTTGCGATTGCCCCAGCAGGGCCTGACGCGCGGCCGTCGAGGTCGGGTCATTGGCGACGTCGGACACGGCGCTGAAGAATCCCGTCGTCGCGGCGGTAATGCCGCCGCCGGTGGTGCTGAACAGATTGTCGAGCTGGTCGGTGTAGGTCTTGTACGCATCGAGCTGGCCCAACGAACTCTGCGAGGTGTTGAGCTGGTTCACGGCCGCCTGATCGAACGCGCGCCGCACGGTGACCACGTCGACACCGGATCCGACCCAGCCGTTACCGTAGAACTGCGGCGGCCGCGAACTTAGGTCGACAGATTGCCGGCTGTAGCCGGGCGTGCTGGCATTGGCAATGTTATTGCCAGTAACGGTGATCGCCCGTTGAAACGCCTGCAGCGCTGAAACGCTGATTCCAAAAACATCTGACACGTTGGACCTCTTGGGCGGCTACCCGAACCGTGCGCCGCCGATGCAGGCTGTATCGGCTTCGGGTTTCATTTCTGAAGGCTGGCGGTGCGTACTGCAAACGCCGATTGCAGCCGGTCACTCGTCAATATCTGCTTGAGTTTATTGACATATTCGGGGTCCGTGGCATACCCGGATGAGCCCATTGCCTGGACGAAAGCCGCAGGATCGCTGCCGCTCGACAGCGCCGCTGAATAGCGCGGTGACGAACCCAGCAGCTTCACATAGTCGTTGACGCTGTCTTGAATGGAATCGTAGGCGCGAAACACCGCCTGCTGTCGCCTGGCCACGGTCCCGTTGAATTCGACCGTATCGGCAACCGCGCGGGCGCCTGTCCAATTTGCGCCGGCTTTGATGCCAAACACATTAAAACTGGAACGGCCCTCGGCGGTCTTCGGAATGCGTTGCCCCCATCCGGATTCCAGAACGGCCTGGGCCAGCATGCCTTTCGGGCTCACACCGAGCTTCTTCGCCGCCTGGGTGATCGCCGGCAGCGCCTGCGTCACGAATTGCAAGGGATCTACTGCCGTCGCATGCGTTTGCGCCGGCGCAAAAGGCGAGGCGGGTGCGCTCGCGGCATCGCTCTTCTGCGTCAATTGACGCATCAGCAGATCGCCGATGCCGACTTGGCTGTGCTGGCTCATATCCAACGCAATCTGCTTGTCGAACATGTCCTGGTACATCTTGCCCTCTTCGCTGTCGAAGATGCCGTCACCCAGATTGGCGTCGCGCATGCTCTTGAGCATCATCTGCAGGAACATGGCCTCGACCTGCTGCGCGACCTTGCTCACCGATTGCGGCGATTTGGGATCCTTCTTCAGGGATTCCAGACCATTGATGTCGGTGTAGGCGGAGCCGGCGGTGTTGATGGGCAGCGGCAGCGTCATCTTTAGATCACTATCAACTCTGCACGCAGGGCACCGGCCTCGCGCAGAGCTTCCAGAATCGCCACCAGATCGCCAGGCGCCGCGCCGACGTCATTCACAGCGCGCACGATCTGCTCCAGTTCCACGCCGGGCTTGAATAAAAACATGCTGCGCGACCCCTCATCCACTTTGATGGTGGAATTGGACGTGACCGCGGTCTGACCCTGGCGTGCGAATGGCGCAGGCTGACTCACGGAGAGATCCTCTTTGATCGTCACCGTGAGCGAGCCGTGCGAAACGGCGGCCGGGCTGACGCGCACATTGCTGCTGATCACCACCGTGCCGGTGCGCGAATTCACGATGACGCGCGCCGCGGCACTGCCGGGGTCCACGTCCAGGTTTTCGACCGCGGACAGGAACGCGACTCGTTGCGTAACATCGGCCGGCGCACGTACGCGGATCGACCCACCGTCGATGATCGATGCCGACCCTTCGCCGATGCTCTTGTTGACGCTGACGACCAGCCGGCTCGCCGTCGTGAAGTCCGCCTCGTTCAAATTCAAGACGATCGAATCTCCCTGCCCGAAGTCGGACGGTACGGCGCGCTCGACCGTCGCACCGTTGGGGATGCGTCCGGAGCTCGGGATATTGACGGAGATCTTCGACCCATCATTGGCCTCGGCGCCGAATCCGCTGACGATCAGATTGCCTTGCGCCACCGCGTAGACCTGCCCGTCCAAACCGCGCAGCGGTGCGACCAGCAAGGAGCCACCCCGCAGACTCTTGGCATTGCCCAGAGAATTGACGGTGATGTCGATGGTCTGACCGGGCTTGACGAAGGCCGGCATCACCGCCGACACGGACACCGCCGCCACATTCTTGAGCTGCGGGCTGACGTTGGAAGGCACCGTGACGCCGAGCTGCGCCAGCATGTTTTTCAACGACTGCACCGTAAACGGCGCCTGGCTGGTTTGATCGCCGGTGCCATCGAGCCCCACCACCAAACCGTAGCCGATGAGCTGATTCGTACGCACGCCTTGCACATGCGCCAGATCCTTGATGCGATCGGCCTGAGCTATGCTTGCCATCAGGGCCAGCAGCGGAACAATCGAAGCGATTCGGAAGCGACGGACCATACGGATCGCCTAGAAGGGTGCCACGGGCGAGTTGAAGAACCGCGCCAACCAGCCCATGCGATTGGAGCTGCTGATCGCGCCCTTGCCCGAATAACTGATGTGCGCATCGGCAATCTTGTCGGAGGTGACGGTGTTGTCGGTGGCGATGTCCGCGGGCCTGACGACGCCGGCGATGCGCACGAACTCATCGCCCTGATTCAACTTCAAGGACTTCTCGCCCTGAACGATCAGATTGCCGTTGGGTTGCACGTCCACCACCGTGACCGTGAGGCTGCCGGCGAGGCTGTTGCTCTGCGCGCTGGAGCCTTCACCATCAAAAGAATGCTTGCCGTCCAGCGATGCGTTGAACAACGGCACGCCGTTGTTGGTGTAGGTCTTGCCGAACAACGTCGGTCCTACATTGGCAAGGCTCGTCGACTTGCTGGTCTTGGTGGTGGCGTTCTTGGTGGCGTTGGTCGATTCCTGCAATCGGATCGTGAGCACGTCGCCGACATGGCGCGCCTTGAGATCCGCGAACAGGTCCATGCCGCGACCGGCCTGGTAGATCGCGCCGTCGGTGCGGGTTTCCGGCGGCGGCATCACGCGCGTCGTGGGCTCCAGGCGACGCTCGGGTTTGCTGCTGATCAGCCCGCAGCCCGCCAGCAGTGCGGCAGCGGTGATCGCCAAGCAAAGTTTTACAGGCGTGTTCATCAGACGTTGTTGGTCAGATACTGCAGCATCTGATCCGTGGTGCTGATGGCCTTGGAGTTCATCTCATAGGCTCGCTGGGTTTCGATCATGGACACCAGTTCTTCCACGACGTTCACGTTCGAGGTCTCGAGAGATCCTTGCTGCGTGACGCCCAACCCATTGGTGCCGGGCGTTCCCACCTGCGGTGCGCCGCTGGCCACCGATTCGATCAACAGGTTGTCGCCGCGCGGTTGCAGGCCCGAATTGTTGATGAAATCGGCGAGCTGAATCTGCCCGACCTGGGTGGGCGCGGTGGTCCCGGTCGTGGTCACCGACACCGTGCCATCGCTGCCGATGGTGATGGTTTGCGCATTCGCCGGAATCGTGATCGCCGGCGACAACGCGTAGCCGTTCGAGGTGACCAGATTGCCCTGGCCGTCCATCTTGAAGGATCCGTCCAGGGTGTACGCCAGCGTTCCATCCGGCAGCGTGATCTGGAAAAATCCGCGCCCGGTGATGGCCACGTCCAGACTGTTGTTGGTCTGCTGCAGACTGCCCTGCTCGTACACCTTTTCGGTCGCAACGATGCGCACACCGGTGCCCAGCGTCAGTCCGGTCGGGTACTGCGTGTTCTGCGAACTCTGCGCGCCGACCTGCCGGATGTTCTGGTACACGAGATCCTGGAATGCGGCGCGGCCTTTCTTGAAGCCGGTCGTGTTGACGTTCGCAAGATTGTTGGAGATGACGGCCATGCGCGTGTTCTGCGCGTCCAAGCCGGTTTTTGCTGCCCACAGTGCAAGATTCATAGTCTGTATTCCTGGCTTATTGCATCAAGCGTTCGGCGCTTTGGCTGTTCTGATCGACGGTGCTGATGCCTTTGATCTGCATTTCGTACAGGCGCTGCAACTCGATCATGCTGATCAAGGACTGCGCCATGTTCACGTTGCTGGACTCGAGCGCACCGGCGGTGATCTGCACGTTCGGATCGGAAGGGGCCTTCGCGCCGGTCTTCAACCGGAACATGCCGTCGGTTCCCTTGACCAGATCTTTTTCCGCCGGATTCACCAGCTTGACGCGATCGACCTGCGACAACGCCGAGGGGCTCAGGCCCAGCGGCACCACCGAAATCGTGCCGTCGCCACCGATGGTGATTTGCGACGCAGGCGGCAGGCTGATGGGATTGCCATCGGACATGACGGGAAAACCGCCGGCCGTCTGCAATACGCCGGTCGCCGTCACCTGCAGATCACCGGCCCGCGTATACGCCTCCTTGCCGTCGATGCCCTGCACAGCGATGAAGCCCTTGCCGTTCACGGCAATGTCCAGATCGCGGCCCGTGGTGAGCAAGGTGCCGGCCGAAAAATCCGCGCCGGCATCGGTGGCCACCGCGTTCACGCGAGTCGGATAGCCGACTCCATAGATCGGGAAACTGTTGAACTGGTGCAAGTCCTGCCGGAAGCCGGTGGTGCTCACATTGGCCATGTTGTGCGAATTGACCGCCTGCGCCTGCATGATCTGCTTCGCGCCGGTCATCGCCACATATAACGCGTGATCCATTAGCGGATATTGATGATGGTTTGAGTGATCTGATTTTCAGTGGTGATCGACTGCGCGTTCGCCTGAAATCCGCGTTGCGCCGTGATCAACTGCACCAACTGGGTCGTCAGGTCGACGTTGGATTGCTCCAGAGCGCCGGACTGAATCTGACCGAAGCCGGCCGTTGCAGCCTGTCCCAACACCACGTTGCCCGAGGCGAAGGATTCGGACCAGCTGGTGTTACCGAGCTGGCGCAGGCCCTGTGGATTCGGGAAGTTGCCGATCGCAAGCTGCCCGAGCTGGGTCGAGCGGCCGTTCGTGAACACCGCCGACACCACGCCGCCGTTGTCGATCGACACCGTGCTCAATTGGCCGGTCGCGTAACCATCCTGCGTGATCGAGTTGACGCCGAACTGCGAACCATACTGGGTGGTCTTGCCGAAATTGAAGGTCATGTTCAGCGGCTGCGCACCCGTGGGCGGCGTATAGGCCGGGAAAGTGATGGCGCCGCCGGCCGGCGTCGTCACCAGACCCGTGTTCGAGAAAAACAGATTCTGCGGCGCGCCCACCTGTGTACCGTCGACCGTCAACGCCACCTGCCATTGATTCGGCGTGGCCGTCGCAATGAAGTAAAACGTGGCGTTGGAGCGGTTGCCGAGCGAGTCGTACACCGAGGTCGTGGTGGATTGGTTGTAGCTTTGCGGATCCGTGGGATCGAACACGGCCACCGCAGGCGGCGCGGTCGAGGCCGGCAGATTCAGAATCACCTGCCCCGCGGTCGTCGCATTGGGCGCGCTCGAGGAAGTCTGCAGATTCAGATTGGTCAGCGCACCGGTATTGAACCCGCCATTAGCGAGCGGCGGAAACACCTGCAACGCGCGGCCGGTGTCATCGACCACATCGCCGGTCTTGTTCACCGAAA
Source organism: Pseudomonadota bacterium (assembly GCA_031394735.1). Taxonomy (GTDB): domain Bacteria; phylum Pseudomonadota; class Gammaproteobacteria; order Steroidobacterales; family Steroidobacteraceae; genus TMP-86. The sequence continues at coordinate 50,878 of JANMXI010000012.1, read as the reverse complement.
AGGTGCCGTTGCGCGTATACGAGTAGCCGTCGGCACTGTTCAGGGTAAAGAAGCCGTCGCCGCTGATCGCGAGGTCAAGGTTCGAATTCGTGGTGGTGATGTTGCCCTGCGCGAATTGCTGCGCGGTGCTGGCCAGGCGGACGCCGTCACCCACCAATCCCGTGTTCAGGCTCTTGGAGCCGGCGGCGTAGACGTCAGCGAACGAGGCACGTGAGCGCTTGAAGCCGGTCGTATTGGCGTTGGCGATATTGTTGGAGGTGACGTTGAGGTCGGTGGTCGCCGCCGTCAACCCGGACAATGCAATGTTGAATGACATTTTTAATTTCTCCCGTCGAAATGCTTAAACTTTAAGAAATTTGGCGCACGTTGCTGAATGCAACGTTTCCGACGCCGGAAAGATTCAGAGTCAGGCCCGTCTGGCCCGCACCCATGGTGACGCTGAGCACACTGGAGTTGATCAAGGTACTGGCGGCCGTGGCCTTGTTGCCGACGCCGGCATACAGGGCTTCGACCTTGTAGACACCCGCAGGCGCCCGAACGCCGGCGATCGTCTTGCCGTCCCAGCTGAAATTCGCTAGACCCTGCGGCTGCGCACCCAGGTTGATCTGCTGCACGATGGCGCCGCTCGCGTCGGTGACGTTCACCACCACCCCGCCGGTGGATTGCGGCAGGTCGACCGCGCCGCTGACGGCGCCGGTCGCGCCGAGGTTCACCGTATCGCTCGCCACCAGCGCGTTGCGACCCAGCAGCGAGGACGCCTGCAGCGCCTGATTGCCGGTCAGCGAACTGGACAAGCTCGAGAACGAGTCATTCAATTGTGCCAGGCCCTGCACTTGGCTGATCTGCGCCAGCTGTCCCAGGAACGCCGTGCTGTCGACCGGCTTGGTCGGGTCCTGGGCCTTCAACTGCGCCAACATCAGGGTCAGGAATTCGTTTTGGTTGAGCGCGGCCGTCTGTGTCGCACTGCTGGGCGCCTGGCCGTTGATCAGTCCCGCCGTGTTGGTGTTCTGCGTCGCCTTGGTGATCGCATCGATGACGCTCTGCGGCAGCGTAGGGGTGTTATTGACCTGCATACGGGCTCCTTAGCGTCCCATCGAAATGGTTTTCAACAACAGATCGCGCGCGGTGTTCATCGCGTCGATGTTGGTTTGAAAGGATCGCGACGCGGAAATCATGTTGGTCATCTCTTCGATCGAATTGACGTTCGAGTTGAAGACATAGCCGTCCTTGTTCGCCAGCGGATGACCGGGCTGGTACTGCATCTGCGCCGGCGCCTGACTTTCCACCACGCCCAGCACCTTGACGCCCACCGAGGCGGCATCCTCGTCCGGCAGGCCGAACCCATCGTCATACCGGACCATGGACTGGAACACGGGGTGACGTGCGCGGTAGACCTTGGTCGGGTCGCCGCTGACGCTCTCCGCGTTGGCCAGATTGCTGGCGGTGGTGTTGAGCCGGATGGATTGCGCGTTGAGCGCGGTGCCGGCGACATCGAAGACATTGAACAGTGACATGGTCTATTGCCCGACGATGGCCAGCTGCAGGCCGGCGATGGTTTGATTGATGAACGCGAGGCTGGCCTGGTAGCGCACCGAGTTCTCGGCGAAGGCGGCCTGTTCGACCGGCATTTCCACGGTGTTGCCGTCCAGGGAGGCCTGATACGGATTGCGGAATTTCAGATCGACTCCCAGTGAGCCCGGTTCGGCCATCATCAGATGCGCGGGCCGCGTGACGCTCAACGGCAGCGGCGCCGCGTCGGTGCCGGCCAAGGCTGCATCGAAGTCGAAATCGCGCGACTTGTAGTTGGGGGTGTCGGCATTGGCCAGATTCGCCGCCAGCACGCCGACGCGTTGCCCTCGCAGCAGCAGCGCCTGTTCATGGATGCCAAAGATGTTGTTGAACACAAATCGTCCTCTTGAAAGAAAATCGCGTCTCGCCTTCGTAGAAAAGCAACTTGCGTGCCAACGGCGAATTCGAGCGATCGGGGGCCCGGCTGGCTTGCAGGACCCTTGGCCGAGTCCGACGACGGCGCGCGCTTGCCAGCCGCACGGGCCGGCGGCGGCAAGATCATGCCGCCTGTGACCGCCATCGCGGGCCCATCCGCTCTCCTGCCCCGCCGCCGCCGTGGAACGGCGCTGGCACGCGATTTGCTTTCAATGAACGGATGGTTCGTCACGCGTCAAAAATCCGGCACTTGGCTGCCGGCCTGCTCGCCGCCAGCGGCATTGCCGCGGCGCATGACCTGCAGCCGCTCGCGCAAATCGAAAACGCGGTGCGCGCCGCGGCGCAACGCCAATTGCCGGAGCCGGGTCCGCAACAGCGGCTAATCGTCGGCCCGCTGGATGCACGGCTGCGCCTGCCCCGCTGCAATGAGGCGCTGGTATCCAAAATCGGCCCGGGCAGTGTCATGCGCGACCGCACGTTGGTGGAGATCGGCTGCGAGTCAGCGCCGGCCTGGCGGATTTTCGTCCCCGCCCACATCGCCGGCGTACGCACGGCGGTCGCGCTAGCGCGGCCGGTGGTCGCGGGCCAGACCTTGAAGGCGACCGACCTCACGACCGTCGAGGGCGATGCGGCGCAGTTTCCACTCGGTTATTTCGAGGAGCCCTCCGCGGTGACCGGCATGACCGTCCGTCGCGCCGCAGCGGGCGGGGTGGTGCTGTCGAACCAATTACTGCTGGCGCCGGACACCATCCTGCGCGGTCAGGAAGTCACCCTGCTGTCCAACTTGGACGGGATCAATGTACGGATGGTGGGTCGAGCACTGAGCGACGGCATGGTCAACCAACGGATCAAGGTGCGGAACGTTTCCTCCGGCCGCGTCGTGGAAGGGATCGCGCGTTCGCAGCAGACCGTGGAAATAAATTCGCGATGAATCGCTTAAGTGAAGCGCATCACAGTCGATATAACCATAATCTGACAGGCGCCGAGTCGTTTACCTTATGTCGGAATTAAAGTTCACCCGCAATCGGACGATAAACATGACCAGAGACAATCAGCATTTTTCGGAGACTGCCTCGTGACCAGCAAAATCGACGGATACAAGTCATCGCAGCCCCTCATCAGCGCAGGCGCGAAGGGAGCCAAGGCGGCGAGTGCCGACAAATCAGGCGGCGCCACGCGCGCGGCTGAAACGCACGAGTCGGGCGGCGCCGATCACGTGACGTTGACGCAATCCGCGCTCAATCTGCAGAAGGTGGCCGCGGCCGTGGCGAACGCGCCGGTGGTCGATACCCAGAAAGTGGAGTCGATCAAGCTGGCCATCAACAGTGGCACCTACAAGGTGGATGCAGGCCGCATCGCCGACAAGATCCTGCAGTTCGAAAAGCTGCTGAAATAAGCCATGAATTCACCCGCACCAACGCGCCTTGAACAACTGCTGGATCAACAGATCCGGGTAGCGCAGCAGCTTGCCGCCGTGCTCGAGGCCGAGCGCGATGCGTTGACCGGCGATGCGCCTGCGTTGGTGTGCGAGACCGCCGCACAGAAAGTGCGGTTGCTCGAAGAATTCGAGACATTGGAAAATGAACGCCGCAGCCTGTGCGAGCAATCCGGGCTGCCGGCATTGCCGTCGGCGGTCGCGGGCATCACCCATGCCATCACCCAGCGTTGGCAGTCCTTGATGGCACTGCTTGCCGCGTGCCGCAACGCCAACGAGACCAACGGCTTGATTCTCAACCTTAAACAAGGCCAGGTCCGGCAGCTGCTCGATATCGTGCGCGGTGGACCCGCCATCACCTACGGTCCTCAGGGACAGACATTCGCCTCCGCCGTACGGCCGTTGGCTCGCGTCTGACCTTGCCGATACGCCAATAGGTCAACCCCCATGCTGGTCCTGAGTCGACGTGCCGATGAATCGATCGTTATCCAGCCTGCAGAGGGTGCAGACGGCGCGATCACCCTGGCGCAACTGTTTGCCAACGGCCCCATTCAGATCACCCTGCTGGGGTGCTCCGCCCGCCGCGCGAAGGTGGGAATCGAAGCGCCCGAACAACTGGCAATCCGGCGCAAAGACGTCGATTAGACAATAAGTCCCGCCCCTTCGCTTCTAGCGTTTCGCTGTGCATAATGGCACTGCGTAGAAGCATTCCAACTGTCGAAGGGACCATCATCATGGAGCGTCGTTTGCACACCCGCCACCGCGCGCGCACCACGGTTTATGTGGTCATGTCCGGTCGCAAGGGCCGCATCTGCAAGGCCAAGAATCTCAGTGCCAATGGCGTGTTCGTCGAAACCGACAATCTCGGATTGCGCAAAGGTCAGCAAGTGCAGCTCGCCTTCGCCATCAACTTAGGCCTCGTCACCAAGATCCACCGGCGCACCGCCATCGTTGCGCACGTCACTCGCGGCGGCACCGGCCTCATGATGGAACAGTACGCGGGCCGCTGAGCGCACGTGGGCGTGCGCCTCGTCATCTTCGTCTGGACGATCGGCGCCATCATCTTCGCGCTCGCAGCAGTGTCCTACTTTCTGTTTTCCAAGAATCGCGAGAACGCATTCGCGCGTCTGCTCGTGACCCTGTGGGCCGCGCTGATCTGGCCCCTCGCCTGCTTCTCTCCCGACGGCCGCCGTCTGCTGCGGCAGATGTGGCGCGGCTCCTGAGCTTTTAGTTCAACTAGCGTCGATCTCGCGATGCGTCGCCGCGCTCCGGTCGGCCACGCTGCTCGGGCTGCTGAGGCTGCGCGCGTGGTGCGGGGGGCGGCTCCGCGCGGCGTACCGGCTCAGCGGCACGCTGCGGCGGCGGCGGTTCACGACGCTGTTGTTCGGCACGCTGCTGCATCGGCTGTTGTTGTTGCTGTTGTATTTGCCGCTGTTGATCGGCACGTTGCATCTGTTCGGCGCGCTGCGCCTGATCGTTGCGTTGCGACTGCTCCGCACGTTGCACCTGTTCGTTACGCTGCATTTGTTCCGCGCGCTGTGCCTGCTCAGCGCGCTGGCTCTGTTCAGCACGTTGTTGTTGCACATCGGCGCGCGGCTCGACGCGGCGCGACTCTATTTCGCGGCGCTGAGTCGCCTCCTGCGGCTGACGAACACGCGCGTCGTCCACGGCGGGCCGATCCACGGGCCGCTCGACGCTCCGTTCAGTGGGGCGCTCTGCCGGAACCGGGTGCGCATAACGATCGAAGGGTCGAACCGCTGACGGCGGCCGGTCATTGCGCACCGGCGCCTGCGTGGGCGCCGGGCCCTGCGCGTTCGCCGGACCTTGCACACTCGCCGGTGCCTGCGACTCGACTCGTGGCGCATTGCGTCGATCGGTCGGTTCGCGTCGACCCTCCGCCGGACGACCGGCTGCATCAGGGCGTGACGCCTCGATGGGTCGCGCGTCGGCGGGCCTGACGATGCGCACCGGAACCTGCGGGTATTCACGCGAGCGGGTCACCTGCTGCATCGGCACCGGCCGCGCGCCATTGGCGATCACCGCCTGACGCTGCGCTTCGAAGGACGGCGCCACCGGCGGCGGCACCCGCCGCGTGACGATGGGCCGCGCAAAAACCGCAGCCGACGGCGCCACTGCGCGCACCTCGCGCACCGAGTCGAGCGGTTCACGTACGCGACTGCGCAGGGTAGGCGCGATGGCAAGCCCCGCCGTGGTGGCCACGGCGCCGGCCACCATCCGCTGATCCACCGGCATGATGTGCCGACCGACGGGACGCGCCGACACGAACACATCGCGCTGCACGGCGGTGACGGCGCCCGGCACGCGCTGATTGGCGTACGGGCGACGATCACGGTCGGTGATCACCGTGGTGTTGTTGATGATGGTGGTGTTGCTGATGTAGGTGTTGGTGACATTCACATTGCGAATGTAGTGATTGCTCACCCGGTAGGCCGGCCGGTACACCTCGTTGTAGCCGAGCGGGAACCAGCCCACGCCGCCGCCGCTGGACACGCCCACGCTGAAATGCGACCCACCGACCCAGGCGACCAGCGCCGGCGCATACACCGGGCGGAAGCCACGGCGGCCCGGTGACCAGCACCAGCGATCGCGCGTATGCACCCAACGGCCGTAGTGTGCCGGCGCAAAGCCCCACGGCGCTTCATCGACCCAGGTCCAGCCCCAGGGCGAGATCCACACCCAATGGCCTGATTGATAGGGAGCCCAACCGGCCGCCACGCGCGGCGCCCACAGCGGGCCGTACGTGGGATCGTCGTCCCAGGAACCATAGTCATCCAGATCCTGGTAGCCGGGAACATCGCGTGACACGTAGCGCGCGGAAGTTGCGTGATCCTCGCGCGCATCGCGTTGCTCGGCCCATAAATCCAAGGCGTCGGGACCATTGATATCACCGACATCCGCACGCAGATCATTCGTGCCACGGAATTCGCCGCGCTCGCGCGGATCGACGCGGTAGGTTTGATCAGGTCCCGTGACCTCGGCCTGCCCGCTGATCACGGCGACCTGCGTCACCTGGCCATCGTCATCCACATCCAGGCGATATTCGCCCGGCTGCAGCAACGCCACCGAGACATTCGGCGTATCGACTTCGACGCTTTCGCCGCGCTGCAGCTCGCGCACGCGAATGCTCGCCGACCCCGCGGTCAGGCGCAGCTGCATGACCTGATCGTTCAAGTTCAGCAATTCGACGCCGGTGCGCTCGCCCATCCGAACGGCGGCCGATCCGACATGCATTTCGGCGCGGGAGGAGACATCCACCCAGACCTTGTCGCCGGTGGTCAGCGGGCGGTTGATGACATCGGTGGTCCAATCGCTGTCACCGGCCAATTGAACCGAGGCCTGACCTTCGATGGTGTTGACGCGCGCGACACGCCCGGGTGGATCCGAGTCCGCGTCCTGGGCCAGGGCTGCGCCACTGGAAGCCAGCAACAAGGCGGCGGCAAGCCAGCGGCCGGCGCGCTCGAATATCCGGGATGATTTGTTCAACATGTTGATTCACCGTGAAAAAGCCAGCGACTGTTGAGGCCAATGTAGGCCCTTCCAACTGAATTGGACCTGAATGCGCCGCCAGAGATCCCGGCGGGCGCTGTTTTATCGAAAACTTAACTCCTGCGTAAGGATAACCCCCGGTTATCGAGACGGGGCCGCTCTTTTCTTTTAAGCTGAACGCATGCCACCGTTTGATTCTCGCCGCCCGGAAGTCATCCGGATCCGCGGCGCACGCCACAATAATCTCAAAAACCTGGATCTGGACCTGCCGTTGCAGGAACTGATCGTCGTGACCGGCGTCAGTGGGTCGGGCAAATCCTCGCTGGTTTTCGACACCCTGTATGCCGAAGGTCAGCGACGCTATGTCGAAACCTTCTCGCCTTACGCGCGCCAGTTTCTGGACCGCATGGACAAGCCGCAGGTCGACCGTATCGAGGGCATCCCGCCCAGCATCGCGATCGATCAGAACAATCCGGTGCGCACCTCGCGTTCCACCGTCGGCACGATGACCGAGCTCAACGATCATCTGAAGCTGCTGTTCTCGCGCGCTTCGCAATTGTACTGCCGCGGTTGCGGCAAGCCGGTGCATCGGGACAGCGCCGACAGCATCGCCAAAGCCCTGGCGCAACGTACTGCGGCGGTCGGCGATCCGCGGCTGCTGATCACCTTTCCGATTCCCATTCCCGCCAATTTCAAAGAGGCGGAAATCAAGTCGCTGCTCGAAGCGCAGGGCTATACACGCATTCATGAGCGTTCAGCCCGACAACTGATCGTCGTTCAAGACCGGTTTCGCTGGGGAAACGTGGACTCGGGCCGCGCGTCGGAAGGCATCGAGGCGGCGCTGCGCGTCGGCCAGGGACGCATGGACGTGTATCCGTTGCAGGAAGACGGCAGCGCCGGCACGCCGTGGCGATTCTCTGTCGACCTGCATTGCGCCGACTGCGACATTCATTATCAGGAGCCGAACCCCAGCACCTTCAGCTTCAATTCGCCCATCGGCGCGTGCGCATCCTGTCGCGGATTTGGGCGTATCATCGGCGTCGACTATCACCTGGTCATTCCGGACGAGGCCAAGAGCCTGCGCGACGGCGCCATCAAAACCTGGCAAAGCGAGTCGTACAAGGAATGCCAGCAGGACCTGGTCAAGTTCGCGCGCAAGCGTGACATTCCGCTGGATATGCCCTGGCGCGATCTCACCGCTGCGCAACGCGCCTGGGTCATCGACGGCGAAGGCGAGTGGACCAAGAACGTCTGGTATGGCGTGCGCCGCTTCTTCGCCTGGCTCGAAACCAAAGCTTACAAGATGCACATTCGGGTGCTTCTGTCGCGCTACCGTTCCTACACGCAATGCCCGGCCTGCGACGGCGCGCGCCTCAAACCCGATTCGCTGTTGTGGAGAATCGCAACGACTCTCGAACCTGGTGGCGATGGACGTCTGCCCGGCCACAACATCCGCGACATCATGCTGTTGCCGATTGCCCGAACCCGAGCGCTGTTCGACGCATTGACGCTGCCGGCGCCGCTGGATGACGCCGCCGACCTGGTGCTGTCGGAAATCCGCATGCGGCTGAAATATCTGACCGACGTGGGCCTGAGTTATCTGACGCTGGATCGCCAGTCGCGCACCTTGTCGGGCGGCGAGGTGCAGCGGATCAACCTAACCACGGCGCTCGGCACCTCGCTGGTCAACACGCTGTTCGTCCTCGATGAGCCGTCGATCGGCCTGCATGCTCGCGACGTGGATCAGATCATCGGTGTCATGCAGCGGCTGCGCGATGCCGGCAACACGTTGGTGGTGGTGGAACACGATCCCAACGTGATGCGCGCGGCGGATCGCATCATCGATGTCGGCCCGGGCCCGGGTGAGCACGGCGGACAGATCGTGTACAACGGTTCTGCCGGGGGCATCGGCGCAGCCAAAGTCTCACTGACCGCCGACTATTTGATGGGCCGAAAGCGCTGCCACACGCCGCCGCAAGGATTGAAGCCGGCAACGCAGTTTCTGGAACTGCAGGGCGCGCGCGAACACAATCTCAAGAACGTCAGCGTCAGCTTTCCTCTGGGTCGGCTGGTGTGCATTACCGGCGTCAGCGGCTCGGGCAAGTCCACGCTGATTCACGATGTGCTGTATGCGGCGTTGCTGCGCGCCAAGGGAAAACCCACCGAGTCACCCGGCAGTCTCGACGCGCTGCTCGGCGCCGAACTGATCGACGCAGTCGTCATGGTGGATCAAAGCCAGATCGGCCGCACTACGCGCTCAAATCCGGCGAGTTACGTCGGCGCCTTCGATGCCATCCGCCAATTGTTCGCCAAGCTCCCCGAAAGCCGCGAGCGCAAATACACCGCCGGCACCTTCAGCTTCAACGCCGGCAACGGACGTTGCGCAACCTGCGGTGGCAATGGGTTCGAGCATGTCGAGATGCAGTTCCTCTCCGACGTCTACCTGCGTTGTCCGGATTGCAACGGCCGGCGTTTCCGCGGCGAGGTGCTGGAGTGCAAGGTGGTGCGGCCGGCCGGCGGTGACACAGCCAGCCGCGCGAAAAGCATCGCTGACATACTCGATCTCACCGTAACCGAAGCGCTGGCATTTTTTGCAGCCGACAAAGAAGTGTGTCTGTGCCTGCAGCCGCTGGCGGATGTCGGCCTGGAATATCTGCGCCTCGGGCAGCCTGTGCCGACGCTTTCCGGCGGCGAGGCGCAACGCCTGAAACTGGCCGGCCATCTGGCCGACAATGCCACGCGCGAACATGCCGTCGCGAAAGGCGCCAGCCGCAAACGCGGCTCGCTGTTTCTGTTCGACGAACCCACCACCGGCCTGCATTTCGACGACGTGGCCAAGCTGCTGCAATCCTTCCGCCGCCTGATCGCCGCAGGGCATTCGCTGCTGGTGATCGAACACAACCTGGACGTGGTCGCTGCATCGGACTGGGTCATCGATCTCGGGCCCGAAGGCGGTGAAGGCGGCGGTACCGTGGTCTGCACCGGCACACCGCAGGACATCATGCGCGTGACTGCGTCTTACACGGGTCAAGCGTTGCTGCAATCGCAGCGCGGATACGCGACGGATAACGCGGTGCGCGAGCCCGACGGGGCCGTCATGACAGCGCCGCGGATGATGCGCGTCGCCACGCACCCCAACATCGAAATCCGGGGCGCGCGCGAACACAATCTCAAGAACGTCGACGTGAATCTCGGCCGCAATAAGTTCACGGTCATCACCGGCGTGTCCGGCAGCGGCAAGAGCACGCTGGCCTTCGACATTTTGTTTGCGGAAGGACAACGACGCTATCTGGAATCGCTCAACGCCTATGCGCGTCAGTTCGTGCAGCCGGCTTCGCGGCCCGATGTCGATGCCATTTTCGGCATACCGCCGACGGTCGCGATCGAGCAGCGCACCAGTCGCGGCGGCCGTAAGAGCACCGTTGCGACGCTGACCGAGCTGTATCATTTTCTGCGTCTGCTGTACGTGAAACTGGGCGTGCAGCATTGCCCCACCTGCAATGTTCCCATCGAGCCGCAGTCGGCCGACGCTATGGCCGCGCGCATACTCAAGGAATACCGCGGCAAGACGGTGACGCTGCTCGCGCCACTGGTGGTGAGCCGCAAGGGCCTGTACACGGACCTGGCGCGCTGGGCCAAGGGCAAGGGCTTCACGCATTTGCGTGTCGATGGCGAATTGTTGCCGACCGTCAAATGGCCGCGCTTGGACCGGTTCAAGGAACATGACATCGAGCTGCCGGTGAGCACGCTGCGCGTCGAGGCGCGCGCGGAAGGTGCGTTGCGCCAGGCATTGGATACGGCACTTCTGCATGGGCGTGGCGTGTTGAAAATTCTCGGGACGGCTACGGCCGCGGGCGCAGCCAAGGGCAGCGCCGGTGGCGCACTCCCGGTATTCTCGACGAAGCGCGCCTGCCCGACCTGCGGCACCGGCTTCCCAGAACTGGATCCGCGGCTGTTTTCGTTCAATTCCAAGCACGGCTGGTGCAAGGAATGTTTCGGCACCGGCGTGGAACTCGAGTCCTTCGATGAGGAGCAAACCGGCGAAGAAGCCGGCTGGATCGAGGCCGATGCGCAGAATCTTGACCCCTGCGAGTCTTGCGGCGGCGAGCGGCTCAATGCAGTCGCCCGTCATGTGTTGTTCCGCGGCCGTTCGATTTCCAAGCTCACCGATCTGCCGATCGACACCTTTGCCGCGCAGATGAATGCCTTGAAGCTCGCGGGCCGCGAGCGCGATATTGCGCGCGACATCCTGAGCGAACTGAATTCCCGCACCGCATTTCTGTGCGACGTGGGTCTGGGGTATCTGCAACTGAGCCGGTCGGCGCCGACGCTGTCCGGCGGCGAGGCGCAGCGAATTCGCCTCGCTGCGCAGCTGGGTTCCAATCTGCAGGGCGTATGCTACGTGTTGGACGAACCCACCATCGGATTACATCCGCGCGACAATCGCGTGCTGCTCGATACGCTGGAGCGTTTGCGCGCCAAGGGCAATACGCTGGTCGTGGTTGAACATGATGAGGAGACCATTCAGCGCGCCGATCACGTCATCGATCTGGGACCGGGTGCCGGCACGCGCGGTGGTCAGGTGGTCGCGCAAGGCACTGCCCGGCAACTGGCCACGATGCCCGCCTCGATCACCGGGCGATACCTTGCCAATCCGCTGCTGCATCCATTCGCGCCACGCCGCACCGTCGACGCGCAGACGCCCTGCATCGACATCGTCGGCGCGGATCTGCACAATTTGCGCGGCGTGACCGCGCGCATCCCCATCGGACGCCTGAGCGTCGTCAGCGGCGTGTCGGGCTCGGGGAAATCTTCGCTGGCGCGCGATGTGCTGCTCGCCAATCTGCAGAACCTGCTCGCCAAAGCGGCGCGCAAATCGCCGCCACCCGTCGCCGGCTGCAAAACCATCAGCGGCTGGCAGCGCATCACCCGCGTGCTCGAGGTGGACCAGACTCCCATCGGCAAAACCCCGCGCTCCTGCCCCGCGACCTACATCGGCTTCTGGGACAACATCCGCCGCGTGTTTGCCGACACCAGCGAAGCACGTCTGCGCGGCTACACCGCCAGCCGCTTCTCCTTCAACACAGCCGGCGGTCGCTGCGAAGCCTGTGAGGGACAGGGCGTCAAGCGCATCGAGATGAATTTCCTGCCCGACGTCCGCGTGTTATGCGATGTCTGTGGCGGCCGCCGCTTCAATGCCGAAACGCTGTCGATCACCTTCAAAGGCAAGAATATCGGCGACGTGCTGGCGATGAGCATCGACGACGCGGTGGATTTCTTTGCAAGCCACGGCAGCATCCATCACGCGCTGCGGCTGCTGGAAGAGGTTGGTCTGGGCTACCTCACCCTCGGCCAGCAAAGTCCGACGCTGTCCGGCGGCGAAAGCCAGCGCATCAAGCTGGTGACGGAACTCGCCAAGGTTCGTACCGATCTGCTCGGCGTGGACAATGCGGTGCGCGAGGGACTGCATACCCTGTACGTGCTCGACGAACCCACCGTGGGTCTGCACATGGCGGACGTGGAGAAGCTAATCCGCGTGCTGCATCGACTCGTGAACGCCGGCAATACCGTGGTGGTGATCGAACACAATCTGGACGTCATGGCCGAAGCGGATTGGATCGTGGATCTGGGGCCGGAAGGCGGCACGGGCGGCGGTCAGATCGTGGCGCAGGGAACGCCGGAGGCGGTGGCACGCAAACCCGGCAAGAGCCTGACGGCGGGCATTCTTGGCGAATTCATGCGCGAGCGCCGATCGTAATTAATACACTTCGGCGTATGCGAAAATGCGCGGGTGAATCTGATCAGCGTCACCCACCGCGGACTGTATTGCTCACGCGGCGATTTTTATATCGATCCCTGGTCGCCGGTGGACAGGGCGCTGATCACGCATGCGCATAGCGATCACGCTCGCGCAGGATCAGCACACTATTTCACTGCGGACGCCAATTCGGAGCTGCTGCGCAAACGTCTGGGGCCGGACATTGCGCTGGACGCCTTGCGCTACGGCGAGAGCATGCGGTTGAACGGCATCGACGTGTCGTTTCATCCCGCCGGTCATATCCTCGGCTCCTCCCAGATCCGAATCCAGGACGATTCGCAGACGTGGGTCGTATCGGGCGATTACAAGCGCGACGCCGACCCGACCTGCGCGGCCTTCGAAGTCCTGCCTTGCGATACCTTCATCTCCGAAGCCACGTTTGCGCTGCCCATCTATCGCTGGACGCCGGCTCGCGCAGTCGCCGCGGACATCTACCGTTGGTGGCAAGACAATCGCGCCGCTGGCGTCGCCAGCGTGCTGTTCTGTTATGCATTGGGCAAGGCCCAACGCGTGCTGGCGGAACTGCGCGCCTTCACCCAAGAGGCGGTGTACGTGCATGGCGCCATCGAGACCTTGGTGGACGTGTATCGCGCGCAAAGTGTCGACATGATTCCGACAGTGGGCGTGGGCGAGTGCAAACGCGGTGACTTCCGCGCAGCGTTGATCCTGGCGCCGCCGGGCGCGTCCGGATCCCCGTGGATGCGGCGCTTCGAGCCCTGCGCGACCGGCTTTTGCTCCGGCTGGATGCGCGTGCGTGGACGACGGCGCGGCGGTGGCTACGATCGGGGCTTCGTGCTCTCGGATCACGCCGACTGGCCCGCGTTGCTGCGCACCGTGCACGAAACCGGCGCGCGGCGCGTGTTGCTGACGCATGGCTACTCTGACGCTCTGGTCCATTACCTGCGCGAACAGGGGTGCGACGCGGCTGCGCTCAAGACAGCGTATGGCGAGGAAGCGTAATTGCGCGCGTTCGCGGATCTCTACGATGCCATCGATTCCACCACCTCGATAAATCTCAAGGTGGCGGCGATCCAACGCTACTTCGCCACCGCGAAGCCCGCAGATGCGGCGTGGGCGGTTTACTTTCTTTCCGGGCGAAAGCTCAAGCGCCTGATCGGCGCCGCCGCCTTGCGCGCCTGGCTCATCGACAGCAGCGCGCTGCCCGGCTGGCTCATCGAGGAAACTTATTCGCAAGTCGGCGATCTGGCTGAGACCATCGCGTTGCTGGCCGATGTTGATTCACGGCAGAGTGCATCAGCTTCTGTGGATGTCTCGCTGCACAGCTGGGTTGAACACCAGCTGCTGACCTTGAAGGGTCTGCCGGAAGCGGAACAACAAGCGCGAGTGTCGGCATGGTGGCGCGAGCTGCCATATCTGCAATGCCTGGTCGTCAACAAGCTGCTGACGGGCGGCTTTCGTGTCGGCGTATCGCAGACGCTGCTGATCCGCGCGCTGGCGCAACACCTCGGCACCGACATCGCCGCCACCACGCATCGGCTCATGGGCAATTGGGAACCGACTGCGACCTTCTGGAACAGCCTCTCGGCTCCTGCGAGCCTTGGTGAGAACCGCTCGCAGCCGTACCCGTTTTTTCTGGCGGCGCCGCTCGAGCAGGCAGTCGAGGCGCTGGGTGAGCGCTCTGCCTGGCAAGCCGAATGGAAATGGGATGGCATTCGCGCGCAAATAATCCGCCGCGGCGGGCAGACCTTCATCTGGTCGCGCGGCGAGGAATTGTTGACCGAGCGGTTTCGAGAAATTCTCCCGCTCGCCCAGCAACTGCCGGAAGGCACTGTCCTGGATGGTGAGATTCTGGCCTGGAACGCAGCAGGCGTCATGCCCTTCGCCGCGCTGCAAACAAGAATCGCACGCAAAAAACTGTCGCCCAAATTACTGGCGGAAGCGCCGGTGCGATTCCTGCCCTACGACCTGCTCGAGTACGGCGGCGTCGACATTCGTGCGACCAGCTTGCGCGCGCGGCGTGCGCAATTGGACGCATTGCTCGATGTCTGTGGCGAGGGCTTCGTTCTGGCACCGCCGCTGCCGGCGCCCGATTGGGAGAGCCTCGCCGCGCTGCGTCTGCAGTCGCGGGCGCAACGCGTCGAAGGGCTGATGCTCAAATCGCTGGAGTCTGCCTATGGCACGGGCCGCCAGCGCGGCGCGTGGTGGAAATGGAAAGTGGATCCGTTCAGCGTCGATGCCGTGATGGTGTATGCGCAACCCGGTCATGGCCGCCGTGCCAGTCTGTACACGGACTACACCTTCGCCGTCTGGAACGAGCAGACCTTGGTGCCGGTGGCCAAGGCCTATAGCGGACTGAACAACGAGGAGATTCTCGCGCTGGATCGGTGGATACGACAGCACACCACCGAACGCTTCGGCCCGGTGCGCGCGGTGGAACCCCTGCAGGTGTTCGAACTGGCCTTCGAAGGGATCAATGCCTCGCCGCGCCACAAGGCGGGAGTGGCGCTGCGCTTCCCCCGCATCGCGCGCTGGCGCACCGACAAACCGGCGGCGCAAGCCGATACGCTCGAGCAATTGAGGCGCCTGCTTTGACGACGGCAGGCGCGATGGCGCGTGTCGAATCCTGGTTCTCGAATCAGGGTTGGCAGTTACTCGATTTTCAGCGCGAGGTCATCGCAGCCTATGCGGCGGGGGAATCCGGCCTGCTGCACGCGCCGACGGGGAGCGGCAAGACGCTGGCCGTGTGGCTCGGGCCGGCCATCGAGGCGCTGAATGACAGCGAGGTCGCCGCCGCGCCGACGTGCGGACTGCAGGTGCTGTGGCTGACGCCGCTGCGTGCGCTGGCCGCGGACACGCTGGACAGCCTCCGCGCCGCCAGCGCCGGCATCGGTCTGCACTGGCGCATCGAGGCGCGCACCGGCGACACCCATAGCACGCAGCGGCGCAAGCAGCGCGAGTCACCACCGCAGGCGTTGATCACGACGCCGGAAAGCCTGTCCGTGCTGCTCTCCGCCGCCACGACGGCAGACGCGCTGCGTGACGTGCGCTGCGTCATCGTCGATGAATGGCATGAATTGATGGGCAGCAAGCGCGGCGTGCAACTCGAGTTGTGCCTGGCGCATCTGCGCACCTTCAATCCGGCGCTGCGCGTCTGGGGCTTGTCAGCCACGATGGGAAATTTGCAGCAAGCGCGCGAGGTGTTGATGGGCCCTGCTGGCAGCGGCCAACTGGTGCGCGGACCGCCAAGCAAACCGGTGACCATCGACAGCTTACGCCCGGAGAATCTGGAGCGGTTTTCCTGGGCGGGGCACCTGGGATTGGCGCTCCTCGATCAGACCATCGCGGCGGTGGAGTCCGCCACCACCACCCTGATCTTCACCAACACCCGCTCGCAGGCCGAGCTGTGGTATCAGGCCATCGTACAGAAGCGTCTGGACTGGCTGACCCTGACGGCGTTGCATCACGGCTCCATCGGCAAGCCGCTGCGCCGACGCATCGAGACGGCGCTCAAGGCGGGTAACTTGAAATGCGTGGTGTGCACCTCGTCGCTGGATCTGGGCGTCGATTTTTCTCCGGTGGACCAGGTGATCCAGATCGGCAGCCCCAAAGGCGTTGCACGATTGTTGCAACGGGCCGGACGCAGCGGCCATCGCCCGGGCGTGCCCTCGCGCATTCTGTGTGTGCCCACGCATTCCCTGGAGTTGCTGGAAATCGCCGGCGCGCGCGCAGCGCATGCCGGCGGCCAGATCGAATCGCGCGAGCCCATCACGAATGCATTGGATGTTCTCGTTCAGCATTTGATGACGCTGGCCAGCGGCACAGGGTTCGAGCCGATGCAAATGCTCGCGGAAGTGCGCCGCACGCACGCCTATGCCGCATTGAGATCCGAGGATTGGCAATGGGCGCTGGACTTCCTGGAGCGGGGTGGCTCGGCGTTGCAGGCCTATCCACAATATCACCGCATCGTGCTGCACGAAGACGGTCTGTATCGCGCCGTGGATGCGCGCATGGCGCGGGTGCATCGAACCACCATCGGCACCATCACCAGCGATGAAACCATGCAGGTGCGTTGGTTCAACGGCAAGGTGCTCGGTAGTGTCGAGGAGTTCTTCATTTCGCGCCTGAAGATCGGCGACGTTTTTTTGTTCGCTGGTCGCACTCTGCGCCTGGCCAGCGTCAAAGACATGAGCGCCTACGTGCGCGCAACGGAAGGAAAAACGCGCAACGTGCCCCGCTGGCAAGGCGGCCGCATGCCGCTGTCCACGGAGCTTGCCGACGCGACGCTGACGTTGTTCGAGCGCACGCCGGATGCGCACGCGCCGCCCGAGGTGCGCTTGCTGGCGCCGCTATTGGCCCTGCAGCAGCGTGATTCACGCCTGCCCAACCGGCGCGAACTGCTCATCGAACGCACACTCAGCCGGGAAGGCTCGCACCTGTTTGTCTTCCCCTTCGCCGGGCGGCTGGCGCACGAGGGGTTGGCCACGCTGCTGGCGATGCGCCTGTCGAAGCGGGCACCGGTGACCTTCACGCTATCCTTCAACGACTATGGATTTGAATTGTTGAGCGAGCGCAGTTATCGCGCCGACCGGGAGACGCTCGCACAATGCCTGTGTGTCGGCGATCTCGCCGCCGATCTGCTCGCCTGCGTGAACGTCTCTGAAGGTGCGAAGCGAGCATTCCGCGACATTGCACGCATCGCCGGCCTAGTGTTCCAGGGATTCCCCGGCCGCGGAAAGTCGAACCGGCAAGTGCAGGCATCGACAGGCCTGATCTTCGACGTGTTGCGGCAATTCGATCCGCAGAACCGGCTCATCGATCAGGCGCGTCTGGAAGTGCTGGCCCGCCAATTGGAGGGCACTCGCTTGAGCGCCAGTTTGCGTCGCATGCAAGATCTGCCGATCGCGCTCGTCGACACCGATCGGTTCTCGCCGCTGGCCTTTCCGCTGTGGGCCGAGCGCCTGCAAAGCCAGATCATTTCGTCGGAGAGTTGGCGCGAGCGGGTGGCGCGCATGGCGGCCCAATTGGAACGCTCGGCGGTCGCCCGTGCGGGTTGGGTGTGCCGGTGAGGGCTGGGAATTGTGCGCGGATCGAGCTGTGCACTGGCCGGCGCGCCGCACGCTGCTGATCGCCGACACACACTTCGGCAAGGACGGCATATTCCGCGCCGCCGGCATCGCCATCCCCACCGGCATCAATGCCCACGATCTGGCGCGTCTGAGCGCGCTGGTGGCGCGCCTGCACATCGACCGATTGATCGTCCTCGGCGACTTCTTCCACGGCGCGCCGCTCACGAGCGGCGATTTTCTGGCCCAATTCGATGCCTGGCTCGACGCGCATCCGGCGTTGCGTATCGAGGTCATCGCCGGCAATCACGACCGCCATGGCGGCGCCGGCCGGTGGGCCACACGCATCCGCTGGCATACCCAACCGCTGCTCGAGCCACCCTTCGCCTTCACGCATGCGGCCGTGGGCAGATGCGACGCGTTCCAGGTCTGTGGTCACGTGCACCCGGTCATGGCGCTGCGCTCGACCAGCGGCGATCGGGCGCGCGTGCCGGTTTTTTGGTTTTCCGACAATCAGGTCATTCTGCCTGCCTTCGGTGTATTCACAGGCGGCTTCAGCATCCGACCACAGCGCGCGGACCGCGTCTTCGTGATCGCCGATCAGGAAGTGCTGGCGATCAATCCAGTATGATTCACCGATGAACCATTCTCGTTGGCTGCCCGCGATCGGCGCCGCGTTGCTGCTCACCTGGTGCGTTGGCCTGTTCGGCCGCGGTTTTTGGACGCCGGACGAACCGCGCGAAGCCGATCTCGCCTGGCGCATGAGCTGGCAGTCCGATCAAAGCGTGCCGCTATTGGCGGGCGACCCGTTTTGCGAAAAGCCGCCGCTCACCTATTGGGCCGCCGCGGCACCGATCGCCACGTTCGGGATGCACGCCTGGTCGACGCGGCTGCCAAATTTACTCTATGCGTTGATCAGCGCGCTCAGTGTGGGCCTGATCGCGCGTCGTCTCGCCGGGAGTCTTGCCGGTCTCGCTGCGGGCGCGGCGGTCAGCACTTTTCTACTGGGCTACCAGACTGCCATCTGGTTCGCCACCGATGCACCTTTGCTTGCGTTTGTCAGTCTCGGGTTGCTGGGGCTGCACCGCGGCTTCTATGCAAAAGATGCGCGCACGCGCTGGACCGGCTACACGCTGATGCATGGGGCGCTGGCGTTGGGATTCTTGAGCAAGAGCGCCTTCGCCTGGCTGGTGCCGGGCTTCAGCCTGCTGACACTCATCGTATGGGAGCGACGGTGGCGGGAGCTGTTGCGCTGGGAACTGTATGTGGGTCTGCCGCTGCAGGCCGCGCTGATCTTAAGTTGGGTGTGGATGGTCTATACAGGTCCGCAAGGGCTTGCACATCTGAAGGTATTTTTCTGGAACAATCTGGCCGGCCGGTTGACCACAGTCGATGCGCCTGCAGAGCTGCAATACGCAACGGCGCATCGCAATTCCCCGGGCAAGTATTTTCTGGAGCTGCCGTTGTATCTGTGGCCATGGCTGTTGCTGGTGTTGGCTGCCGCGCGTCGCGCGTGGCGAGAGCGCGCAGCATCTCCGCTGGCTGCTCGGACCTTGCGTTTCGCGGTGGCGAGTTCGCTCCCCGCGCTGTTGGTTCTGTCGTTCGCAGCAACCGCGCGCAATGTGTACTTCGCGCCCGCGTTGCCGGGATTTGCCGTGCTGCTAGGCTGGTGGGTGCAGGAATCCGCCGCCGCACGCGATCGCTGGGAGGTGCGCGCGCTGCGCGGCACCGCCGTGCTGATCGTCATCGCGGCTGTGTTGGCGGCCGGCGTGCTGACGATTCTGGCCTTCGATTCGCAGGCGTTCGCGCAAATGCAGCCGTTGCGGATGACGCTGGCGGCGGCGGGAATCGCGATTGCGCTGTATCTGGCGGTGGATTCCTGGCGCAGCGCCAATCGCGCCGACGGCCTGTCCGCCATCGGCTCGCTCTTCTTCGCGTTTTGCGCGCTGCTGATCGCGCCGGCATGGCTGGCATATTCGCAGATCGACCGCTGGCAGGATCTGCAGCAACTCGGCGCACAGATTCAGCAGGACACGGCAGGGCACCCGCTGCTGCTGATCGGACCGGACGAGACCACGCGCGCGTTTGTGGATCTGTATGTGACCACACGCACCGTCGTGATTCCGGAAACCGATGCCGCACACGGTTACCGCAATTTGAAATACCTGAACAGCCTGGATCGATCGAATCGCGTCCTGGTGCAGATCGAGGGCCGGCAATACAGTCCCGGAATCGCCCGCATCAATACCTGGTTGAAGCGCCGCGCGAAACCGCCCGCCGACGAACTGGCCTGGGCACCTGCCGCCGGATTGCAGCTCCGGCAGATTTACGCACTGCCCAACGGTCGTCGCTACGCGGTGTTGGAACCGGCCGCCTGAGGCGACGCGCTCAGCGCGGCTGCAGGCCGTTGACGAAGGTTTCGATGAACCGATCGGCGATCTGATCCGGCGTCAGTTCCGCATCGGCCCGATGCCAGTGCGCAATCCAGTTCATCGCGCCGGCGAGCGCGAAGGCCGTGATTTTCGGATCGCAGCGGCGGATCGAGCCGTCTGCGATGCCGTCCTTGATCAGCCGGCGGATGCCCTGGTCGATCTCGGATTTCAGCGTGTTGATGCGCTTGCTCATCACCGGACTCAAGTCCTGATCCTCGGCCCTGACCATGCACCAGCCGAATTCCGAGGTGATGGCTTCCGCGTACTTGCGCATGACGGCGGTCAGTCGCTCGATGGCCGGCGCTTTGGAATCGCGGATGTCATCAAATGCACTCTTGATCTGGTCCAACCCGGTGCGGAAGCACTCGAACAGGATCTCCTCTTTATTGTCGAGGTAGTGATAAATGGTCGGCTTGGTGACGTTCAACAGGGCGGCCAGGTCGTCCAGCGAGGTGTTGTGATAGCCGCGCAGCCGGAATGCACGCGCTGCAGCAAGAATGACGGCATCGCGCTTGATTTCCCGCTGCCGGGCACGCTCCGAACTGGGTTTCCACGGGGACACGGCGGCCCCTGCCGTCTTCACGCCCAAGGCTCGACTTGCCATGCTGATCCTCAACTTGCTCTCGGCCGGGGGGCCGCTGTATACTGATCAGTATACAACTTACTGCTTCGTAAATATAATCTATTTTTCCCGGGGGACCCATGCGCGCAACAGCAGCAGCGACTGAACTGACCAGCGAATCTACCGACAGCGCGCCGGCTCCGCTGCGCTTCGTATCCGCCGCCTCCCTGTTCGACGGCCACGATGCCGCCATCAACATGATCCGCCGCCTGCTGCAATCGCATGGCGCTGAAGTGGTGCACCTCGGCCACAACCGTTCAGTTGCCGACATCGTTCGCGCCGCCATTCAAGAAGATGCCGACGGCATCGCAGTGTCCTCGTATCAAGGCGGTCACAACGAATACTTCGCCTACATGGTCGACATGCTGCGCGAGAAAGGCTGCGAGCACATTCGCGTGGTCATCGGCGGCGGCGGCACCATTGCGCCGGATGAGATCGCCGCGCTCGAACGCCACGGCATCGAGAAGATCTACACGCCGGAAGACGGTCGCGCACTCGGCCTGAACGGCATGATCGACGATGTGTTCCGCCGCGTGCGCGCCGCGCAAAAGCCCGCCTTTTCGCCCGGCCCCGTCAATGCCAAGGATCCGCTGACACTGGCCCGCACCATCTCCTCGCTGGAAGAATCCAATGGCGCGGAGAATGCGCCGGATGCCATCCGCCGCGCGCTGGCCAAGGTCAAGCGTCGCGCGCCGGTCATCGGCCTCACCGGCACCGGCGGCGCCGGTAAATCCAGTCTCAACGATGAACTACTGGCGCGCTTCGTGCGTTTCTTCCCCGATCGTCAGATTGCAGTCGTTGCCATGGATCCCACGCGGCGGCGCTCCGGCGGTGCACTGCTCGGCGATCGCATCCGCATGAACTCCCTGGCGAGCGAGAATATTTTCATGCGCTCACTGGCCACGCGACGCCAGCATCTGGCCACTTCCGGCGTGTTGAAGGATGTCATCGACCTGTATCAACTGGCCGGCTTCGATCTCATCGTGGTGGAGACTGCCGGCATCGGACAGTCCGACACGCAGATCACCGACCACGTCGATCTGTCGTTGTACGTGATGACCAGCGAATACGGCGCGGCGAGTCAGCTCGAGAAAATCGACATGCTCGATTTCGCCGACATGACCGTGCTCAACAAATTCGAAAAGCGTGGCGCGCAGGATGCGCTGCGCGATGTGCGCAAGCAGTGGCGGCGCAATCACCCGGCGGAGGCCCGGCTGCCGGATGTGCAGATTCCGGTCTATCCCACCATCGCCAGCCGCTTCAACGATCCGGGCGTGAACCGTTTGTTCGGCGCCATCTGCGCCAAGCTGGACGAAAAGTCTGCGTCCTTGGGTCTTACCGCCAATGCCAAATGGGCGGTGAGCGATGTCGGTCCGGTGGAATTCGTGACCCGCGAACCGCTGATCCCCGGCGCGCGCAGCCGCTACCTGGCCGAGATCGCCGGCAATGGCCGTCGCGCCAAGGATGACATCGAAGCGCGCGTCGACTCCGCGCGCCGCGCCTTCGGCATCTACGAAACCTTGAAGACGTTGCATGACGCACCGCTGCCGGCGCCGCTGGATCGTTACGCAGAGGCCACCTTGAGCGCGGCGGATGCCGATGCCACGCGCCGCGAATTGCGCGCTGCCTACAATCAATCCCTGGATGACATGGGTGCCGAAGCCGTGGGCGAACTCAAGCGCTGGCCACAGCGCGAGAAGTCGGTCACCGAAGCGACCTATTCCTATCAGGTGCGGGATAAGGCAGTCACGGGCGACAACTACACCCAGAGCATGAGCGGGCTCAGCGTGCCGAAGATCGCAGTGCCTAAGTTCCGCGATTGGGGCGAGACGCTGCATTTCCTGCTGACGGAAAACCTGCCCGGCGCCTACCCTTACACGGGCGGCGTCTATCCGTACCGACGTGAGGAAGAGGATCCGATCCGCATGTTCGCCGGCGAAGGCGGGCCTGAGCGCACCAACCGACGCTTCCATTATCTGGCGCGCGGCAATGCCGCCACTCGCCTATCCACTGCCTTCGATTCGACCACGCTGTACGGCGAGGATCCGGATACCCGTCCCGACATCTACGGCCGCACCGGCAACTCCGGTGTGTCGATCGCGACGCTGGATGACATGAAGCGGCTGTACTCCGGTTTCGACCTGTGCCGGCCCGCGACGTCTGTGTCCATGACCATCAACGGCCCCGCGCCGATGATTCTCGCCATGTTCATGAACACGGCCGTGGATCAGCGTGTCGAGCGCTTTCTCAAGGCGCAGAACCGCTGGCCGGCCGCTGAAAAGCGCATCGCCGAGATTCACGCAAACCTGCGTGCTACAGGGAAGGAAGTGCCCGTATATCGCGGCGAACTGCCGGAAGGTCACGACGGAACCGGCCTCGCGTTTCTGGGCTTCTCGTCCGACCAACTCATCGCACCCGGTCTGCTGACGCAGGCCGAATACGAGCAGAACCGCGCCGAAGCGCTGGCGCTGGTACGCGGTACCGTGCAGGCCGACATCCTGAAAGAAGACCAGGCGCAGAACACCTGCATTTTCTCCACCGAATTCGCACTGCGCATGATGGGCGATGTGCAGCAATTCTTCATCGACAAGAAGGTGCGCAACTTCTACTCCGTGTCGATCTCCGGCTATCACATTGCCGAAGCCGGAGCGAACCCGGTGAGCCAGCTGGCCTTCACGCTGGCCAATGGCTTCACCATCGTCGAGTACTACCTCGCGCGCGGCATGAAGATCGATGACTTCGCGCCGAATCTGTCGTTCTTCTTCTCCAATGGCATGGACCCGGAGTACGCCGTCATCGGTCGCGTCGGCCGCCGCATCTGGGCGCGCGCCATGCGCGATCTGTACAAGGCCGGCCCACGCAGCCAGATGTTGAAGTACCACATTCAGACCTCAGGCCGCTCTTTGCACGCACAGGAAATTCAATTCAACGACATCCGCACGACGCTGCAGGCGATGTACGCGCTGTTCGACAATTGCAATTCGCTGCACACCAATGCCTACGACGAAGCGTTGACCACGCCCACCGAGGAAAGCGTGCGGCGCGCCGTGGCCATTCAGCTCATCATCAACCGCGAACTGGGATTGAACACCAATCAGAACCCGTGGTCGGGCTCGTATCTGATGGAGACACTCACCGACATGGTCGAGGAAGCGGTCTACAAGGAGTTTGAATCCATCTCCGAGCGCGGCGGCGTGCTGGGCGCCATGGAAACCATGTATCAGCGCGGCAAGATCCAGGAAGAAAGCCTGTATTACGAGACCCGCAAGCATGACGGTTCGCTGCCGTTGATCGGCGTGAATACCTACCTGGCACCGGCCGGCGCAACCGAAGAACATAAGCTTGCTGAACTGATCCGGTCCACCGAAGAAGAGAAGCAATCGCAGGTGGCGGGTGTTCGCGCCTACCAGGGTCGTAACGAGGCACGCTCGGCGCCTGCCCTGCAGCAGCTGCAGAAGGTTGCCGCCACCGGTGGCAATGTGTTCGCGGAACTGATGGAATCCGTCAAGGTCTGTTCGCTGGGTCAGATCTCCAATTCTCTCTACCAAGTGGGCGGCCAGTACCGCCGGAACGTCTAATCATGTATCACGCACCCGTCAAAGACATCCGTTTCGTCCTCAACGAGTTGATCGGCGAGGACGCTATCCGTTCCTGCCCGAAGCATGCCGACTATTCGGCGGAAACCGCCGAGTCGATCGTCGACGAAGCCGCGCGTTTCGCCGAAGGCGTGCTCGACCCGATCAACAAAAGCGGCGATCAGATCGGCGCCAAGTGGACGCCCGACGGCGTGGTCACATCGCCCGGCTTCAAGCACGCATACGACAAGTTCGTCGAAGGCGGCTGGACGCAGTTGAACGCCGCGCCGGAATTCGGCGGCCAGGGCGTGCCCTCGGTCATCTCCACGGCCCTGGAAGAAATCTGGGGATCGGCAAATCTGGCCTTCAAGCTTTGTCCCATGCTCACCCAGGGTGCCATCGAGGCACTGAGTCATTGCGGCACCGAGCAGCAGCAGAAGACCTTCCTGCCCAAGATGGTGAGCGGCGAATGGACCGGCACCATGAACCTGACCGAGCCGCAAGCCGGTACGGATCTGGGCTCGATCCGCACGCGCGCCGTGCCGGACGGCAAGAACTTCCGCCTGTTCGGACAGAAGATCTTCATCACCTACGGCGACCACGATTTCACCTCCAACATCATTCACATGGTGCTGGCGCGCATCGAAGGCTCGCCGCCGGGAACCAAGGGCATTTCGCTGTTCATCGTTCCCAAGGTGCTGGTGAACGAGGACGGCTCGCTCGGCGCTCGCAACGAAGTGCGCTGCGTGTCCATCGAGCACAAGCTGGGCATTCGCGGCAGCCCCACCTGCGTGCTCGCCTACGGCGATGACAAGGGCGCTGTCGGCTATCTGGTCGGCGAGCCCAACCGTGGACTGGAATACATGTTCATCATGATGAACGCGGCGCGCCTCGCCGTCGGTCTTGAGGGCTATGCGTTATCGGAGCGCGCCTTTCAACACGCAGCGGAGTGGGCCAAGACGCGCATCCAGGGCAAGCCGCCCGTGGCGTCCACGGCCCCTCTGCCCATCATTCATCACCCCGACATCAAGCGCATGCTGCTGACCATGAAGTCCTCGACCGAGGCCATGCGTGCGTTGGGTTTATATGCCGCGCATCAACTGGACCTGGGCGATGGCCACCCCGATGAGGCGAAACGCGCGGCTGCGCAGACGCGCGGCGACTTGCTGATCCCCATCGTCAAGGGCTGGTGCACGGAGAATGGCATCGACCTGACCTCGCTCGGCGTGCAGATTCACGGCGGCATGGGCTTCATCGAAGAGACCGGCGCTGCGCAGTATTACCGCGATGTGCGCATCACCACGATTTACGAAGGCACCACCGCCATCCAAGCCAACGACCTGATCGGCCGGAAAGTAGGCCGGGATCAGGGCGCTGCCATGGGTCTGCTGCTGACGGAGATCGCCGCCGATCTCGCCGCGATCAAGAGTTCGGATCCTGCCGTTGCCTCCGCCAAGACTTCCGCCGTAGAAGGCGCACAGATTCTGCACGAGGCGACCGTTTCCTTGCTTGCTTCAGCCCAAGCGGATCCCAAGCGTGCGCTGGCGATTGCCGTGCCTTACCTGAAAACTGCTGGCACCGTCATCGGCGGCTGGTTGATGGCCAAATCGGCTGATATTGCTGCGCGACAGATCGCGTCGGGCTCGAAGGATGCGGAGTTCTATCGCGCCAAGCTCGCCAGTGCGCGCTTCTACGCAGAGCACGTTGCGCCGATGGCGCTGGCGTATGCGCGAATTGCGAAGAACGGCATCGACAGCGTGGTGGGGACGGACGCGGCGTTGATTGCCTGAGCGATCAGCGTCGGACGCTGCGCTATCGCCCGTGCAGCCCGTCATCCCGATAGACCACACCGCCCTTCATGACATAGCCAACGTGCTCGAGTTCACTGATATCATTCAGCGGATCTCCGTGCACAGCAATGATGTCGGCATATTTCCCCACGGCCAGAGAGCCGACGTCATTTTGCCAACCAATGATTTCCGCATTGAGCGATGTCGCGGCCACGATAGCCGCCATGGTTGACTCACCCAGTTTGACCCGCACACTGAACTCCTTGGCGTTTTGGCCATGCGGAATTACTGCGGCGTCAGTACCGAAGCCTATCGGCAGGCCGGCAGCGAGAGCGCGGCGAAAGCCCGCGTAAGCAATCGAGCCGATCTCCCGGGCCCGCTGCCGTTCGCTCTCCGGCGTGGGATTATCCGCTCCGGGCCGAGTGATTGATTCGATCGTGAACAGCGTGGGCACGTAGAAGGTTTGACGGTGAGACGCCTTCAGCAAAGCGACCGCTTCATCGTCCAGATACGATCCATGATCAACAGTACGAACGCCTGCCCGAATCGACGCTTTGATGCCGTCTGCGCCGTGCGCATGTGCAGCAACCCATTTCCCCCAACGCTTCGCCTCGACGACCGCCGCCTTGATCTCCGCATCGGAATATTGCTGAGCGCCCGGCGTGATGCCCTTGGAGAGAACGGCGCCGGTAGCCAATATCTTGATGAAATCGGCGCCGTTCTTGAGATTGGTGCGGACAGCCTTCGTCACCTCGTCGGGGCCGTCCGATAGATTCCGCACCAGCGGGGTCTCGACGTAGATGGAATACTGTCGTGCGTCGCCGGCACCACCCGTGGAGGACACGTAGTTTCCCGCGACCATCATCCGCGGACCCGGCACCGCGCCGTCATCGATCGCTCGACGAAGCTCAACGTCGACGTAGGGCCAGCTGGGGCCCATGTCACGGACCGACGTAAAGCCCGCCAGCAGCGTAACGCGCGCATTGCGCGCTCCCCAGAGCGCGTCGCGCGGCGGAGTCGATTTCAGCAACGCATCTTCCCAATGCACGCGCTCATCGCCCGTCAGGTGCGTGTGCAGATCGATCAGGCCGGGAAGCAAGGTGGCATCCCCGAGATCAACGATCCGCGCACCCGGTGGAATGGCTACCGTCGTGCCAACCTCCACGATGCGATCGCCTTCGATTCGGATCATCGCCGGCCGCACAGGCGCCGCGCCGGTACCGTCAATCATTTGCCGGGCCTGCAACACGATGATCTCAACGGATGGGGTTTGCGCAGCATGTCCCTTGAAGCCAGTGAACAGCGCGAGCGCGACGAACAGCAATCGACAGTGTCGGAATGTCATCGGACTACCCCTTAAGTCGCCTTTTTCATTACGAAAGCGCACGATATAGACGCTCATACTGCAGCACCTGCTGCCCCCAGGAAAAATCGCGCGCCATCGCATTGCGCATGAGCTTGCGCCATTGATGCGGATCTGCAAACCAATCCAGCGCCGTATTCAGCGCCCAGCTCACCGCCGGCGCATCGTAATGGTCGAACACGACTCCGGTGCCGGTACCGCTGACCGGGTCGAAATGCTGCACGGAATCCGCCAGCCCACCGGTCTTGCGCACGATGGGCACTGTCCCGTAGCGCAGGCTGTACATCTGATTGAGACCGCAGGGCTCATAGCGCGAGGGCATCAGAAACATGTCGCTGCCCGCTTCGATCAAATGGGCCAGGGACTCGTCGTATCCGGTGTGGAATTTCACCTGACCAGGAAATGCCACGGCGAGTCCTTCGAAGAACTCCACATAGCGACGTTCGCCGGCACCCAACACCACCAGGCCAAACAGTCGCTCCTTCACCAGCGGCGGCAGTGACTCGAACAGCAGGTCGATGCCCTTCTGTTCAGCCAATCGTGTGACCATGCTCACGAGCGGGACGGAATCCCCAAAGTTCAGACCGCTGTACTCGAGCAAGCGTCGCTTGTTGCGGATCTTGCCGCGCAGATCGGCGAAATGAAAATGAGTGCTCAGATGCGGGTCGGTGCGCGGATCCCATTCCTCGTAATCCACGCCATTGAGAATGCCGACGACGGGGTCGCGTCGATGCGACAGCACGTCCTGCATACCCATCCCCAGCGGCGTGGTACAGATTTCGCGAGCATAGGTGGGGCTGACGGTGGTGACGGCGTCGGCAAACAGGATGCCGTGCTTGAGGGGGTTGATGACGCCGGCGCGCAGATCATCCTGATGCAGACGGTTCTCGCTGAAACCAAGACCCAGGTCGCCGGCCTGACCGGCCGCAAACTCGCCTTGGTAACCGATGTTATGAATGGTCAGAACCGTGCGGCTGGCGGCGAACAGCTGATCCCAGGCGTACACCGTCTTCAGAAGCAGCGGTAAAAACGCGGTGTGCCAGTCATTGCAATGGAACACGTCAGGCGAATACTGCAGGCGCTGACAGGACTCGACGACGGCGCGGGTGAACAGGATGAAGCGTCGGTGCTCGTCCGCATCGTTCGTGTATAGGCCGCCGCGGGAGAACATGGCCGGGCAATCCACGAAATACACCGTTGGATCGTTCTGACCGTTTGCCAATTCCAACAGCGAAAACTCGAACCGGGCGGTGCCAATGTCCATCGGAACCGATTGCACGGCCGCGACCGGTCGAACCGCCAGCGCCGAGGCCCGGATCGAGTCATAGAAGGGAACAAACGCCCGGACCTCGTGGCCCGAGGATGCAAGCTGACGCGACAACGCGCCGGCGACATCGGCCAGGCCTCCGGTTTTTGCATACGGCATCATCTCCGAAGCGACGATGCACAACTTTAGGGCGGACATTGGTCTTAAGTTTAGCAAATGTCCGCTCAAAACGAGATGCAACACCTTCGCTACTATGTCAGTCTTACCTTCGGCTCGGGGACGTTTGATTTAATTCGGTGACCAACCAGACATGCGGCCAGCCGCCCGAAACAACACCGGACGATTTGTCAGTCGATTGACCAGCGGCACGGTGGCCGTGATCATGGCCGGCGGGCGCGGCGAACGGCTCAAAGCCCTGACCTTGAATCGCTGCAAACCGGCGACGCCCTTCGGCGGCAAATTTCGCATCATCGACTTCGTCCTGTCCAACTGCGTCAATTCCGGCATCCGCCAGATCGCGGTGTTGACCCAGTACAAATCCCAATCCCTTATCCAGCACATTCACCGCGGCTGGGGCTATATGCGCGGCGAGTTCGGCGAATTCGTCGAGGTCATCCCGGCGCAGCAGCAGGTCGGGTCGCATTGGTACCGGGGCACGGCAGATTCCGTGTTCCAGAATCTGGAATTTTTACGTTCGCACCACCCGACGCACGTGCTGATTCTCGCCGGCGATCACATCTACAAGATGGACTACGGTCCGATGATCGCCTACCACGAGCAATGCGAAGCCGACATCACCGTCGGCGTGGTCGATGTGCCCATCGAACGGGCCAACGAATTCGGCATCATGACCACCGATGACACCAATCGCGTGCTGAAATTCTCCGAAAAACCGCAGGATCCGGACCCCATCATCGGTCTGGACCATCTGGCGCGGGCGTCGATGGGCATCTACGTGATCGGCATGGATCGGCTTGAGAAGCTCCTGACCGAAGAAGCCGCCAAGCCCGATACCAGCCACGATTTCGGCAAGAACATCATCCCGGCGGCCATTGCGCGCTCGCGCGTGTTCGCCTACCCCTTCCACGACGTCGAAACCCGCGCGCAAAACTACTGGCGCGACGTGGGCAATGTGGATGCGTTCTATGAAGCCAACATGGAGCTGGTGGCCGTCAATCCCGAACTCAACATCTACGATCACCAATGGCCGATCTGGACCTATCAGGCCCAGCATCCACCGGCGAAATTCGTGCTCGACGACGAAGGACGGCGCGGCACCGCGGTGAATTCGATGGTCGCCGGCGGCTGCATCATCTCCGGCGCCATGGTGCGCAATTCCCTGTTGTTCTCCGATGTGCGCATCGAGGACAGCAGCAGCATCGACGGCGCCGTACTCATGCCCGGCGTCACCATCGGCCGGCGCTGCCAACTGCAGCGCTGCATCATCGATGAGAGTTGCGTCATCCCCGACGGTATGCAGATCGGCATCGAACCGGAAGTGGACGCGAAGCGCTTTTTTATCACAAAGCGCGGGGTGGTTTTGGTCTCGCAGGACATGCTGCGCAAGTTGTTGACCCCGGGCTAAGGCTCGATGTCCGGAAGCCACAGACTCACGATCAACCCGCCGCCTTCTCGATTCGACAAATGCATGCGTCCGCCATGCGCTTCCACGATTTCACGGCACACGGTCAACCCCAGGCCGGTCCCCGCGGGCTTGGTGGAATAAAACGGCAGCAGCGCCTGCTGCAGCACTGCCGTACTCATGCCGCCGCCACGATCCTGCACTTGAATCACAATGCCGGCGGCCTGCGCGCGCACGTCGAGGCGCACCTGGTCGGTTGCTGAGCCGGATTCGTGTGAGTTTTTGATCAGATTGATCAGCACCTGCTCCATCTGAGCCGCATCGAAATACGAGCGCTCAGGCGCCGCCGAGTCATCCGTGAAGGCCACCGTACCGCTCAAGCGCTGCAGAAACTCGCGCCACTGCACCGGCGCAATGCGAGGCTTGGGCAGCTTTGCAAAATGTGCATAGCCGTCGATGAAGGCGTGCAGATGCGCAGCGCGCTCGGCAATGGTGTTGAACACCCGCTGCATTTGCACGTCATCGTGACGCTCCAGCAGCAACTGACCCGAATGCGCCAGCGACGAGATCGGCGCCAACGAGTTGTTCAGCTCATGCGCGATGACGCGGATCACCTTCTTCCAGGTTGCCACTTCCTGCGCGTTGAGTTCGCGCGTGAGTTTTTTGAGCAGGTACAGGTGATGCGCCTGCGCATTCAGCACGAAGCGGCGCAGCGACAGATGAAAGATCTCGGCATCCGGCCCCACCATCATCGTGAACAAGGTGTCCTGGCCGCCGGCGACAGCGTCGCGCAACTGTTCGGGAGCGCTCTCCAGAATGGCGTTGAAGCTGAATCCCTCCAGCTTCCGACCCGCCAGGAGCAACTGACGGGCGGCCAGATTGCTGTAGACGATGGCGCCGCCGGTATTGGTGAGCACCAGCGCCAGGGGCGTGCTCTGGATCACCGTATCGAGAAGAAGTTCGCGTTGATACAGCGACTGCCGTTCGCTGCGCATCACCGCCCCCAAGCTGTTGTACGCGCCGATGAGCTCGCCGAATTCGTCTTTCCGATCGGCGGCAATGCTGATGCTGAAATCCCGATCACGCAGGCTGTTGAGGCCATCGGTGATGGCCCGCAGCAGCATGCGACCGCGGGCACCGGCCTTGTGAACGATCAGCGCGGTGGACACGAGCGTGGCGAGGACCGCCGCAAACGCGGCGACTAAAAAGGGGTGCTGCAGCAGCATTGCTGCGAGAGTGTAACCCCAAATGCTAGCAGTCTGGATTGGGTGCCGGTGCAGCCTCGCGGATGCCCAGCCGGTCCATGCGCCGGTACAACGCCTGGCGGCTCAATCCCAGTTCGCGCGCGGCACGGGCCACTACACCGCCGGTCTTGTTCAAGGCCCGCTCGATCTCGCGCCGATCAGGCTCACGGACGGCCATGCGCATTTCGGAAGCAGCCGTTTCCAGTCCAAGCGATTGTGCCGTGATATAGCGGTTGGGCGAGAGCAGGCAGGCGCGTTTGATGGCGTTTTGCAGTTCGCGCACATTGCCGGGCCAGGCGTGTGCGCACAGCGCACCTTCCGCGTCCTTCTCGAGTTGATGGGTCGGCCCCAGAAACGCGCGCGCCAGCGGCAGAATGTCCTTCGGTCGCTTGGCGAGCGGCGGCACGGCGAGTTCGATGACATTGATGCGATAGTACAGATCCTCGCGAAATGCGCCGCGCGCAATGGCGGCACGTAGGTCCGTGTTGGTGGCGCTGATGATGCGCACCCGCGAACGCCGCGTCTGCGTGCTGCCCAAGCGCTGAAATTCGCCGGTCTGCAGAACACGCAGCAGTTTGGCCTGACCGCTCAGCGACAGATTACCGATCTCGTCCAGGAACAGCGTGCCGCCATCGGCCGCCTCAAAGCGACCGGTGCGCGCGTAGGTGGCGCCGGTGTAGGCGCCTGCCTCGGCGCCGAACAATTCGCTCTCGACCAGATCGGCGGGCAATGCGCCGACATTGACGCGCACAAAGGGGCCGCGCTGCACGCTCGAATTGGCCTGGACAATCTCGGCCAGAATTTCCTTGCCGGCGCCGTTGGGGCCGGTGATCAGCACGGACACATCGGAGCGCGACACCTGGGTCGCCATCTGGACCAATGCATGCATCTGATCGCTTTCGTACACGGCGCCGCACAGGTTGAAGTTCGCCGCCAATGCATTGCGCGCATCGCGCCGCTCGCGTTCCAGCGCCGCAAATTCTCCGGAAACGCGCCTGAGCTGCAGGAGATTGCGCAGGCTGGTCAGAAGACGCGCGTCATCCCACGGCTTGCTGACGTAGTCGGCTGCACCCGCCTTGACCAACTCCACCGCCGTTTCCAGATGCGACCAAGCCGTGAGCAGGACGATGGGAATATGCGGATGATTGGCGCGGATCTGGTGAAACAGCTGCACGCCTTCACTGCCCGAGGTGGTGTCGCGCGTGAAATTCATGTCCTGGACGACGACATCGACGTCGTTCTGCTGCAGCCGCGCCAACCCGGCTTCGGGGCTTGCAACGCCGATGGCACGCAGACCGTGCAGGGAGAGCAGCACTTCCAGCGCTGTTCGCACCGCATCGTTGTCATCGATGATCAAAACCGTCTGTCTGAATTCGCTCATGTTGTCTCCTAAACGGTTCGCGTCGCAACGGCCGGCGGAACTGCCGCGGCCCGGCGCGCCGGAATGAATACGGCCATCTGTCCCAGCACCAGCAGCGCTGCAATTCCCCACAACACATAGCCGGGTTGCAACGGTGGCAGCGCAAACATATTGGACAGCCAATAACTGAACAGGAAGGACAGCCCGGTGCCCACGATGAGCCCGAAGGCGGTCAGCATGCCGTTCTCGACCATAAAGTAACGCACGATGTCGATGCGCCGCGCTCCGATGGCGCGACGGGTGCCGATCTGCTTGCGCCGCGCATTGACCAGGAAGGTTGCCAGGCCGACTACACCTAAGGCCGTAACCCCCACCATCAGGGCGATCAGGGTCCACAGGAATACCACCATTCGACGATCCGAGCGATAGCTGGTGTCAATAAAGCGCTCCTGCGGTTTGACCCAGACCACGAAACGGCCCTCGCCGGGCTTGGACAGGGCTCTTTCGGCCGCCAGCATCAGCTCGTCTCGGCGCCCGGGTTCGGCTCTGATCATGTAGATGTGGCGCGCGCCGTGCTGCAAGATGGGATGGAAAACCACGTTCTCCGGATGCCGGCTGTCCACCCAGGAGCCCATCATGTCCTCGGTCACCCCGATGATTTCCGCAGCCTCCCCGTTCTGGTTGTAGACCAGCTTGCCGACGACGCGTTCGTCGCCGAACAATGCTCGCGCCATCGTGCGCGTCACCATGATCTGCTTCGGAAAGCGATTGTCGAGTGCAGCATAGGTCAACTCATCGGCGCGAAAGTTCCGTCCCGATACGAGTTTCACGTTCAACGCCTTCAGGCCCTGTTCGCTGATTTCGAAATAGTTGCCGGGAATCTGCGCCGCCTTCGGGTTCGCGGTGCTCAGGTAGGCATTCGAGCTGCCGCTATCGGACAACACGATCCCGTTGGTGGTGGATACGGCGATGACGCCGGGCAGACGCTGCAACCGGTCCACATCCGCCATCAGCGTTGCCTTGGATTCGTAGCTGGGAGAATAGCCGTAGCTGTAAAGGTAGAAGATGTTGGCCGCGTCAACGCCGCTGGGGCGGCCGATCTTCTCCAACCGCTGCTGAATGATGAAGGCGGCATTGGCGGCAACCGCCAGCGTGATGGCGATCTGCAAACCCACCAGCAACACGCCGGAGCGGTTGCGCATCATGGCGGAAAAAATCGGTCGAATTTCCATGAGCTGGTCTCGCTTGGGCCGGTCAGGTCCGTAGGTAAGTTGACGGCGCGACGCGGCACACGCGCCAGGCAGGATAGATGCCGGCCACGGCGCCGGCCGCGACCGAAATACACAAGGACAGCAACGCCACCGGCAGATCGAGGTGCGTGAGCTGATCGTAGTTTGCGTACAGATGCCGCATGCCCATCAATCCCAGCGCGGCGAGCCCCAGCCCGAGGATTCCACCGGCAAGACCGATCGCGCCGACTTCGACCAGATGCTGGTTGAACAGCTCCTGCCGGCTCGCCCCGAGCGCGCGACGCAGCGCAGTGATCTTGGCCCTGCCGAGAAACTTGGCCAGCAGCAGCCCAACTACATTCAGCACGCAGACGGCGAGAAACATGAATGCCAGTCCCATCAATACCTTGTTGTCCTTGGCAACCACCTCGTTGACCTCGAGCCATTGCTTCACGGTATACAAGTGGTCGTTCAGCGGCCGCGGAAATCGACCGAGTGTCTTTTGATGTGCGACGTAACCGTCGAGAAAGTCTTTGAATTGAGTTTGCTTCGCCGGCGTGTCCAGTTGCACCCAGACCTGATTCCAGATGCATTCGGAATTCAGGAACTGCTCGAACCCCTTGATTTCCTCAGGCTTCCAGCAATTGACGTTGCCGGCAGGCTGCAACTGCAGTTGTGCGCCTAACGCGAACGGCGCGTACACGTCCTCGATATCGTCGTAATGGCCGTTGTTGAGGTCGTAAAATTTCGGCGTCGGTTGCCAGTCCTTGAGCACCCCGACGACCCGGTATTCGCGACTGTCGAGCTTGAGGGTCTTACCGACGCTGTTCTGCCCGCCGAACGCGGTCTCATTGGTTTTCTTCGACAGCACCACCACCGGCAACGCGTCGCGATCTGCTTTGTGGTCCCAGCCGCCGCCGTATTCGAAGGGCACGTCGAACATCGGGAAAAAGTCCCCCGTCGTCAGCCGCCCTTCCACCAGGAACGGTTTCGCACCGGGGGCCGATTCCAGCGTGAAGCCGGTCTTGCGCATGACAGCGGTTCGATCGGCAGCGCCCGCCGCCAGCACGGCGGTGGCGTCGCGATAGGTCCATTCGCTCGGCGCCAGTTGCGGATGCGTGTCGTCCCAGGCATGTTCGGGGTCCCAGCCATCCACGGTGACTGCGAACAGCACGTCGTTGCGATCGCGCATGGGATTGGCCGACATCAGGTGGTACACGGTGAGGCTGACGGTACACACGGCAATACCGATGGCGATGGCGGCGACCATCAACGCGGTCATCGCCGGTGTGCGCCGCATGCTCATCAATGCAAGACGACCGTAGTAGCTGAACATGGGCTTAGACCGCCGCCGCCAGTGGCGATTCAAAGGCGTGGAAATCCGTGACCTGCCCGTCCATGACATGCACGTTACGGTGCGCACGATTCGCCAGTTCCGGATCATGCGTCACCATGATGATGGTCGTGCCACGGGAGTTGATCTCCTCGAGCAGGTCCATGATCTGCCGCGCCATCAGCGAGTCCAGATTGCCGGTGGGCTCATCGGCGAGCAGAAAGCGCGGCTCGCCCGCCAGCGCGCGCGCGATGTCCACGCGCTGCTGCTGGCCGCCGGAGAGCTGCGCAGGCACATGCTTCGCGCGCGATGCCAGGCCCACCAGTTCCAGCACCCGCTCAATGCGCCGACGGCGTTCGGCGGCAACGAAACCGCGGTAACGCAGCGGCACGTCGATATTGTCGAACACATCGAGGTCGGGGATCAGGTTGAAGCTCTGAAAGATGAAGCCGATCTTCTGATTGCGGGTACGCGACCGGGCGTCGTCATCGAGCTCACCGATATTCTTGCCGTCGAGCCGGTAGGTGCCGGACTCGAAGCCCTCGAGCAGTCCCGCCACGTTCAAGAAGGTGGTCTTGCCGGAGCCGCTCGGCCCCGTGACCGCCACGAATTCGCCCTCCGCCACCCGCAGATTGAAATCGCGCAATGCATGCGTTTCGATCAGGTCGGTCCGGTAGATCTTCACCACGTTTTGCATGTCCAGCATCGCCTACTCCGTCACTATTGAACGAGACGCGCCAACGCAGCGCCTTGAAACAGATCCAGACTCGACACGACGATCTTGTCGCCCTCGGTCAGCCCGACGAGAATCTCCACATCGCCGACACTGCTGGCGCCGACGGTAATCGGTGTACGGACAGCCTGGCCGCCGCGCACCACATAGGCGACACGTCCGCCGCCACTGTCGATGAAGGCGCCGCGTTCGACCTTGAGCACACCGTCGCGAGAATCCAGAATCATGCGCAACGACACGCGCTGGTTCTGACGGATGTCGGCCGGCATCTTGCCGCCGAAACGCAGTCGTCCAATGACCTGGCCCTGGCGCACTTCGGGCGACACGGCGGCCACGGTCGCCTGGGCAACGCCGGCGCCAATGGCCACCTCGGCAGGCATGCCGGGACGCAGCGAGCCGGCGTACACATCGGGCGCGGCGAATTCCACTTCGAACACCGACAGGTCGACGACCGTGACGATGGCCGCGTTGGCCGCCACCGTGCCGCGCTCGGCGACCGCCAAGGTCCCGACCACGCCCTCGACCGGGCTGCGCACCGTCAGTTCATCCATCTTGCGCTTCAAATCCGCGACCACCAGTCGTTGCCGGTCGCGATCCAGCCGGTGCATCCGCAGATCCAGATTCAGACTTTCGTGCGCGAGTCCGTCGCCCGCCTCGGTCTGCTTCTGCGTCAGGCGCGCTGCCTCCAGATCGTCGTGCGCCTTGTCGACCTCGCGCCGCGGAATCACTTTGAGCGCCCAGGCCGCCGCCGTGCGGTCCACCTCGCGTTGCGCGGCCCGCAACTGCAGATTGGCCGTGTCCATGTTCTTTTGGTTGTCGAGCAGCTTGCGGCGCAGATCGATCGACTCCCGCTGCAGGGTGGCATCGAGCGCATCCAGGCCGGCCTGTTCGCGCGCGTACTCGTTCTTCAATTCGGGGCTGTCGATGTGCGCCAGCACCTGATTCTTTTTCACCGACTCACCGGCGCGCACGCTATAGGACACCGTGCCCGGTGCGGGCGCGGTCAACGTGGGGCTGAGCGCCGCAACGATGGTGCCCTGCGCGGACACATCGCTGACGAACCGACCCCGCGACACCGTGGCGATGCGGACAGCGGTAGCCGGCACCGTCATCTCGGAATTCAGAAAACTACGCACCGACGACCAGACGAATGCGGCGAGGAGGAGCACGGTCAGCACACCGGCGCCTGCCAAAATCCAGTGACGGCGTCCGCGGGGCGTCCGCTCGATGGGCCGGTCCTGGGCCTCGGTTCCCCGCATGGTGCTGATGGAATTATTCATAGGGCTTTCAAATCTGATGTCGTAAACGGGCAATAGGTTTACAAGCAAGCGCTATGCCAGCTCCAAAAACTGCTAACTGACTGATTTATATCGGACGATCGAGACCGATGGCTACCTGTAGTGTCCGCCGCCGGACACTCGGACGGTTGCGGACAGATCGGTCCAAGACCCGCGGCGCGATGGGAATGCTATCCTTTCGCGCTTTGCGACGCTCAAACGCATGATTCTGGTCATAGACGTAGGCAACACGCGGCTCAAGTGGGGATGGCTCGACGGCACCCGGCTGTCCGAGCAACAGGCCGTGGTTCATCGCGAGGTCAAACCTGAAGTTTGGTCGGGCGAGATTTTCGAACCGCAGCATCATCCGGACCGGGTGCTCATCAGCAATGTCGCCGGCGAAGCCATGGCGAAAACATTACATGAGCTGACGTTTGCAACGTATGAAGTCCAACCGGAGTTCATCATTCCGACCCGCAGTTTTCACGAACTGACCAATGGTTACCTGAACCCCGCGCTGCTTGGGCCGGATCGCTGGCTGGCGGTGATCGGCGCGTGGAATCTGGCCCATGACGCGTTATGCGTCGTGGACGCGGGCACGGCCGTCAAAGTCGACAGCGTCAACGCACATGGTCAACACCTGGGCGGACTCATCATTCCGGGCATTCATATGATGCGCGACAGTCTGCTCAACAAGACCGCGGGTGTCGCCAAATCGATGGCGGGCAGCACACCCTCCACCGCCGGTGTCCTGGCCGACAACACCATCAGCGCGGTGAGCCGCGGCGCCGTCGTCGCAGCCGCCTCCATGGCCGATCGCGCGGCGCAGTTGATCGAACAAAGCACCGGTGAACATCCCCGCTTGTTCATCACCGGCGGCGATGCCGACTTGATTTTCGATTCGATGCAAGCGCGCGGAGAAATCGTGCCGGACCTCGTGCTGCAGGGAATCGCCGTCATCGCGGAACAGACGGCCTAAGTGTTCAAACCCGGCCGCAGAAATCTCATCACGGACGTCGAAGGAGTGCGTGTCGGCCATGCCACCGATGAAGTCGCGCAGTCCGGTGTCACCACCCTCGTATGCGGCAAGGACTTCAGCGCCGCAGTGGACGTGCGCGGCGGCGGACCCGGCAGCCGCGAAACCGAAAGTCTGGCGCTAGAAAACCTGGTCGGCCGCGCACACGCCATCGTGCTCGCCGGTGGATCCGTGTTCGGACTGGCGGCGGCCGACGGCGTCGCCTCCGCACTTTCAACACGCGGCATCGGCATTCATCTGCGCGCGCCGCACACGCCCATTCCGATCGTGCCCTGCGCGGTGCTGCATGATCTGGCCAACCCCGGCGATAAAGGCTGGGGCATGGATCCGCCCTACCGCCGCCTCGGCGTGGAATCGGTTGATCGCGCCGGCGAAGCGTTCGAGCTGGGTTCCGTAGGCGCAGGTCGCGGCGCCATGGCGGGGCTCATCAAGGGCGGCATCGGATCGGCGTCGCTGGATCTGGGCGATGGCCTGATCGTCGGCGCGCTCGTGGCAGTGAACTGCGTCGGATCGGTGTTGATGCCGGACGGCGTGAGCTACTGGGCGTGGCCCTTCGAGATCAACGCCGAATTTGGCGGACGTGGTGCGCCACGCGGACCCGTGCAGGCCATCGATCCACTGCCGGAGCAGTCACGACTGTCCGAACTGGGCCGGACGCAGATTGGCGCCAACACCACGTTGGCCGTGATCGCCTGCAATGCCGAATTGAGCGGCGCCGACTGCAAGCGCATTGCGATGATGGCGCAGGATGGCATGGCGCGGGCGGTGCGGCCGGCGCACACGCCATTCGACGGCGATACGGTGTTTGCCTTCGCAAGTTCAGCGCGACCGTTAACCGCTGGCACTTCAAGAGCGTTGCAGGTCGCGCGTATCGGGTCCGCCGGCGCGGATTGTCTGGCGCGCGCCATAGCCCGCGGAGTGCACGCGGCCAGTCAGCGAGCCTGACCGAATTTCGCGACGGCGTTGAGCAGCGTTTTCGTGTACGGATGCGCAGGCGCGTCGAACACTTCGATCGTCGAACCCTTTTCAACGATGCGTCCGCTTTGCAAGACATACAACCGATCGGTAATGCTGCGCACCACGCCCAGATCGTGCGACACGAACAAATACGCAACGCCCAACCGTGTCGACAATTGCGCGAGCAGCGTCAGGATCTGCGCGCGAGTTCCCGCATCCAACGCCGACACGGCTTCGTCCAGTGCGATCAAGGCCGGATCCACGATCAAACCCCTCGCGATGGCGATGCGTTGGCGTTGGCCACCGGAAAATTCATGCGGGTAGCGATCTGCATCGGCGGCCGACAACCCGACCTGTTCCAGCAGGTGCTCGACCTTGCTGCGGCGTTCGCGCGCGGTCGGCTGGGAATCCAGCAGATGCAGGGGTTCCGCGATCAGCCGCTCAACACGCCAGCGCGGATCGAAGCTTGCGACCGGATCCTGAAACACACATTGGATCATGCGGCGCAAACGGCGCAACTGTGCGCCCTGCGCGTCGACCAGCGACTCTCCATCCAATCGCACATGGCCGGCGGCGATGCGTTGCACGCCCAGAATTGCACGCAACAACGTCGACTTGCCGGATCCGGATTCCCCTACCAACCCGACGCTCTCACCCGGCATGACCGTCAAGCTCACGCCTCCGACCGCATGAAAGCCACCATACGTGCACACGACATCGCGCACCTCGAGGAGCGGCGCGGCGGCGGGTCCGTTCGCTCGCAACCAGGCATCGCGCAACGGCGCAGGAGTCGCTGCGCTCACCAAACTGCGGGTATAGGGATGCAGGCTGTCGCGCAGGACTGCGCCCGTCTCGCCCTGATCCACCAGCGCTCCGCGCTGCAGGATCACGATCCTGTCGCTCATCCGTGATATCACCGCCAGATCGTGGCTGATCAGCAGCAACGCGCTGCCGTCCTCGCGTACCATGGCTTTTAGCAGCGCGAGTATCTCCGCCTGCGTACTGACATCCAGCGCCGTCGTAGGTTCATCGGCAATCAGCAGTCGCGGCGACAGTACTACCGCGATGGCAATGGCGACACGTTGACGCTGTCCGCCGGACAGTTCATGCGGGTAGCGTTCGAGCGCAACTCGTGCGGCGTCCAGTCCAACGCGATCCAGCATCAGGCGCGCCGACTTCAGGGCTTCCGCGCGCCCGACACCGCGATGCACGCGCACCGTTTCCGCCACCTGATCGCCGATGGTCATCAGCGGATTCAGCGCCGTCATCGGCTCCTGAAAGACCATGCCGATGCCCTGGCCACGAATGCGCACCATCGCGTTTTCCGACAGGCCGACCAAACTCGTGCCGTCGAAGCGGATCTGACCGCCTGCACGAATGGCGTGCGGCAGCAATTGCATCACCGCCAGCGCCGTGAGGGATTTGCCGGATCCGGACTCGCCGACCATCCCGAGCGTCTCGCCGGCCGCCAGGCGCAGCGACAGATCCTGCACCAGCGGCACGTCGCCCACCTGCAGACTCAAGCCCTCAATCTCGAGCAGCGCCACGACTAACCGCTTCCCAGGCGGCGATCGAATCGATCACGCAATCCATCGCCGAGCAGATTCAGGCCCAACACGGTCAGCACGATGACGAGACCGGGGAACAGGGCCAGCGTCGGCGACAGCGCGGTCAGCGTCTGCGCCTCATTGAGCATGCGGCCCCAACTGGGCGCCGGCGGCTGCGCGCCCAACCCGACGTACGACAATCCCGCCTCCGCGAGCACGCCCAGCGACAATTGAATGGTGGCCTGCACCAGCAGAATCGAGGTGAGATTGGGCAGCACATGCTCGATCGAAATGGCCAGAGGCCCTTTGCCGGCGATGCGCGCCGCCAGCGTGAAATCGCGCTTCCACAAACCCAGCGCACCGCCGCGCGTGACGCGCGCGAACACCGGCACATTGAAAATGCCGATGGCAATGATGGCGGTCAGTGCGCCGGGTCCCCACACGGCGGTGATCAGAATCGCCAACAACAGCGAGGGAAATGCGAAGACGAGATCATTGCCGCGCATGAGCAGTTCGTCGAGCCAACCACCGCGGGCAGCGGCCCACAGGCCCAGCGGCACACCGACGACCGATCCGATCAGCACCGCGACGCAGGCCACCCCCAGCGAGGTGTGAGCGCCGGCCATCAGCATGGACAACACGTCGCGGCCGAGTTGATCGGTGCCGAACCAATGCGTCGCCGACGGCGGCAGCAACTTGTGCGCAATGTCGATGGCGGCGGGATCAAAGGGCGTCCAGACCAGCGCGAGCAGCGCGACGATCACCAACCCCAGCGTGATGGCTACGCCGGCTTTCATGCGCGAGCCGCCCGTCGCAGTCGTGGATCGACCCAGGCATAGGCAAGGTCCACCAGAAAACTGCCCAGCACCACGGCGAACACCAGCAGCAACACCACGTTCTGCACCACCATCAGGTCACGCTGCACGATGGCCTGGAATACCAGGCGTCCGAGGCCCGGCAGAAAGAACACATTCTCGATGATGATGCCGCCGGCGAGCAGAAAGGAAAATTGCATGCCCAACACGGTGAGCACGGGCAACAGCGCGTTGGGCAACGCATGGCGGAGAAGCGCAGCGCCCTGGGTGAGGCCCTTGGCGCGCGCGGTGCGCACGAAGTCTTCCTGCAAGGTCTCGATCAATGCCGCGCGCAGCACCCGCGCGAGGATCGCGGCCTGCGGCATTGCCAGCGCGATAGCCGGCAGCGTCAGCGCCTTGAGTGCCTCCCATACGCCCGCGTCCCAGCCGGGAAATCCGCCGGCCGAAACCCAGCGCAGCGAAATCGCAAATATCACGATCAACAGGATGCCGAGCCAGAAGTTGGGAATGGCGATACCCAATTGCGTGGCAGTGGAAACCAGCGAGTCGGGTGTACGGCCGCGGTAGGCCGCGCCCACAATCCCGGCCGGAAATGCGATGAGCACGGTGAGCAGCAGGGCATACAGCGCCAACGGCAGGGACACCTGCAATCGTTCTGCGATCAGGCCACCGACCGGCACACGGTATGTGTAACTACTGCCGAAATCGCCCGTTGCCAGCCCGCCGATCCACGCGGCGTAACGATGCAACGCTGAGCCATCGAGCCCCAACTCATGCCGGACGGCCGCCACGCTCTGTTCATCCGCCTGCAATCCCAGCATGAAGCGCGCCGGATCGCCGGGCGCCATCTGCACGATGGCGAAAATCACCGCGCTCGACACCCACAGCGTCGCGGCCAGGATCAACAGCCGGCGGCCAATCACCGCCATCCCCATGGCTCGCGCCGCCCACGCCAGCAAACCCAGCGCGAGGAGCAGCACCGGCCAACGAAGCCATCGACCGGGACTTGAACCCTGCGACGACTCCACCGCGGCCGCCGCGGAAGAATCGAAATGCGCGGCCCCAAGCTCGGTGACATTGAGCGGATTATCCAGACCCAGCCCCACCAGATGCCGGTCGTAAACGCTGAGCTTCGGATATTGGAACAAGAAGGCGTTGACCGAATCTTCGGTAATACGGCGCTGGATATCGCCCAGCGTAACCTTGCGCTGCACGGGATCGATGCTGTCCTCGAGCAGCGCCAGCAGGGCTTTGAACTCGGTACTGGAATAGCCGAAGTAGTAGTCGTCGCGGCCGTAGATGTCATAGTCCAGCGGCTCGGCGTGCTGGATCACCGTCATGTCGAAATCGTGACGCGCGAACACTTGATCGAGCCATTGCGCCCACTCAATGTTTTCAACCTGTGTTCGGATGCCCACCGCCGCCAACTGCGCGGCGATGATTTCTCCACCACGACGCGCGTACGACGGCGGCGGCAATTTCAGCGTGACGGTGAACCCTTGCGCATAGCCAGCCTGCGCCAGCAGTCGGCGGGCGGCTTGCACCGAATGCGGGTAGCG
Organism: Pseudomonadota bacterium; assembly: GCA_031394735.1. Taxonomy (GTDB): domain Bacteria; phylum Pseudomonadota; class Gammaproteobacteria; order Steroidobacterales; family Steroidobacteraceae; genus TMP-86. The sequence continues at coordinate 7,429 of JANMXI010000012.1, read as the reverse complement.
GCCGGTGAGATCCACCGCGGACCGGTTGCGCGGCGGGAAATGGCTGCCGATGGGATCACCGTAGCCGAACATCGCGCCGTCGATGATGGCGGCGCGATCCAGCGCGAAGGCAATGGCACGGCGCACGTTCACGTCGTTGAACGGCGGCTTGCGGTTGTTGAGCGCGAGAATCGTCTCGCCTTCGGTCGACCCCACAAAGACATTGAAGCGCGCATCAGCCTTGAACTGCGCAACGCTTTCCGGCGCGGGGTAATTTGAAAAGGCCTGCACATCGCCCGCCATCAACGCCGCATACGCGGCTGCCGGCTCCGAGATGAATTTGAATACGACGCGCTGCAGCCCGGCGCGTTTACCCCAATACTCGTCATTGCGGATCAGCGCGATGCTGTCGCCGCGGCGCCAGCCGGCGAATTTGAAGGGACCGGTACCGATGGGGTGAGCGGCATTTCCCGCAGCAGTAGCCGGCGTCACCATGGCGAAAGCTGTCCAGGCCAGGCTTTGCAGCAGGCTACCGGAACGTCGGGACAGCCTTAAGGTCAGCGTGTTCGAGTCCGGTGCTTCGACGGCGGTGATCGCCGCCAGCCGCGACTTCTGCGGGTTCATCGACTGCGCAGCGCGCGCCCGGTCGAGCGAATACTTTGCGATGGCCGCATCGAAAGTCGTGCCATCGTGAAAACGCACGCCGGCGCGAAGATGGAACACATAGGTGAGGCCGGCATCGGCGATTTCCCAACGTTCGGCGAGACAGGGCAACGCTTCTCCGCCAGCGTCGACTCTGATCAGACCCTCGTACAGATTGCCCTGCAGCATCTCGCTGATGACAGCCGCCGGATTGGTGGTGGGGTCGAGCACCGGCGGTTCGAGCTGCGTTCCAATGACGACGGAATCGCGCGCGTCACTTACGCTTGCGAAAAATCCGCCCAGGAGGATCAGGATGCAGCCGATGGCGGCCGCGGGTCGCGGCCGCGGCGTCATGTCTGGCCGTTCAACAACGCCCACGCCGACAATGCCATGACCTTGCTGGAAGCGATCATATCGTCGATGACCACATATTCATCCGGTTGATGGGCCAGATCGAGAATACCAGGACCGTAGGCGATGCACTCTTTGAGCTTGCCGATGCGGTCGATATGCTTCTGATCGTAGGTGCCGGGCGAGCAGATGAACTGCGCGTCGCGGCCGAGGATCTGGCGGATGGCGGCCGCGGTATTGCGCGCCACCGGACCGTTGGGGTCCGCCATGGTGGGGATCACTTCGAACAGGTCGCGCATGTCATAGCGGAACCCGGGTCGCTGCTTTGCCAGAGATTCCAAAATATCGCGCACTTCCCCTTTCACCTGATCCAACGTCTCTTCGATCAGAAAGCGGCGATCGAAGATCATGCGGCACGAATCCGGCACGCAGGGCGCGGGAAAGCCTTCGGTCTGTTCCGCGGCGCCGCCGTGAAACGAGTTGATGTTCAGTGTGGATTGACGCGCGCCTTCGGGAACCACCGGCATGGCGGTGCGTCGCTGCGCCATGGCCGGAAACAGTTCGCGCTCGAAGCGCTCCACCACGGCGTGCATATGGCGCACGGCGCAATCGCCCAGGAAAGGCATGGAGCCATGCGCGATGCGGCCATGCGTTTGAATCTCGGCCCACCACACGCCGCGATGGCCGATGCAAACGCGATCGACGTTCAAGGGTTCCGGAATGATGACGTGGTCCACTCGCGGCTTGGAGAACCAGCCGCGCTCGGCGAGATAATGTACGCCGCCGTAGCCGCCCGACTCCTCGTCGACGGTGCCGGAGATTTCCAATGCACCCGGGATCGGCGCCCCGGATTCGATCAGCGATTCCACCGCAATGATGGACGCGGCCATGCCGCCCTTCATGTCGCAGGCGCCGCGGCCATACACGCGTCCGTCGCGCACCACGCCACTGAAAGGGTCCACAGTCCAGCCTGCACCGGTTTTGACCACATCGATGTGGCTGTTGAAATGCACACAAGGGCCGGCGGTGGCGCCCTGCCAGCGGGCGATGACATTGATGCGCGGCAGGCGATCGTTGTCGCCGGGCGTGCCGGTGGCGCGCACGTACTCCACTTCGAAGCCGCTCGCCTGAAGCCGCTCGCCGACGAAGCGCGCACAGGGCTCGTAGGCCTCGCCCGGCGGATTGATGGTGGGGAAGCGGATCAGGTCGCGTGTCAGCTCCACCATCTCCTCGGCCCGCGATTCGATGCGCTTCAAGACTTGATCGGTGAATTCCAGGGTCATGGCTTACTCGTCGAGGCGCGCCCGTGCGCGCTGCGCTTCAAATGGCAGATCCAACGCATCATAAAGGGTTGCCAGCGCCGTGTTGATCGGAACGCTCAGCGGGTCCGCACTGCGACGCAATTCCAGCTGCTGTTGCGCCAGATTGAGCTCGCCGCTGCGGATGCGTGCATCCAGCAGGATCTGCTCGTACAGATCGCGCTGCGCATGGCTGCCGCCGGTTTCACTCATGCGCGGCAGCGCCAGGCTCAAGTGGCGTCGTGCAGTGGTGAAATCTTCGTGGGCGTAGGCCACCAGCCCTTCGGCGGCGGGCAGGGCCACTTCGGCCCAGGTGGAACGCACGAATTCGGGCGCGGAGCGCGCCCGTTCGTGCGTTGCCTCCAGAAGCTGTTCGCTCTCGGGACGCTTGGCGCGGGCCAGGCCATACAGATATTGCAGGGTCAGAAACGGCTGCACGGTGTCGTTCGCACGGGCTCGAAGGTGCTCGCCCAGATCCTGCCAGCGATCGCCCACATCGATTCCGGCCAGTTCCATGCGCGTCAGCAGCGACACGGCGCCGACCTGGTCCTGCGAATAGCTCTTCACCACGCCCCAACAGTGCTGGTCGTACAGCGTCAGCACTTCCTCGTTCCGGCCCTGGCTGAGATAAAACAGCGCGAGGTGCCACCAGAGGTGCGTCACCATGAACGAGTTGAGCCCGGTCCAGGTGTCGGCGACGCCTTCCAGAAACCAGGCGCCGTCTTCGATCAATCCGCGGGTCAGGTACACATGCGCCAAAGCATGCTGCGCCCAGGGCTCTTTGCGCTGCAGTTCCAACGCGCGATGCGCACTGCGCTCGGCGTCATCGAGCAGATGGCATTGCTCATACGCGAAGGCCGTCATGCCGTGGATGTAGGCAATGTCTCTATTGGCTTCGCGAACACGCAGAGCGCTGCGCAACATGCCGGTGAAATTGCCGCGATTGAAATCGAAATACTGGTGCAGCTTGACCACGGTCAGATCGTGCGGGAACTCTTCTGCGATCTGCTGCGCAGTTCGGATGGCCCGCGGCAGGTCGTCATCGGCCCAGGCGCGCAGTAACGCGACATTCATTTGCTCGCGAAGCGTGGCAGACGACGCGGTGCGCTCGGCTGCGGTCAGGTACTGTGCTGCCCTTTGCGGCGCTTCGGGCGCTTCGAGCAGCATCCACAGCATGCCGGCATAACAATTGGCGATGCTGCAATCGGGCGCCGCGTCGGCGGCTGCGATGATGTGCTCCGCGCGCCGCTCGTAGGCGAGGAACCCTGAAACGAAATCATCGACGCCGGCCAGAGTCTGCTCATCCTCAACCGTGACCGGATTGCCGACGGCGTCCAGCCGCACGGGCGTCAGAGCCCTTTGAGGAATCCGGCGACGTCCTCCGCGGAGCGCTGCGGAATCTCGATCTGCGGCAGATGGCCCACGTTGGGATAGACGATAAGCTTGGCATTGGGAATCGCGGCTGCCATTCGTTGCGAACTGTTCAGCTCGATCAGCACATCGCTTTGACCATGGATCACCAGCGTCGGCGCGGTAATTTTGGCAACGACTTCGGTGGTGGCGGCGAGAGCGTTTCCGAGGTTCATGCCCATCAGGATATCGCGATGCCCCGGTGCGCGCTGAAATTCCGCCCAGCGCGCCACCAAGGCCGGCGTGATCAGCGCCTTGTCATAGACGTCGGCTTTGAGCCCCTGGTCGATGAGCGGCGTGTTGTCGATGCTCGCCAGGATCTTGCGCCCGATGGGGTACTGCAGAATTTTGAACGCCAGCGGCACTTCTTTGGGCGGAGCCTGCGGCGGAAAGCCGGCTGCATCGACCAGTATCAGCGCATTCAAACGCTCGGGGTGGCGCACGGCAAAGCGCCAGGCGACGCCGCCACCCATGGAATTGCCCGCGAGTGCGAACTTCTGGAGTTCGAGCCGCGCGGCAAACACCTCGACCAGGTCGGCCAGTTCGTCACCGTTGAGCCGGAAATCCTGCGGCGCGCGTGTCAGCCCGTGGCCGGGAAAGTCGAGGCTGATCAGCCGGTAGCGATCTTTGAGCGTGGCAACCCACCCTTCCCAGCTGGTGTAGGAGTCACCGTAGCCATGCAACAACACCAGCAAGAGACCGGCCGCGTTGCCCTCGTCGCGATAGTGCAGACGTACGCCGTTGGGGAGGTCGACGAAGTGTGAGGCCTCGTTGGTGTATTTCTTTTCGAGCGTCTCGTACGGGATGTCGGGCCCGCGGTATTTGAGCCAGGCAGCCAATACCGCAAGCGCAACAACCAGGACGAGAATGCCCGCCACTTTAAAAATGATCTTCATGGCGGGCATGCACCTTTAGAACGAGTAGCCGACGCGAATGCCGACCGTCGTGGGCTCTCCAACCGCGGCGATATTGGTGAAGGGGAGGAAGAAGTTGCGAGTCAGATCATAACGTTCGTTGAAAATATTCCGCGCCCAGACGGCAGCCGACCAGGATTTTCCTTCAGCCGGCGCGAGCGTGATGCTGGCGTTCGCGAGCCAATAAGAGTCGGTCGTGAACGTCGGCCCCAGCAGGAACAACTGCGAATACTTGTCGTGATAGCTGTAGTTGATGCCCGTCGTCAGCTTCAGGGAACCGAGGCCGATGCCGTAGTTCAGATCACCGCCATAGCTGAATTTCGGGAAACTCAGATCCTGGCCGTTGAAGTCCACGCCTTCACTGTTGATGATGAACGCCTTGTATTTTCCCTTCTTGTATCCGATGTACTGCTGGATATCGAGGTCCTTGACCGGATGCCATTGCAATTCCAGTTCGCCACCTGTGATCTCCGATTTGGGCGCATTCACGAACCGACCGATGAAAGACTGAGAGCCTAAGTCGAACACCTTGGACAATACCTGCTGATCCTTATAGTCGTAGTAGAAAACGGACGCATTGATGCGCAGGGTCGAGGTGATATCGCTCTTCACACCAATTTCATAGGCCGTGAGTTTTTCCGGCGCGAAGGCATCGACGGCATTGGGATTGCCAACCGTGTTGTGCGCCGTGAAGCCCCCGGACTTGATGCCCCGGCTGATGTTGCCGTACAGCAGTGAATGTTCCGCGAATTGATATTCCAAGCCGACTTTTCCGCTCACATCCGAGTTGCTGAGGCTGCGGCTTTGCGGTCCGCCGGCGATCAACGATGGCACGCCAGTAAAGCTGGTATTCAAATTGATCAGATCGCGTTTCTCATGCTCATAGCGAAGGCCCAAGACACCTTTGAGTTGGTCGGTAAACTGGTAATTCGTCTGCTCGAACACCCCAACCGATTTGCCTTCCTGGTGATAATTGGTGAGCGCACTCCCGCCCAATCGCTGCGTGAAATCGCTGAAGAAATCTTCAGCAAGCTTTTCATTCGAGTAATACACGCCGCCGACCCACCCTAAGGGACCGGTGCCGGTGGAGGCCAGCCGGACTTCTTGCGAGAACACTTTGACATCGTCATGAAAGTAAATATCAGACTCGACGTACTGGGTCGCGTCCCAATCGCCAAGCTCGCGCCGCACGAGTTTGTTGTAGGCACTGACGCTGGTCAGCTTGACGGACCCCAAATTGAAGACCGCAGTCAGGTCTACACCATTGTTCGTATTGTTGACACCTGGTTTGGTGCTCGCGGAGATCCCGACGGTCTGGGCAAAGGCGGGATTTAAACTCCAGCCAGTCGAATAGGGACTCGTGTCCGCGGGAATGACCGGCCCGCCACTCGTTGGTGTGAAGTTCGAAAATAGCTGCGTTCCGTAAGCGTCGGACTCGTCCTTAGACAAATGCACGTTCAAGCGCAGATTGATTGCATCCGTGGGATCCCATTCCAATTGAAGTCGCCCCGCAACCTTGTCCTTGTCGCCCAAGTCCTCGCCTGTGGCTCGGTTTCGCTGCCAGGCACCGCCGTTCTCGACGGCCCATGACAGACGAGCCTTTAGCGTCTCGCCCAGGGGGCCTGACACAAATCCTTCGGCGGCAAATGCCTGATGCGATCCATACTCGGCCGTAATGCCAGCTTGCAGATCGGAAGTCGGTCGATTGGTGATGAAATTCACCGCACCGCCGGTGGTATTACGACCGTAAAGGGTGCCTTGCGGTCCACGCAATACTTCGACGCGGCTGATATCGAACAACTGCCCCTGAGTCTGAACAGGAAACGGCAATGACACTTCGTCGATGTTCACGCCCACGGGCGAACTGTTGTTGGCGGTGTAGTCGATGAAGCCGACGCCGCGCAGGCGGAATTGCGGTTGACCGCTACCGAACGCGGGTTCGACTTCAAGACTCGGCGTGGCGTTTTGCAGGTCGTTGACCTTCTGAACCCCCTTCTCACGCAGATCGTCGCCGCTCACCACGGAAAGCGCCAGACCGATGGTCTGCGCGGACTCCTGTTTGCGTTGCGCGGTTACAACAATTTCATCCAAACCCGTGGGTTCAGCATAGGCCGTGGTGACGCCTAGGACCGCCGCCGCGAGTACCGCGGCAACTGGAATTCGTGAAGCCATCGAAATCTCCTGCGAAGTTTTGGTACGAGCGCAACTGATGCGTTGCGAGATAACGGCATCATTGTCGAGCAAAGCGCCACTGTGAACTGCTATTTGCTCAAGCCGTCATGCAGTTTGGTTATAAGCGATGCGGATGGCGATGCGCAACTGTGGGAGGCGCGTGTGTTCTGTCGTCGGACGTTTGCGTGCCTCGCATGAAGCGAAATGGCTTGGCGCAAATTTACAACAGCTGAGGACACGGCTTCGTTTTCTTGTGATTTGCCTGAAGAGTCTTCCGTTCGTGTTCTTCGTTCTGGCGCAATGCCGAGAGTAAGCGCTGTTTCGATGCGCTCACGGTATGCGCTGCGCGCAAATCTCCTTGAAAACACGGCATTGGGTGATGATTCGGTGACGGGGCTGCGCTATGATGCTGTATATATTCACAGCCTCAGGAGCGGGTCATGGATGGAGCGAATACTGAGCGGTTGGGTGCCTCCGGCGAGGTCGGGAGTGAGGCTGAGCCTGAAGTGGAGATGGAGGAATTGGTGGCGCAGATCACCGAGCTTGCCGGGCACTTGAACGCAGCGACGCATCGCTGGCTGATGTTGATTGCCGAATTTGATCAGCGCAAAGGCTGGAATGATGGCGCGCTGAAGTCCTGCGCGCATTGGCTGAACTTCAAAG
>JANMXI010000011.1:0-2571 GCA_031394735.1 Pseudomonadota bacterium | reverse complement strand
TGTGGTGCGCGCCAACTGGCTGACCCTGACGTTGCTCGGCGTTCTCGGTGCGATCGCCTTCAACACGCTTATATACGTCGGGCTGCAGTACACGGCGGCGACGAATGGCGTGCTGTTCAATTCGATAACGCCAATCATGATCATGCTGTTGTCGTGGGTGATTTCGCGCGAACGTATTTCGAAGCTGCAGGCATGTGGCGTCGCGCTCTCGCTGTGCGGCGTGCTGGTGATCGTGGCGCGCGGCGATGGCGCTACGCTGGCCGCATTTCACTTCAACCGTGGCGATCTGTGGCTGATCACTGCCATGGTCCTGTGGGCCCTCTATACAATCGTGCTCCGTCGGCGCCCACCCGAGCTTTCCGCGATGGGTTTCCTGACGGCCATGCTGCTGCTCAGCCTGCCGTTCCTGCTGCCGTTCTACCTGTGGGAATTCAATCAGCGCGGTGGCTTCGCATTGACGACGGCAACGGTAACGGCCCTCGCGTACTACGCAACCCTCCCGTCGATCGTCGCCTATCTGTTCTGGAATCGCGGCGTCGCGCAAGTCGGTCCCAACAAGGCCGGCCTGTTCGTGCACCTTATGCCGCTATTCGGCGCGATCCTGTCGGTGATTTTTCTCGGCGAGCGGTTGTTCGCGTATCACTACGCGGGGGCGGTGTTGATTTTCACGGGGATTTGGCTGACGACGCGAAAGGCTCGCAGTGCGAGCCCGTGAATGTCGGAAAGGCCGTGAATCCGTGAATGTCGTAGAGCCTGGTGCAGTTACGACATTCACGGATTCACGATATTCACGCCATCAAGTTCTGACTTCAGAACTTGATGGAAAGACCGATCGAATGCACCGACGAATCCAGCCCAACCCCCCCGCTCGGGCCGAACGCATTGTTGCCGATCAACTCGGAATAGCGTTCGGATTCCGCGTGCACGGTGATGGACTTGCTCAATCCGTAACGCAGTCCGATGCCGTAGACCTTGCCGAAATTGCCGGGATCGTCCGTGGCGTGGTGGCCGTTGGGTTCATCCTGGTAGCCTTTCTGCCAGTAGTGCAACCCGAGCTTTCCGTAGACCGACAGGCCGGAATGCAGGGGCAGCGTGGCAATGCCGGCCAGACTCCAGGCAGAGCCATAGCAGGAGTGATAGGCATCGCTGGCGGCGGAGTCGCCATTGCAGCGGGATGAACCGAACTGGGTCTGGGAGCCTTCGATGGCGAAGGCATTAGTGATGCGGTAGCCGCCGTACTGGCGCAACGCATTGAGGGTCTCCGGGTTAGAGCCGGGCGGGTTGAACATGCCGGGCAGGGCGCCCCGCACACCGACCGAGTTGTTCAACCCCCAGAAGCCCGTCTTATGCCCGCCGTACCATGGGTCGTCATTCTGTGCAAAGGCCGCGCCGCCTGCTGCAACAAGCATCGTCAGTACAATCATCTTGAGCGATGAGTTTGGGGTCGGCATGATGTGCGTTCGTTGTCCTTTCATTAATCTTAGTCATTTTCGCCACACTGTCAGCCGGCATTTCAATGGATTCGCAACAAAACAACACTTTTTCTCCGAAAAGTGAGGAGCAAACGGCCAGGCAGGCGGAAATGTTCGCCAACCGCATCGCCAAGAATGCGAAGCACCTTGGGAAATGGGCAAAAAATGCCGGCATCGACTGCTTCCGCATCTACGATCGCGATATTCCCGAGCTGCCTTTCGCACTGGATCTTTATTCCGGGCGTGCGCATTTGCAGGAATACAGCAAGCCGGTCATGGATGCCGGCGCGCAAAAGCGCTGGCTTGCTGCCATGCACGCGGCGGCGGCGGACGCGCTGAAGTTACCGTTGGCCAGCGTCGTGCTGAAGCAGCGTCACGGCCAACGACCCGAGGAGCAATACCGCAAGCTGACCGAGAGTGCGCAGGATTTCGTGGTGCAGGAAGGCGGCCACCGCTTCATCGTCAACCTCACCGATCACCTCGATACCGGCTTGTTCCTCGACCATCGCGAGACGCGTGCGCTGGTTGGCGCGGTGGCCCGCGGCCGGCGCGTGCTGAACCTGTTCTGCTATACGGGAAGCTTCAGCGTCTATGCCGCGCGCAACCAGGCCGCCTCCACCACCAGCGTCGATTTGTCCAAAACCTACCTCGACTGGGCGAGGCGCAATTTCGAACTCAACAAACTCGAATTCGGGCGCAACCGCCTGGTGCAGGCCGATGTCGTGCGCTTCCTCGAAAAGGAGCGCATCACGCGCGACCGCTACGAGCTGATCGTGCTCGACCCGCCGAGTTTTTCCAATTCGAAACGCATGCAGGGCGTGCTGGACGTGCAGCGCGACCACGTAGCGCTCCTGCGCGCATGCCTCGCTTTGCTCGCCCCCGGCGGTGAACTGCTGTTCTCGACGAACCTGCGCAGCTTCAAGCTTGACGCCGATGCGCTGGCGGATGTGCCGATGAAGGAAATCTCCGAACAGACCGTGCCGCCCGATTTCCGCAATCGCAGGATTCATCGCTGCTGGCGCATCGCGCTGCCAGCGTGATGCCGCCAGCAGCGATCGGGAGTCTGAAAAGCCGTGAATCCGTGAATGTCGTGAATGTC
>JANMXI010000010.1:0-2483 GCA_031394735.1 Pseudomonadota bacterium | reverse complement strand
GTCCGAGTTGACTGATCAATTCGCCCAGCGACGAATTCTTGCCGCCGACGGTGGCGACGTCATTCTTGCGGAGCGCGGATAGCGGCAAAACCAAGGGGACGACAGACGGGCTGGACATGGCGGCAGGGGAGGAGAAAGGGAGGCGGTGAGGGAAATGGTGCAGTGCAGAATAAGGATAGAATTATAGCTGACCCATCCCCCGCCGTTACTGCGGAAATATTAGCCCTGCGAATGCAGCCGCCAGCCCCACAGAGACCCGTCATGCCCAATCGCCGAACCGCCTTTTTCATCTCCGACCGCACCGGCATTACTGTCGAAATGCTCGGCAATTCCCTGCTCACCCAGTTTGATGTGGTTGAATTTCGCCGTATCACCCTGCCCTTCATCGACAACCTGGATAAGGCACAGGACGCGCTCAACCAGATCAAGGCAGCACATGTGGAATCCGGGATGCGGCCGTTAGTGTTCACCTCGCTCATGTCGGACCTCCTGCGGGACGAAATCGCCAAGGCCGATGCCATGGTGCTGGATATGTTTGAGCGTTTCATCGTGCCGATGGAGGCCGAACTGCGGGTTAAATCGGCGCACGCGGTCGGTCGAAGTCACTCGGCGGGAAATTTCAAGGATTACAACCAGCGTATCGAGGCCGTCAATTACACCATGGCGCACGACGACGGCATGACCAACCGCAATCTGGACCAGGCCGATCTGATTCTGGTCGGTGTCTCGCGCAGCGGCAAAACGCCGACCTGCCTCTACCTCGCATTGCAATTCGGCATCAAGGCGGCCAACTACCCGTTGATCCCCGAGGATCTTGAAAAACTTAAACTGCCGCCGGCACTATTGCCCCTCAAACACAAAGTCTGGGGCCTCACGATCATGCCGGACCGCCTGCAACAGATCCGCCAGGAACGCAAGCCCGACAGCAAATATGCGGCGCTGGATAACTGCAAATGGGAAGTCAGCACTGCAGAAATACTGATGAAAAACGCCGGCATTTCGTTTCTGAATTCCACCACCAAGAGCATCGAGGAGCTGGCAACCACGATGCTGCATGAAGCGCAACTGGCACGCCGCGTTTACTAGCACTTTGATGGTGCCGGCGCAGCCGCAGTAGCGCCCTTACAATGGCGCGCCTTCGAACGCCGGTGGCGGCATCTACGCGCAAGGCGGCGCGCGCGCAGGGTGATTCCGCTTCGACGCCCCCCGGGTTTGCGCAGCGCCCGGCCACGACGCAAATTAACGAGTACCTGGCTTCCTCCGGCGGCAGCGCGAATCCGCGCGCATTGTATTCCCTCTGGTTCGGGGCGAATGACATTTTCCAAAACTTTGTCGGCATCGCCGGTGGGACCGTAAACCCAGCCACTGTGATCGGCACTGCGGCAGGAACTGAAATTGCGCAAATCGCCCGCCTGCAAGCAGCGGGGGCACGCTACATCCTGGTATTCAATCTTCCCGACCTCGGCAGCACGCCCGCGTTCTCGCCATCCGCCGTTGGTGCAGCGGGCAGTGCCGCAGCCACCTCGCTCGCACTGAACTACAATGCCGCGCTCTTCAACGGCTTGGCTGGCCGGAAAGTGATCCCTGTTGACGCGTTTGCCTTGTTTGCGGACGTCAAGGCAAATGCGGCGGCGTTCGGCTTTACCAACACCACCGGTGTGGCCTGCAGTGCTACCCCGCCAGCGGGCTTGATTGCCTGCGGCCCGGGCAACCTGGTGGCCACCGGCGCGGCATCGTCGTATCTGTTCGCCGATAGCGTGCACCCGACTACCGCATCGCAAGCCATCGTCGCCGATTTCGTCAGGTCTCTGATCGACGGCCCGAATACTTATTCAACGATGGCGGAAGTGCCACTGTCGTCGCGTGCCGCGCACGTTCGCACACTGGATGAGGGCTTGCAGTCCGGACAATCGGCAGCGATCGGCAAAGTAGTCGCTTTTGCCGCTGGTGATAGCGGCAAATCCGACATCTCAGCCAACCTGTTGGGCCCGCAATCGAACACCAGGAATCGCGCTGCCGCAGCAGGACTGACGATGCGTGCGTCCGAGATGCTCACGGTTGGCCTGGCGGTGGGTACCTCAACGGCGGATACGAACCTTGGCTCGGCCGGAAGATTCGATCTCGACGAGACAGCGTATTCCCTGTTCGCGTCACTGAAATCGGACGGTCTTTACGGTACCTTCACGGCGACTTCTTCCGACCTCCGATTCAAGAACGTGCAACGCTTCGTCAAGCTGGGCATCGTCAACCGTGTCGCCTCGTCGAGCACCAAAGGCTCCAACGTTTCCTCGTCGTTCGCGGTCGGCTACGACTTCAACATGGGCAGGTTCTCTGCAGGCCCGTTTGCCTCGATTACGTCACAGAACATCGACGTTTCCGGGTTCACAGAATCCGGCTCCGGCTCGGCCGATCTGAATATCCTCGATCAAAGCCGCAACTCGCGTGTGGTCAGTGCCGGTTTGCGTGCATCGCTCGCGTTGGGC
>JANMXI010000009.1:0-6514 GCA_031394735.1 Pseudomonadota bacterium | reverse complement strand
CTTTGAAGTTCAGCCAATGCGCGCAGGACTTCAGCGCGCCATCATTCCAGCCTTTGCGCTGATCAAATTCGGCAATCAACATCAGCCAGCGATGCGTCGCTGCGTTCAAGTGCCCGGCAAGCTCGGTGATCTGCGCCACCAGTTCTTCCATCGGCACTTCGGGCTCGGCCTCACTCCCCAACTCTCCGGATCCACTCACACGCTCAGCATTTGCTCCATCCATGACCCGCTCCTGAGGCTGTGAATATATACAGCATCATAGCGCAGCCCCGTCACCGAATCATCACCCAATGCCGTGTTTTCAAGGAGATTTGCGCGCGGCGGCTTCGAACGTCAGCAGCTTTTTTGCCTCGCCGTCAAACAGAGTCAACATCGATCCTTCGACACTGTAGGAGGCAGCCATCGACAGCGCTCGGGTAAACGCCGCGCCTTGTTCCATGCCATTCACGCACGCCATCATCGTGCCGGCCATCTTGCTGAACTGGATCTTGGCGCCGTTGAGCGTGTAGCTGCCCATCATGCGGTTGCAGCCGTCTGACCCGTCGACTCGCGCGGGTTCTGCCTGCAGTTCCATATAAGGCTCGCGTTCCTCGTACACCGTCACCGGTGTATCGCCAAGGCTCGTCAGCTTCCAGTAAGTCGCGGTCAAAGTGTGCGTAGCGGTCTCCAAAGGACGTGGGCTGGTGCAGGCTACCGACGTCAGCACAGCGGCGCCAACGGCGACGGCGCAAACGGTGTTGAGGAGAAGCCTTATTTTCATGTCCGCTTTATGCACGCTGTCGGGCGCGAAGGCAAGACTCCGTTTGGTTTCGTATACTGACACCATGCCCGTTGAGTCCGTCCCGAAGCCATCCCCCGCCAAACCAACGCGCATGTCCGCTGGCGTGGTGGTGGTGCGGTCGGTGGATCGCAAGCTGCGCTTCCTGTTGCTGCGCTCCTACCGCAATTGGGATTTCCCCAAGGGTATGGTGGAGCCGGGCGAGGAGCCCATCGACGCGGCCTTACGCGAAGTGCAGGAAGAAACCACGCTGGATGACATCTCCTTCGACTGGGGCGTTGACTTCATGGAAACAGGCCCGTACGGCAAGGGCAAGATCGCGCGCTATTACATCGCGCGCAGCAAGGCGGATCACATCATGCTGCCCATCAACCCCGAGATCGGCATGCCCGAGCATCACGAGGCGCGCTGGTTCGATGCGCGTAGTGCCTTGAACATCGTCTCGCCGCGGCTCAAGCCGGTGGTGCAGTGGGCGTATCAAACCATCACTGGCACGTTGCTGCCGGAACCCGAACCTGAACCTGGAAAATCATGATCGACTTCTATTTTTATCCTTCCCCGAACGGTCTGAAGATCTCGATCATGCTGTGTGAGTGCGAACTGCCCTTCAATCTCGTGCCGGTGGACATCACGCGCGGCGAGCAGTTCAAGCCTGAATTCCTGAAGATCAGCCCGAATAACAAGATCCCCGCGATAGTCGATCACGATGCTCCGGGCGGTCCGTTGAGTCTGTTCGAATCCGGCGTCATCCTGCTGCATCTGGCGCAGAAGACGGCGCGCTTCCTGCCGCAGAATTACAGGCAGCGCATGAGCTATCTGCAGTGGGTGTTCTGGCAGGTCGGCGGCTTGGGACCCATGGCGGGTCAGGCGCATCACTTCCGCGCCTTCGCGCCGGAGCAAGTCCCTTACGGCATCAAGCGCTACACCGACGAAGTGAATCGACTGTATGGCGTCATGGACCGGCAGCTCGCCGATCACGAGTACCTGGCGGGCGAATATTCCATCGCCGACATGGCCTGCTGGCCGTGGATCGTGCCGCATGAACGGCAGGGACAATCACTCGAGGATTTCCCGAACGTGAAGCGTTGGTTCGAAGCCGTCGGCGCGCGTGAAGGCGTGATAGCGGGCTATGCCATGGGCCACGAGCGCGCCGCCGACAAGGAAGGCTACAAGCACCTGTACGGTCAGACCTCGAAACTGCCCTGACCGACTTCGACCACATTGCCGCTCACCGTCACCTGACGTTGGGCGTCGATGTTCAGGTACAGCGCTGACGGCCGCATGCAGTATTCGCCCTGCGCAATCTGCAGCGACATGGGCAAAGGCTTCTGCATCGCCAGCCACCAGCCGCCAAAGTTCGCAGTCGCCGACCCGGTAGCAGGATCTTCCAGCATCGCGGCATCCTGTGGAAAGAAAAAGCGCGACAGCGCCTTGCCGTCCTTGCCGACATGAAACACATACGCCATGCCGTGACCGATGTTGCTCTTGATCTGAGACAGGATTTCCGCGCGCGGCTGTGCCTTGCGCACTGCCGCCTCGCTGGTCAGCGGCACGATGAGCTGTTCGCTACCCGAGTCGATCCACAGCGGACGGTCGCCGATGTCTGTTTCTTGCAATCCCAGCGCAGAAGCCAGCATCGCGCGCGGTTCGTTCAATTCACGAAACGTCGCCACGTTCGACGTCAGCGTCCATCGATCCTTCGCGGCGACGACCGGAATGATGCCGGCCGGCATCTTCAGTTGTAGAGTGTCGCCGCCCAATCGGAGCGCGCGGCACACGTACGCCGTGCCCAACGTCGGGTGCCCCGCAAAGGCCATCTCATACGCCGGCGTGTAGATGCGCACATTCGCGGTCACCCCAGCCGTGTCCGCCGGAAAAATAAACGTGCTCTCCGACAGATTGAACTGCCGCGCCACTGACTGCATGGTGTCGGCATCCATGCCCACCGCGTTTTCGAACACGCACAGCGGATTGCCGCTGAAGGGTTCGCTGCCGCGTGTGAACACGTTGAGAATACGAAAACGGTAACTCTTCATTGCAGTCTGTCCATGGTTTTCAAAGCACTGATATCCGCCGGAGTGGTCCGGCAACAACCGCCGATCATGTGTGCGCCCGCGGCGTACCAGCCGGCAGCACTGTGAGCGAAGGCGCTGGGCGTGGCGCAGCCATGCCATTGCTTCTTTACGGCGTCGTATTGCTCACCAGAATTCGGATACACCAGAATCGGCTTGCGCGTATTCGCGCGCAGGGCACGCACCAGCGACTCGACATGCTGTGGCGCCGTGCAATTGACGCCGATGCCGATCACCTGTTCGTGATCCTCCAGCATGAGCGCGCAATCGGCGATTCGTTCGCCCTCGCAATTGTGAGCGCCGTCTTTACACGAGAAACTGATCCACGCGCGCGCATCCGGAAACTCCGGCAGCAGTCGCGCCAACGCACGTGCTTCTATGAGGCAGGGAATCGTCTCGCAAGCGAGCACGTCGGCACGGCTGAAAGCATCACGTTCAGCAAGCACTCGCATCCGCGGTCGGTGAAAATCCATCAGCTCCGTCTCCGACAGCCCGTAATGCCCGCGATACTCGGATCCATCCGCCAACATTGCGCCATACGGCCCGATACTCGCCGCCACCAGCGGCTTGAGGCGTCCGACTCGATTCTCAGGCTCCGCCCAAAATTCCTCACGTGCCGCAACGGCCAGCTCCACAGACTTGCGCATCAACGCTGCCGCCGCGTCGCCGTTAAACCCGCGCCGCGCGAGGCCTTCGAAGGTCGCCTGATAACTCGCAGTGGTCGCCACATCCGCGCCCGCATTGTAGTAGTCCAGATGCACGGCGCGAATCAGCTCCGGCTGCTCGATGAGCAGCTTCGCCGACCACAGTGAATCGTTGAGATCCGCACCACGCCGTTCCAGTTCCGTGGCCAGACCGCCGTCTAGGACGACCAGGCCATTCGCCTTCAACAATGCATCGAACGGATTCCTCACGGCTTCGTCGACGGTGCCTTGTACACGACCTTGCCGTGAAACAGCGTGAGCTCGCACTTCATGTCCTTCAGCGCCGCGGTCGGCACGCTATAGGGATCGCGGTCCCACACGGCAATGTCCGCATCCTTGCCCGCTTCGAGGGTGCCGATGCGATCTTCCAGGAACATTTGACGCGAGGCCCAGGCGGTGTACGAGCGCAGCGCCGTGTGGATATCCACCGACTCGGCCGTGCCGAACGGATGCGAACCGTAGGTGCCTTTGAGCGATTCACGCGCCACCGAGGACCATAGTCCATAGCGCGCCGGTATCGGCGTGACGTCGAAGTCCGAACCGCCGCCCCACTTCACGCCGCGTGCCATGAAGGTTTTCAGCGGCACCAGACGCTGCGAGCGCTCGGGCCCGAAGTTGCCGGCGTAGGTATCGCCGATCCACCAGGTGAAGGGTGCCTGCAGTTCCGGGTAGCCCGCATCGTAGGTTTTTTGCAGCATTGCCATCGTATCGATGGCGTGATCGGAAGGGATGTTCGCGTGGATGATGCTGTCGCGTAGCCCCTTGGTGGGCTGCTCCTTCAAGGTAAGCGCATACGTGTCGACCACCCAGTCGATGGCCTGATCGCCGATGGCATGCGTGCCGATGTGCACGCCGGCTTTGTGAAACAGGCTGACGATCTGCCGATACACCTGCGGATCGGTGGAGGGGTAGCCCGGGTTGCCCTTGTCCACTTCATTGCGATTCTTGTTCCAGTCTTGATGCATCCACGCTGTCCGCGCGCCGCCGCTGCCATCCATGAACAGCTTCACGCCGCAGGACATCAACCGGCCATCGCCCAAGGACTGCGGCGGTTTGGGTTGCGCCTGGATTCGCTTCAAGGCGGCGCGAGCGGTCTCCATCGTAAACCCGCCGCTCCATAAGGCGCAGACGTGCAGGTCCAGTTCGCCGGCGGCGAGCACGGCCTTGTACGCCGCCCAGGTTTCCTCGCCGATGCCCGGATCCTTCGCGCCCGTCATGCCTTCGCTGTGCAGCACCCGCACGATGTGCTCGATACCCTTGCGGCGCTGCTCCGCCGTCGGCGGCGGCATCAAGTCGGTGACGAGGTCTTTGGCGGATTCCTTCAACACGCCGCTGGGATTGCCGTCGGCGTCGTGATCGATTGTGCCGGCTGTGGGATTCTTCGTCGCCGCCGTGACGTGCCCGAGGCGTAGCGCGTTGCTGTTGGCAACGCCGTAGTGTCCTGTCGTGTGCTCCAACCAAACCGGGTTGTTCGGCGACACGACATCCAGATCCGCCGCCGTCACGTACCGCCGCTCGGCCAGCTTGCCTTCATCCCAGCCGCGTCCCGCCAGCCACTCACCCGGCTTCAGCTTTGCAACACCTGTTTTGACCAGCGCAACGATGTCGGCGACCTGGGTGGCATCCTTCAACTGCACTTCAAACAGATCCGAGAAGCCGCCGCCGGAGATATGCGCATGTGTGTCGATCAAGCCCGGCGTTGCGGTGCGGCCTTTGAGATCGATGATTTGCGTGTCTTTGCCGGCGAGCGCCATCACCTGCGCATCCGTGCCGACTTTGAGGATCTTGCCGTCGTGGATCGCCACCGCCTGCGCGATGGAATCCTTCGCATCGACGGTGATGACCTTGCCGTGAACCATGACCAGCTGCGCGGTGAGCGCAGCGCCGTAAAGTAGAGTGAGCATTATGCGGGCACCTCGAAACGTTGCGGAATATGCTGCGGGCAGTTCTCATCCCAGCCCGTCACGGTCAGCAGCATCGCACGTTCTGCTCTGGCTCTGTAGCCTTCGGGCTTCAAGCGCGCGATCAATGCGGCGTCCTCCTCGACCACCACCGCAGTTCCCCATAGCTTGATGCGCCGACGCTGCTCGTAGTCGATCAGGAACAGAAAAAATTTAGGGTTTTCGGTCAAATTGCCCCAGGTGATGTACTGCCGGTTGCCGGCAAAGTCCGCAAACGCATTGGTTTTCTCGTCCAGCACGCGCAAAAAACCCGGTGGCCCACCGCGATGCTGGATATACGGTTGACCGTCCGCGCTCGTGGTGGCGAGAAACACGCTGTTCTGTTCCTCGATGAATTCTTTCAGCTCATCGGTGATCCGCGTGCGCCAGCCGCCGGCGTCTTCCATGCGCTGGTAATGCGCGCGCGAACCTTTGCGGGTCTGCATGGCTTTGACGACAGGCGTGAACATGATTGCCTCGTTAAAATCCAAAATCGCTTAAAGAAGGGTGATCGTCCGGTCGCCGGCCCAGCGTCCAGTGGTACTTGCGATCGGCCGCGGCAATCGGCGCATCGTTGATGCTGGCGAAGCGCGTGCGCATCAGGCCGTGCTCGTCGAATTCCCAGTTCTCATTGCCGTAGCTGCGAAACCAATTGCCTGAATCGTCGTGCCATTCGTAGGCGAAACGCACGGCGATGCGGTTTTCACGGCAGCCCCAGACTTCTTTGATGAGCCGGTAGTCGAGTTCGCGTGCCCACTTGCGCGCAAGGAACGCCTCGATGGCCGACCGCCCCTGCAGAAACTCCGCGCGATTGCGCCAGCGGCTGTCCTCGGTGTAGGCCAGCGCCACGCGCGCCGGATCGCGGCTGTTCCAGGCATCTTCCGCCATGCGCGCTTTCTGAATGGCGGTGTCGAGTGTGAACGGAGGCAGGGGCGGGCGGCTCATGATGTTTCCTTCCCTCAATGCAGGTCAGATCGTGTCGAAATATAGCTGATAGTCAAGTTCGCTCACATGGCTCGC
>JANMXI010000008.1:0-14175 GCA_031394735.1 Pseudomonadota bacterium | reverse complement strand
AAGTACGGCTCGAAGAAGTCCGTGGCGTTCACGCAGAATGTGTCGCGTGAGATGGCCATCGCCGGCTGGGAAGCCGGCCTGGAATTGGCGCGCGAAAAAGGCCCGGCGCCCATCATGACCGAGGAATTCACGGTCACCACCGAAATGCTGCGCAAGCGTCCCGAAATGACCAAGGACGGCTGGCGTGAAGGCGCGAAGATTCCCGGCCGTGTATTACATGCGCGCTACAGCCGCTACATGCAACGCATCGCCGAAGCGGCGCCTGAGTTGGTGGACGACCTGGCCGAAACCGGCGCGCGCTTCACGCATCACAGTTCGATTGCGCCGACCGGCACCATTTCCCTGTCGCTGGCCAACAATGCCTCCAATGGCATCGAGCCGTCGTTCGCGCATCATTACTTTCGCAATGTCATCCGCGAAGGCAAGAAGTCCAAGGAAAAGATCGACGTGTTCTCCTTCGAGCTGCTGGCCTATCGCGAGCTGATCAATCCGCGCGCCATGGCCAATTCGCAGGTGCCGGGCGAAAAGCTCCCCGATTATTTCATTTCCGCCGATGACATCGGACCGAAGGAACATGTCGATATTCAAGCCGCGGCGCAGCTGTGGGTGGATTCCTCGATTTCCAAGACGGCCAACGTGCCGACCAACTACAAGTACGAAGACTTCAAAGACATCTACATGTACGCCTTTGAGCAGGGCCTGAAGGGTTGCACCACTTTCCGCTTCAATCCGGAGGCATTCCAGGGCGTTCTGGTGAAGGAAGAGGACCTGAAGAACACGACCTACGTGTTCACGCTCGATGACGGCAGCGAGGTCAAGGTGCAGGGCGATCAGGAGATCGAGTACGACGGCGAAATGCACACGGCCGCCAATCTGTTCGATGCCCTCAAAGAAGGCTATTACGGGAAATTCTGATCATGTCCACCATCAAGATTGACAAAAAGATTGCCAAATATCGCGTGCAGAAGCCGGCTGCTGCGGACGAGCCGCGCCCCGTTGCCGTTGAGAAGCTCAAGGCCGAAGACAATGTCATCTGGATGCACGAGAAGCTCGAGCGTCCGGACGTCCTCATCGGCTCCACCTACAAGATCAAGACGCCGGTGTCGGATCACGCCATGTACGTGACCATCAACGACATCATCCTGAATGAAGGCACGCCGCACGAGCAGCGCCGCCCGTTCGAAGTGTTCATCAACACCAAGAATCTGGATCACTTCCAGTGGATCGTCGCGCTCACGCGGGTCATCTCGGCGGTGTTCCGCAAGGGTGGCGATGTCACTTTTCTGGTCGACGAATTGAAGGCCGTGTTCGACCCGCGCGGCGGTTACTGGCAGCCGGGCGGCAAATTCATGCCCTCGACGATTGCCGAACTGGGCCACGTGATCGAGCGACATCTGCAGACCATCGGCATGCTCAAGCGGCCCGAACTGGATGAGCACCAGCGCAAACTGGTGGAGCAGAAGCGCGCGGAATTCGAAGCCCGCACCAAGCAGGCGGACGCCTTTTCCAAATCGCATTTCCCGGAAGGTGCGCAGCTGTGCAACAAATGCAGCACGGCCGCGGTGGTGATGATGGATGGCTGCATGACCTGTCTGAACTGCGGTGAGTCCAAGTGCGGCTGAGTTGAGAGTTCTGCCTTCACGGCGGCCGGGCCGGGGTGGAGTGTCGTTTCTCGCGTTGATTCTGGCGCTGCTGGTCGCGCCGGCGGTGTTTGCTGCCGATACGGCGTCGGTATTCGAGCGCCCGCCGGAGTTGGAACGCGACGTGCAATTCTGGATCCGCGTGTACACCGAAGTGGGCACCGATCAGGGCTTGCTGCACGATGACTGGAACCTCGGGGTGGTGTACGAGGTATTGAGCTTCGACCACGATCTGGCGCCGCGTGAACGTGCGAAAATCATCGACGCCAAGAAGAAGCGCTACCGCGAATTGCTGGGCCGATTCGCTGCCGGCGACACGCAAAACCTGAGCGAGGACGAGCAGCGCATTCTCGCCGCCTTTGGTGAGCATGCCAGCGCGCCGGTGTTCAACGCTGCGATGGACGGCGTCCGCTTCCAGTTGGGGCAGGCCAATCGGTTCCGCGAAGGACTGATGCGCGCCGGAATCTGGGAATCCCATATCTCGCGCACCTTGAGTCAGCGGGGCGTGCCCGGCGAGATCGCCGCGCTTCCACACGTCGAGTCCTCCTTCAACCCGGCCGCCTACTCCAAAGTCGGAGCCGCCGGCCTGTGGCAGTTCATGCCCTCCACCGCGCGCCGCTACATGCGGGTGGATTCGCTGGTCGATGAGCGCATGGACCCGTTCACAGCCACCGAGGCCGCCGCCAATCTCATGCTGTACAACTATCGCCTGCTCGGGACCTGGCCGCTGGCGATCACCGCCTACAACCACGGACCTGGCGGCCTGCTCAAGGCGCAGACCGATCTGGGCACCAGCAGCATCGCCACCATCGTCCGCCGCTACAACGGCGCCACCTTCGGCTTCGCGTCGCGCAACTTCTATGTCGCCTTCCTGGCCGCATTGCAGGTGGATCGGAACGCCGAAAAATACTTCGGCGCCATTCCCAAACAGCCGGATGCGGACAGCACCACGGTGGAATTGCCCGACTACGTCCCGGTATCGGCGCTGATCACCGCCTTCAACATCGATCTGGGTGCGATGCGCGCGCTGAATCCGTCGCTGCGGCCACCGATCTGGAACGCAGAGCGCTTCGTGCCGCGTGGCTATGCGCTGCGACTCCCCGGTACGGTAAGCGACAAGCAGATCGAGGCGGCGCTGTCGCGCGTGCCGGCGACGCAGCGCTATCTGGCTCAACGCAACGATGTCACGTACCGCGCGCGGCGCGGCGATACGGCCTCGACCATTGCACAGCGCAATGGCGTCGCTGTGGACCGATTGCTGGCAGCCAATGGATGGGAGCGAAGTATGGCCATCAAGCGCGGCCAGGTCGTGCGCCTGCCATTGCCCAACTCACGCGCCGGTACGCCGACAGCCCCAGTCCTTGCGTCAGCGGCAACGCCGCTCACGACCGAGCAGTCGGCGGTGGCGCCGCCCGCGGTGGCCTCGCACCCGGCGTCCCCACCCATGCGGGCCGCGCCCACTCCCGCCCCTCCGTCGACGGCAGCCGCCAAGCACCCGGCGCCCACCGTCCTTCCGTCTGCGCCAGCAAAGGCGCCGCCGGCGGCTGTGGCCAATGGGCCTCCGTTGCTGGCGGGCAACGCGGAGAAGTCTGCGCCCAAGCCGCCTCCCGCGGCTGCAGTCGCTGCCGTCGTGCTACCGCCTAAACCCGCGCTCGCAAAGAATGTCGCGCATGCGCCGGAACCCGTTGCTCCCAGCAGCGACGATGCGTCGGTCTTTCCCGACGGTGTGCCCAATGCCAGCGCGGATCCGGCTGATTACGCGGTGGGCCGCGATCTGAGCATCGTGGTGCAAGCCGAGGAAACCCTGGGGCATTACGCCGACTGGTCGGGCATCAACATCAATCGGCTACGAGCGCTGAACAAGCTGCACCGCGGCGCATCGGTCAGCATGGGCCGGAACTTCAGGCTGGACATCGCGGCGGTGGATATCCCGCATTTCGAAACGGTGCGGCGCGAGTATCACAAGAACCTGCAGGATGCGTATTTCGCCACACATCGCATTTCCGGAACCGAAAATTACGCCGTCAAGAAAGGCGAATCGCTGTGGACCATCCGCCAGGCGCGCCCCGAACTTCCGGTATGGCTGATTCGCCAATACAACCCGAAGCTGGACTTCGCGGACCTGCACCCTGGTAGTAGCATCACGTTGCCCAAGGTGGCGGATGCCAACCGCGAGTGACACGCGCGCTCGCATTTAAGTGAACTGGTGCGGATTTCGCCCCACGCCCTAATCGGTATAATTTTCGCCATGATCCGCACACTTCGAACCCGCTGGTTGACGACGATCCTCACCACAGCCGCCCTGGCCTGTGTTGCCGGACCGGGGAATCGTGCGCTCGCCGAGGAGATCCTGCCGGCGGACCGGGTGGTCGTGCAGAAGGCCGAGCGCAAGCTGTTGCTGTACCGGGGAGAAAAATTGCTGGGCAGCTACCGCGTCGCGTTGGGACTGAATCCACAGGGTCCGAAGGAGCGCGAACGCGACTACCGCACGCCGGAGGGGCGCTACTTTCTCTCCCGCCGCAACACGCGCAGCGACTATTTCCTCTCCATTCAGGTGTCGTACCCGAATAAGCAGGACGAAAAGAACGCGCGGCACCGCGGCTGGGCTCCCGGTGGATCCATCATGATCCATGGCCTGCCCAATACGCCCAAGCACTCGCCGCTGTATTACGCCGAGACCGACTGGACCGATGGCTGCATCGCCTTGTCAAACTCGGATATGGTGGAGATCTGGATGCGGACCCAGGACAACATCCCCATCGACATCTTCCCCTAAGGACACGCGTGGAAACATTCATCGTCTCGACCGACATGGTCGATGCCCGGGTCGCCCCCAAGGGCAGCCTCGAACATCTGTCGCAGCAGGAAATTGAAAAGCTGCTCGATACCAGTCAGGGCGGCCTGTATCCGCTGTTTCGGCAATGTGCGCTGGCCGTGCTCAATTCGGGCAGCGAGATCGACGATGCGCGGATTATTTTCGACAAGTACAAGGACTTCGATCTACAGATCGTGCGTCAGCCCTGGGGCATCAAGCTCGAGATCAAGAATGCGCCGGCGTCCGCGTTCGTCGATGGTGAAATGATCCGCGGCATCAAGGAGCAGCTGTTCGCGGTGCTGCGCGATGTGGTGTTCATCTCCAACGAGATCATCGAAGGAGGCCGTTTCGACCTGAAATCCTCGGCCAGCATCACCAACGCGGTGTTCCACATCCTGCGCAATGCGCGTGTCCTGGAACACAAGATGCGTCCCAACCTGGTCGTCTGCTGGGGTGGGCACTCCATCCGCCGTCACGAATACGACTACACCAAGCTGGTCGGATACGAACTGGGCCTGCGCAGCCTCGACGTGTGCACCGGCTGCGGACCCGGCGCGATGAAGGGTCCGATGAAGGGCGCCACCATCGGTCACTCCAAACAGCGCATCTTCAACGGCCGCAATCTGGGCATCACGGAACCGGGCATCATCGCCGCCGAGCCGCCCAACCCCATCGTCAGTCAGCTGGTGATCATGCCGGACATCGAAAAGCGGCTCGAGGCCTTCGTGCGCGTCGGTCACGGCATCGTGGTGTTTCCGGGCGGGGTCGGCACGGCGGAGGAGATCCTGTATCTGCTCGGCATCCTGCTGGATCCGGCCAACCGCGAGATCCCTTTTCCGGTGGTGTTCACCGGCCCGAGCAATTCGGCCGAGTATTTTCAGAAGATTCACGAGTTCATCGGCCAGACGCTGGGCGCGAGCGCGCAGTCTTTGTATCGCATCATCGTCGATGATCCGCCGGGCGTCGGCCGGGCAATGGTGGAAGGGTTGGAGAAGGTTCGCGACTATCGGCGCAAGTTCAGCGATTCCTACAGCTTCAACTGGTTGCTGAAGATTCCGCTGGAGTTTCAGCTGCCCTTCGAGGTCTCGCATGCGTCGATGCGCGGACTCGATCTGAGTCTGCAGCGTCCCGTGCATCAACGCGCCGCCGACCTGCGCCGCGCGTTCTCCGGTATCGTCGCCGGCAACGTCAAGGAGTACGGCGTGCGCGCCATCGAGCAGCATGGTCCGTTCGAGCTATCCGGCGATCCGCAGATCATGGGGCCGCTGGATCAGTTGCTGCGTTCGTTCGTAGCGCAGCGCCGCATGAAGCTGGCGGGCAGCGAATACAAACCCTGCTACCGCCTGGTCGCGTGACCGTCGCGACACTGTCGTTGCAACAACTACGTTGCGACAACGACGTTGGGTGTCCATTTAACTTACCGCGACGAAGTGCGAGATGCGCATCGCAGAGCGGGCCACGTGACCATTTTGACCCCCGCATGCATGTGACACAGTTCCTTCGGATAAGGGCACTGCGGTCTTAACGTTTTGATCATCTAAAGAGGCATCTTTAAATGAGCGAAACAAAAGTACCGGATCGGTTGGCTGCAGTGGACCGCCGCGTCGCAAATCGCGACCGCGTCGACCCGAATGATCCGTTTGGAACCTGGCTGGCGCGAGGGCACAAGGGAACCGGGCGTCACGCCGCGATTACCAAGAGCCTGTACAACTGGCACAGCTACAAAAATTGGGCCGACAAGGTGCGCATCGATTGGGACGAAAAGGATCGCAAGCGCTAAGCGCTCAAGCTGACTCTGGCAGCGCCGGCGGCGCCGGCACGTTGGCAAATGACGGGGCCGGATCCGTCACCGGCCTGATCAACGCCTCCTTGGCTTTCAGCCACGCCAGCAATGGCGCCCATTCCTCCAGATCCGGTTCGACCAGATACCGCTTCATCTCATAGACGCCCACGCCCAATTCGGCGGCGCGCACGTAGTTCTGTGAATCTCGAATGGTGGTGATGACGGGAATACGCAGCGTTTCCAGGAAGCGCATCAGCGATTGATAGATCAGCGTGTTCTTGCGCACCCGGTTGGCCACCACGCCGATGCGGTGTTCGTCGCGTCGCACCTTGGCGATCAACAATAGGTCCGCGATGCATTTGGAGCAGGCGTGGATGTCGATGTCCGAGGGCAGTACAGGAACGATGATGGCATCGGCGTTCCGGGTCAGTTCGGGCAGGTCCTGCCCGGGAACGGCCGCCGGCGTGTCCACGATCACATGCTGAGCATCGGCGGGAACCCTCAGCTGAAACGCCCGCGTCATGCGCGTATTGCGATCGAATGCCGAGACGCCGTGAATCTGCGCTTGTTCGGGTTTGCGCTTCTTCAGCCAGCGCGTGCTGGAACCCTGCGGATCGTTGTCGAGCAGCATGGGCCGATCGCCAATGCTCGCGAAATAGCTCGCGAGATTAGTGGCGATCGTGGTTTTGCCAGAGCCGCCCTTTGGATTCAGCACAAGAATGCGTTGCATTTAACTTAAGCGTACGCACGCAGGACAGCCAAAGCAAATTTTGCACGAATCGAAGCAGCCACACCGGCTTCGCGGTTGTGAGAGGCCTCACGGACGTCACAGGCGCCGTCTCGCTACAGTCGAGGTATATGGAATGGATGTTACAAGTCGTCGACGAGTTGGATGATGTCATCGGCAGCCTGCAGCTGGTCTGGGTTGGCGCACGACGCAGCATCGCGTTGGGACTGTTCGGCATTGTCGGCGCGGCAGCCCTTGTCGGACTCGTGGCGCTCGGCGCCGGCGCTTTCCTCCTCTGCGTTGCGGGCGTGTTGAGCAGCGCCTTTCTTGCCTTCTCGATACCGCGGCGTCTTCTGCATCCCGTCTCACGTTGAGTCTCGCGTCACGCGGAAGGCCTGTGAGCCCGGTGCTACACTCGCGGCTGTTCAGTTGCTCTCGAGGATGCCGATCATGCTTGCCCGTTTCATCTTAGGCTTGGGTTCCACCGCTGCCTTGAGCCTTCTTGCTGCCTGTCACAAACCGCCGGCGCCGGTGCCGGCGCCGCAGACAACGCCTGCCGTCGCGCTGCAGAGCCACGATCTGAAGCCCGGTGACGGACCTGCCATCAATGCCGGCCAGACCGCCGTCGTGAATTACACCGGCTGGCTGTTCGAAGCCGCCGCGCCAGACAACAAGGGCAAGAAATTCGACAGCTCGCTGGACTCGGGTACTCCCTTCAGCTTCACGCTGGGCACGGGACAGGTGATCACCGGCTGGGATCAAGGTGTCGCCGGCATGAAGGTCGGCGGACAGCGTCGTCTGATCATTCCTGCGGATCTGGCGTACGGAGATGCAGGCGCGGGCGGCGATATCCCGCCGGGCGCGACACTGGTCTTCGATGTCGAGCTGATGGCGATCAAGTAGCGGGCGATGTCGGTCAGAGCCTCGATCAGCGAACGGGTCGGCATCGACGGCCCCGCGGGCAACCTTCAATGCATCGTCGAAGAGGTGGGTCCTGGTGCACAGGGCTATGCGGTGGTCTGTCATCCGCATCCCTTGTTCGGCGGAACGATGGACAACAAGGTCGTGGTGAGCGTTGCGCGTGCGCTGCAGGAAGCCGGGATCAGCACGATACGCTTCAACTTCCGTGGTGTGGGCGCCAGCGCCGGGGTGTATGACGAGGGTCGTGGAGAAGCCGACGATGCACGCTGCGTGGCGGAGTGGGGCGCGCGTCACTGGCCGACACTTGCGCTGACCTGCGCGGGGTTCTCCTTCGGGTCCTACGCCGCGCTGCAGCTCGCGTTGTCACGTCCAACCGCTCGATTGATCACCATTGCGCCGGCCGTGACGCGCTTCGCCTACGATGCGCTCAAGCGGCCTGATTGCCCCTGGCTGATCGTGCAGGGCGATGCGGACGATGTGGTGGACCCGCAGGCGGTGATCGATTGGGCCGGTTTATTGTCGCCGCCGGCGACCCTGAAGCTGATGCCGGGATCCGGACATTTCTTCCACGGCAAGTTGATCGAATTGAAGGAAATCGTGCTGGCTGAAATCCGGAGCGGCGCGAGCCGCTCCGGTGCGTGAAACGACTCTTAGTTCACGAATTCTTTCAGGTTCTTCAGCGCGGCAATGCGCACTTTCTTGCTGGCCGGCTTGGCCTTGAACATCATCTTTTCGCCGTTGAAGGGGTTGATGCCTTCGCGCGCCTTGGTCGCCGGCTTCTTGACGACTTTCATCTTCAGAAGGCCGGGCAGGGTGAACAGACCGTGACCGCGCAGGCTCTTCTTGATGACGGCGGAGAGGGAGTCAAATACTGCTCCGACCTGCTTCTTGGAAAGTTCGGTGTCCTTGGAAATGCTTGCCAGAATCTCCGACTTGGTCGGTGCTGCATTCTTTTTCGCCATATCGATCTCCTAGAGGGTTGTGCTTGAGACGAGCTATTTTGCCCGCGTTTTCTATTCGGCGGCCGAAAATAACACAGAAAAAAGCCGATGTTTAGCGTTCGCGCGAATTTTTTTCGATTTCAAGATCGCATGGGGCGCTGATTTTTCAGGCATGCGCGTGATCTCGCGCTGTGAAAGAGCTTTGTTTGCAGTGAATTCAGCGCGCTACAGGTGATTGCTGGTGCGCATTCGCGCGAGCGTCGGCGCCGATCAGCGCAGCAACACCAGCAACGCGCCGATGAGGATGCTGACCCACAGCACGGAGAAATCGATCTGACCAATCGGTGGAATCAGACGACGCACCGGTTTGAGCACCGGTTCGCAAAGTTGCGACAGCAGGCGTGTCCCGGTGGAATATCCGCCCGGCGCGATGAAGCTGATGAGCCAGTAAGCCAGCAGTCCAAACAGGTAGATCCGCAGCACCAGATCGAGCAGATCGACCAGGGTGGAGCGTAATCCGACGCTCCAGCTGAAAGAGGTGTAGCCACTGAGCAGCAGCAGCAGGGCGGTACGCCCCACGGCAATGAGCAGCACCGCGACCACCGTGGCGGTGTCGAGCTTGCCGGCCGGTGGCAGGGCGCGGCGCAGCGGCAGGATCAGCCAGTTGGTGACACGCACGACCGCGTCTGCCAGCGGATCGCGGAAATCGGCGCGCACCAGCTGAAACAGCAATCGCAGCACGAACGCCAGCAGCAGCAGCCAGGACAGTATGTCGGCAATGTAGCGGATCGCGTCCATCGAATACCCTTTAAAAAATCACGGTGCAGCGAATTCTGCGCCAAGCTCGGCCGACCGCCGGTCGGCGGCGGCGACCGCGTGCGCGACGATAGCACGAAGGCCCGCGGCGTCCAGAACCGCCAGCGCGGCCGCCGTGGTGCCGCCTTTGGAGGTGACCTGTTCGCGCAGGGTGGCCAACGAATCGGCGGATTGGCGCGCCATCTGCGCCGCGCCGAATGCGGTCTCCAGGGTCAGTTGATGCGCAACCTCGGCGGGCAAGCCACGCTCGCGTGCGGCCGCTTCCAAGGCTTCCATGAACAAAAAGAAATACGCCGGGCCGCTGCCTGACAATGCGGTCACGGTATCCATCTGCGATTCATGGTCGACCCAGACGGTGGCGCTGACGGCGGCCATGATGGTTTCGGCCAACGCGCGATGCGCGGCGCCGACGCTCTCCGGCGCGTACAGTCCGGTCGCACCGAAGCCGTTCAGCGCCGGTCGGTTCGGCATCGTGCGCACCACCGGCACGCCGATACCCAGCCAGCGCGACAGGGCCGCGTGCGGGATGCCGGCGGCAACCGAGATGACCAGAGGACGAGAGATGGCCAGTGCGGTCGCCAGCGACTGGGCTACGTGACGCATCTGTTGCGGTTTGACCGCGACCACCACCACTTCGGCGTCCTTAACTGCGGCGGCGTTGTCCACCGTGATGGCAATGCCGTAGTCGCGTTGCAGCCGCTGCAACTGATCCGGGCTGGGATCGGCGACGACCAGATGGCTGGCGGCGACGCCGCGCTTCACCAATCCGCCGACCAGCGCCCCTGCCATGTTGCCGCCGCCGATGAATGCCAGTTTGCGGAAGTTGTGCATAGTGCCGCCTTTGTCTGTGGAAATTATCGCGAGCCGAAAATTGCGCTGCCGATTCTGACCAGGGTCGCGCCCGCACCGATGGCCAGTTCAAAATCCTCACTCATACCCATCGACAGTGTATCGAGCTTCAGGCCCTGGGCATTGAGTTGCCGCAGCAGAGCCGCCAGTCGCTCGAAAAGGGCACGCTGCTCGCCGGGTGCCTGCATGGGCGGCGGCAGGCACATCAATCCGCGCAAGCACAGGCGCGGCAACTGTTGGACCGCGGCCGCCAGGTCCGGCAGTTCATCGACTGCGACGCCACCCTTGGATTGCTCGGGCACCAGCTCGACCTGAATGCAGACGTTCAGGGGTGGCGCGTGAAAGGGTCGATGTTCGGACAGCCGTTGCGCGGTCTTGAGTCGGTCGACGCTGTGGACCCACTGGTAGCTGGCAGCCAGGGTGCGGGTCTTGTTTGACTGGATGGCGCCGATGAAATGCCAGGTCAACGGCAGGTCCTGCAGCGCTTGGATCTTTTCCGCGGCTTCCTGCACGTAGTTTTCGCCGAAATCTGTGACGCCCAGCGCAGCAGCCTGCCGAATCAGCGCTGCGGGCTTGGATTTGGTCACCGCCACCAGGGTGATCGCGGTGGGGTCGCGACCTGCCGCCGTGGCGGCACGATTTATCCGAGATCGGACTTCGGTCAGATGAGGCGCTAAATTCTGCGGACCAATTAACATATTGGGTGGCGACACCCTCTTATATACTGCGCGAGGATTCTATTACATCTCTCTGGTACACGAATTAGGAGCCTTGAATGGCTGTCGATATCGCGCAGCTTCTGGCGTTCGCGGTGAAGAACAACGCCTCCGACCTGCATCTGTCTGCAGGCGTTGCACCCATGATTCGTGTCGACGGCGACATCAAGCGAATCAACATGCCGCCACTTGCGCACAAAGAAGTGCACAGCATGGTGTACGACATCATGAATGACAAGCAGCGAAAGGCCTTCGAAGAATTCTTCGAAACCGACTTTTCGTTTGAAATTCCAAAGCTTGCCCGCTTCCGCGTCAACGCCTTCAATCAGAACCGAGGCGCAGGCGCGGTGTTTCGCAACATTCCCTCGGTCATCCTCACGCTGGATGAGTTGAACGCGCCGAAGACCTTCAAGGACCTGTGCATGCTGCCGCGCGGACTGGTGCTGGTCACCGGGCCTACCGGCTCGGGCAAATCCACCACGCTTGCCGGCATGGTCAACCATTGCAACGACAACCGTCCCGACCACATCATCACCATCGAAGACCCGATCGAATTCGTCCACGAGAGCAAACGCTGCCTCGTGAATCAACGCGAAGTCCACCGCGACACTCTGGGGTTCACCGAAGCATTGCGCTCGGCGCTGCGCGAGGACCCGGACGTCGTGCTGGTAGGCGAAATGCGCGATCTGGAAACCATCCGGCTGGCGCTGACCGCCGCCGAGACGGGACACCTCGTGTTCGGCACGCTGCACACCAGTTCAGCGGCCAAGACCATCGACCGTATCGTCGACGTGTTTCCGGCCGCGGAGAAGGAGATGGTTCGCGCCATGCTCTCGGAAAGCTTGCGCGCCGTGATCTCTCAAACGCTGATGAAGAAGGTCGGCGGCGGACGCATTGCGGCGCATGAAATCATGATCGGTACGCCGGCCATCCGCAATTTGATCCGCGAAGGCAAGATCGCGCAGATGTATTCGGCGATCCAGACCGGCCAGGCGCAGGGCATGCAGACCTTGGATCAATGTCTGCAGGAAATGGTGCAGAAGGGAGTTGTCAGCCGCGAAGAAGCGCGCTACAAGGCCCAGAACAAGGACAGCATCTAATGGAACGCGAACAAGCAATCAAACTGATGCAGGACCTCCTGCGTCGCATGGTGGAGAAGAAGGGTTCCGACTTGTTCATCACGGCCGGATTCCCGCCTGCGATCAAGATCGACGGCGAAATCAAGCCGCAGTCGGATCGCCCACTGTCTCCCGAGCAGGCCGCCGGGCTGGTCCGGGCCATCATGAACGACCGGCAGACCAAGGAATTCGACTCCACCAAGGAATGCAATTTCGCGATTGCACCGCCGGGCATCGGCCGGTTCCGCGTCAGCGCCTTCGTCCAGCAGGGCCATACCGGCGCTGTGTTGCGAACCATCAATGCGAAGATCCCCACCTTCGATGAGCTGGATCTGCCGCCCATCCTCAAGGATGTGGTGTTGAGCAAGCGCGGTTTCGTCATCATCGTGGGCGGCACCGGCTCAGGCAAATCCACCACGCTGGCCGCCATGGTGGGCTATCGCAACGAAAAGACCCGCGGTCACATCGTCACCATCGAAGATCCCGTGGAATATGTGCACGCGCACAAAGGCTGCGTCGTCACGCACCGCGAAGTGGGTGTGGACTGCGAGAGCTGGCATCTGGCCCTCAAGAACACGCTGCGTCAGGCACCCGATGTCATTTTGATCGGCGAAATTCGCGATCGCGAGACCATGGAATACGGCATCCAGTTTGCCGAGACCGGCCACCTTGTGCTGGCGACGCTGCATGCCAACAGCTCGAACCAAGCGCTGGACCGCATCATCAATTTCTTTCCCGAGGAGCGGCGCGAGCAGTTGTTGATGGACCTGTCATTGAACATCCGCGCGCTGATTTCACAGCGGCTGATCCCCAAGGAAGCCGGCACGGGCCGCATCGCCGCCATGGAAATCATGCTGGCCTCACCGCTGATTTCCGACCTGATCTTCAAGGGCGATGTCGCCAAGATCAAGGAAGTCATGTCGCGCTCCAACCGGTTGGGCATGAAGACCTTCGACCAGGCGCTGTTCGAGCTGTACGAAGCCGGCGTCATCTCCTACGAAGACGCCTTGCGCA
Organism: Pseudomonadota bacterium; assembly: GCA_031394735.1. Classification (GTDB taxonomy): domain Bacteria; phylum Pseudomonadota; class Gammaproteobacteria; order Steroidobacterales; family Steroidobacteraceae; genus TMP-86. Next base: position 835 of record JANMXI010000008.1, on the reverse strand, counting down.
ATGCCGATTCCAAGAACGAGCTGCGCCTGCGCGTGAAGCTGGAGAGCAAGCGCGAAATGAAGAATCCGGACGAGGGCAACCAGTCGCTGGAGATCGTCGAGGAAGAAGAAGGCAAGGTGTTCTAGTGTCTCGAAACATGAATATCTGGGCGATTTGGGCAGCGAATTTTCGTGTCCGGCAAGGCGCAGCGACGAGGCATAGCGGCACTATGGCGAGGAGCTGCAACGCAGCCGGGCGCGAAAAGGCGCGGCCAAATCGCCCAGATATTCGTGTTTCGAGACACTGATTATGTCCGCCGCAGTCCCCCAGCAGGCCATGAACACCAAGCCGCTTTTCCGACTAATGGTGGAAAAGAAGGCCTCGGATTTGTTTTTCACCTGCAACGCGCCGGTCAAAATCAAGATCGAAGGCAAGATCTTCCCGGTCAACAAGCAGATCCTGAGCCCGGAGACCGTGCGACAGGCGGCGCTGGGTCTAATGACCGCCGACCAGATCGAGCATTTCAACGAAGAGCTCGAAATCGACTTCGCGATTTCAGAATCCGGTCTCGGCCGGTTTCGCGTCAACGTGTTCTACCAGCGCGGCTATCCGGCAATGGTTCTGCGCTACATCACCGCCGACATGCCCAAGCTTGACGAGCTGGGAATGCCGGACATGTTCAAGGAACTGGTGATGCTCAAGCGCGGGCTGATCCTGATGGTGGGCGCGGCCGGCGCCGGCAAGTCCACCACGCTGGCGGCGGGGGTGGGTGATCGCCAACAAAAAAAATACCACCACAAACACACCCAAGAAAACAACAAACAGTTTATTGAAACACACAACAAAAAAAAAAAAA
>JANMXI010000007.1:0-5832 GCA_031394735.1 Pseudomonadota bacterium | reverse complement strand
TCGATGTCGAGGTACCCGCCGATCACGCCTTCTGCACGCGTGGAGGTGAGGTTGAACTGAAACCGCGCCGCGTGCATGAATTCGTCGGTGGCAATGTAGAACACCGCCCACGGATAGATGAAGTCCGCAGGCTCGGTGGTCAGCACGCCGCCGTTGATGCGACCATGCATCTTCTGGATGAACTTCGATCCCCACCGCACATCGATGCGCTGCGAGCCGCCCGGAATAGCATTCTTGCCGGTGGCATCCAGCAGGATGGGATCACGTCCGCGGTAGATCATCACCTGAACATCATCATCGTTGACCATGCTGTCGACCCCGGACAGCTCAATGATGATGCGGTTGTAAATATCCTTGGTCACTTCGTCGTTGTCGAATCCTTGGATGGCGCCTTCGGGCGGCCGGTAATTGCGGATGCACCCGAGCACGCGGTAGAGCTGATTGTTGACGCCCTTGTCACCTTCCGGCGTGGTGAAATCGGTTGGCCCCACCTTGTTATCGAGATTCAGGCCATACGCCGTGGGGCCGACGGCTTCGAGGAACTTGAATGCTTCCGGCGCAGTGGTCGGGTACCAGCCATCCACCTCGCGCCGTAGCTGCGTTTCTAGCAGCGTTCGCGACTTGCCATCCTGCGGGAACAACGTCTTGAAGTGCTCGCGATTGCCTTCGTTGTAGCCGTGAGGACACTCGGTCTTGCCGTCCGTGCTCTCCCACACCGCCCAGTGCAGGTCGGTGAGCACGTAGGCAATCGTGCCATTGGGCGGTGGAGGAGGAGGTGGTTCCGCGGCAGGCGCCGGTAACGCGGCGGGTGCTGCGGTGGGTGCGGCGACGGGCACGGCGGTCAGCGCCTTGCCCGTCGCTCCAAGCACCGCATTCGATGCACACGCCAGCGCCACCAGCATCGTGAGCGCGCCGGTCCCAGTTGACTTGCGCAGCTGTTTGTCAGTGATAGGTGAAGTCACTCGCCCGTCCTCGTTCGCTTGTTGAAATCATCGCGAATCCAAAACGCGCGGTAACCCTGGCGCTCAGCGCGGAATTCCCCGAGGCCATCGGCGTTGATATCGCCGGGGCGTTGATCGCCAGCATAGGTATACACGGGGCGGTCGCGGAACGCCCATACGCGCATGGCGCCGCTTAAGCCCGGACGCGCGAACCGGCCGGTGGTCGGATCGATCTCGACGATGCTCCAGACGCGGCTGTTGCTCGTGGCGCCGGTCGCTGCCGGCACATACGGAAATGTTTTCAGGCAACGCTCGGCGTCACCTGCGCCGCACATGGCCAGCCGATACACTTGCGTCTCGGTGGGATGATCGCAGCCCAGCTGATCCATCGCATCATCGCCGCAGTTGTATGTGTAGACCGTCTTGCCTTGCGCGTCGGCGACCACTATCCCTGATGGGGTGTTCTGTTCGGTGAAGCCCGCGGGCGGCGGCGGCGAACGCTGCGTGTAGACATTGTGCCAGCCCGCCTCATCGCTTCCCTCCCGGCTGAACGAATAGGTGTCGAGCGTATATCGGTACAATGGTTTTTTACGAAACGCCCATTGGCGAATGCCGGGCGAGCGCTCGAAAATCGTCCAATCGCCGTGCGGACGCGCCGATTCCGGCGCGAGCATTGGGAGCCGGGTCTTGGCGCACACGGCATCACAGTTCGACTGGTTCTCCCCGTCGGCATCCGAGGCGTAGACCGAGAATTTGCGCGAATCCAGCAGCATCCGACCCGTGCGATCGGTGGCGACATTGAAGCCCGGCGGCAGGTCGGGCGGCGGCTGCGCCGTCACGCGCATGGCCGGATCGTCGCCGCGGTGTTCGTAGGAATCACCGCCGAGAACATCGCCGGGGCGTTTGTCGAGGCTCGAGGTATACAGGGCAAAACCGTCGTAGGCCCACTGCTTCTTGCCATCCTTGCGCGTGATCACCGTCCATTTGCCGACAGGCTTCGCGTTGCCGGGCGCGAGCACCGGCGGGTAGGCCTGCGTGCACGTCGGACGCTGATCAAGATCAGGCAGCGTCAAGCCCGCCGGGTACGGACTCATGTAACCGGTGTTGGTGGTGGTCTTGGTATCGGTGCAGGTGGACTCGCCCTTCGGATCGCCGACGTTGCCAACGCGTTGGTTCGCAAACGGCCAGCGATACAGCGTATGGCCTTTCGCGTCCGCGAACACCGGTCCATCCAGTTCGGTCATTTCGACGCGGATACCGGGCGGCATCGGCACGCGCACGTAGCTTTCCGTCCCGTGCGCGGCGGCCGCCTGTAACGAGGAGGCCGACATCGCCGCCAACACACCGATACCGATCAGCGTCGCGAGCTTGCTCAAAGACATTCCCCCACAATCACCTTAAACCAGGATCTCGCTCAGTGCGTTGGCCGTGTTGTTGCTCTTCGTGCCCCACGAGGGCGTGTCCACGCCCATCACCTTCATGATGGTGTAGCCCAGTCGTGTCGCGGGACCCGCGGCGCCATCGACGTGAATGCCGGTCTTCACCTTGCCGCCGGCACGCCCCGCCGTGAACATCGGGATGCCATCGAGCGAGTGGATGCGCGCCCACGCGGAGTCGGTGGAGCCATAGATCAGCATATTGTCGAGCAACGTGCCGTCGCCTTCCTTCACTTTGGTGAAGGCCTCCACGAAATACGCCCAGGATTCCATCGAACGCCGCAGGAACCAGGCGGCGGTCGGCTGATAACCGAGCGACTGGTCCACCGGTTCCTCGTGCGTGCAGGTGTGATGCGGCTTCTCGTAGCCGGCCTTGACGGTGGAGGCAAAGGCGGCCGAGTAGGCCATATTGAACACGCGCGTCTGATCGCAGGCAACCGCCATGACCATGAGGTCCGTCATCATGCGATGCCGCTCGGCGACCACTTCCGAATCCACGGTGGTCTTGGGATCTTCCTTAGGCGCGATTACCGGATGACAGGCGGCGATGGGCTCAGGCTTGGTGAGCTGGAGATCGAACTGCCGCTCCAGGTCGCGCAAGTTCGTGTAGTACTGATCCAGCCGTGCGCGGTCCTCGGCACTGACCATTTTCGACAGCTGCTTGGTTTGATCGAGCACGCCGCTGAGCACGCTCTTGCGCGCCATGATGCGCGGATTGGGCGTGAAGGTGGCGGCGTTGGGATCCTGGTAATCACCGGCGAACAGTTGCTTGTAGAAATTCAGCGGCGAGGGCTCCGAAGCGTTGACCGAATTGGCGTTCTCGTAACTGAAGCTGGTGCGAACATCGCCATTGGCGGTGGCCGTGACCGACTGGAAGCGTGTGTTGCGGCCGATGACCCGCGCGATGGACACATCGATGGTCTCGCCCGGCTTGTCCTCCTGGCCGATCGGCGCCGCACCCGCGCGCGTAATGATCCAGCCCGTGTAGTGACACAGATTGGGCGAGGAATCGCGCATCGCATTAAAGTTGGTGAAGAGGTTGATGTGCTGGCGCACGGCGGCGAGCGCCGTGAGCTCTTCCGGCAGGTCGAAATTGGCGCCGACCTTGGAGGGAACGAAGATCTTGGAATTCATGCCCAATCCCCAGAACCAGGTGCCGAAGCGCATCGGCATCGGCGCGCCACTCGCGAGCGCGGTGCCGTTGTCATTCAGGAAGCAATTGAGCAGTGGCAGGCCCAGCGTCACCACGCCGCCGCCCACCATGCCTCGCAAGAAGCGGCGTCTGCTGAGTTCGTTGAGACGATTCAAGGTACTCATTTGGTTGCTCCAGAGGATGCGCCGTCGGTCACTTTAAGGGAAGGCGCTGTGTCGCCGGCCGTCTTCGCATCCGGCAATGGCGCGGCTGTTTCGGCCACGTGGGAAAACGCGCGACTGAGCGCGATGGTGCGCAGCAAATCCGGCAACCGGTACTCATGGTCCGCGAACTGTGCGTTGAGATATTGCAATTGAGCCTTGTCGTTCGAGGTGACCGCACCGCCGGTGCCATACGCATAGGCGCGCCGCACCATGCAGGTCGGAAGAGCAGGACTGTCGTGCAGCGCCTGCGCGAGTCCCGCCGGATTGTCGAAGGTCTTGCCGTCCAAGTTGCCGCTGGCATCGATGGGCGCGCCGCGCTCCGCGGCACGATATTGGCCGGCGCCGTCGAAATTCTCCATCGCAAGACCGATGGGATCGGTGATCTTGTGGCAACCGGCGCACACCGGATTGGCGCGATGCGCGGCCAGGCGTTCGCGCGCCGTCTTGAGCGTGGATTTCGGATCCTCGATCAGCGAGAAGTCGACATTGGGCGGTGGGCGCGGCACCTTCTGACAGAGCAGAAGTTCTCGCAGCGCCTTGCCCCGCAAAGTGGCCGAGCTGCGCCCGGGATGCGCATGCGAGGCGAGAAAGGCGATCTGCGTGAGCAGGCCCACACGCGGATCGCCCGGCGGAATTTCATACGGCGTCCAACCCGGCGGTGTCGTCACGCCGTAGAGCGGCGCGAGCGAGGGCGACATGAAGATGTGCCGCGTGGTGAAAAGATCGCGGTAATCGCCCTTTTTGATGAGCAGGTGATCGACGATGATCCGCAACGTCTGCTCGCGCGCATCCTGCACCGTGTCGCCCACGAACGCCGGATAGATGGCGCCGTCCTTGGAGAGCACTGCAAAGTCGTCGAATCCCAGCATGTCATCGAACAGCGCGCGCACGCCTGTTTCCAGGCGCGGGCTTGAGAGCAGGTAGTCTACGGCCCTCGTCATTCCTTCCGGCTTGTGCAAGTCACCACTTGCCGCCATTTTTAGGATTGCATCGTCCGGCGCGGCATTCCAAAGGAAGAAGCTCAAGCGACTGGCGAGTGAATACGATTCCAGGCGTTGGTGACCGGGCGAGGCGGGGTCCGGTTCTGCGAGGTCGATCACGAACAGCATGTCGGGCGAGACCAGCATCCCTTCGAGTGCCACTGCCAGGCCGGCGTAGAAATCCTTCATCTGGGTTGCAGTGCCGCCGGCTGCGGTGACCAGTTTCCCGACCTCGTCCTTGGTCAGCGGACGGCGATACAGCAGCCGACCGACGGAACTCAAGAACTGCGCGGCGCAGCGTGCGTCCGCCGCGTTGTCTCGCTTCGGCGTGCAGGGCACGAGGAAGGTGCGGTGTTCAGAGTTGACCACCAGATCCGCCATGGCGGCCGCCGTGCGCTGGAATTCCTGCATCTGCGCGGTGGTGATGCCGGCGTTCGATGCGCCGACTTGGAGTAACCCATCGGTGCGGCGGAAGGGGGCGAAATGCGGTGCGACGCGGATGTCGGGGCCGAAGACGTAGGCTAGGGTGTTTAGGTACTGCTCCTGGCTGATGAGCCGGACGCGGGCGGGGGAGGCGGCGTCTGGGGCTTCGGTTGGCTTTGCTTCGGGCAGAGCAGGGTCGGCGCCGGCGGCGCCGAAGAAGAAACAGGTGCTAACCAGGATTGCGGTCAACGCCTGGCTTAATAGTTGTCGTGCCGAATTTCTCAATGACTTTTCCCCCGTCGCGATGGCGCGCCAGAAGGGCTGCATCACGCAAGTCTCAATGGTACGGACATTTTAGGCCTTGAACACTTCTCATTGGTTCTCAATACAGCCTGCGGACACTCAGCGGAAAATCCGCTTGCGCATCGTGCTATTGAGAGTCGACGCGCAAGTCATAGGTGATTGATTAATAGAGGATAATTCTCCGTCTGGGCGTATTGGGGGTCAACGTCGACCTGGCCAATCAATCCATCCTCCAAGAGCTAAGAAGCGCCGTGCCTGCGCCCACTTCGAGATCAACCTCTCACAGGCGACCTTACCGAAGGGGCTGGCGTAGCAAAGTGTACGATCGAGCGAGTCGAATCCGGCCTGGCGGCGACGGAAGTTTCCGGATTTCTGCACGCCTGGCGCGCCGTG
>JANMXI010000006.1:0-25193 GCA_031394735.1 Pseudomonadota bacterium | reverse complement strand
AACTTCAGACAGTTGCCGACGGGCTACCGCCCTGGTTCCGAACCGACTATGCAAAGGTCAGCCCCGACCGCGCCGATCACTGGATGACATTGTTGGCGAAGTGTTATCAGATGTGGATCCAGCCGGTGGTGATCGAGCCTGCCGATCTGAAGAAGATTTCCGCGCCGGTTCTCGTCATGGCGGGTGACACGGATTTCACCTCGATTGAGGAAACCGTCGAGATCTATCGCGGGCTGCCCAAAGGGCAACTGTTCATCGTGCCGGGGACGGGGCACGGAACGTTTCTAACAAATCCCACGCTGGTCAATCTTGCGATTCGGGAATTTCTTGACCCGAGTGACAACAACTCAGAGGCGAAGTAGGTAGCGGCGCAGCGTCCAACGAAAGACGTTTCAGCGGAAGTGTTCTCGGCGCGACGCTTTTGTCGCATTCGCGATCATGGCCCACACTCGACGCGCCAGACCAATGCCGCCTCAGGAACCACGCTTTAATAGGCGCAACCGCGCCCCGAACTTCGTCGCGCGTTTAAACAGCACGCGATCCATCGTAACGAATTCGCAGTCCCCCGCGGACGCGACATGCAAGGCGTCGGCAAAATCAATATCGGCTGAGAATATTTCGAGCGCGCGCGATATGGCGACTTCGTCTTCGAATAATATCGCAGGGAGTGTGGCCAGATATCGGAAAAAGCTAAGAACCTGCACGGGTTTATAACCAAACCGAGAGCGAAGAACCCATTCAGTTTCCAGCAGAACCGTCTTGCAGATCAGAGTTTCCTCAGATTCCAACAATGCAACGACAGCTTGTCTGGCGGGCGGATCATCGTTAGTCGCCAAACGCACCAACAAGTTGGTGTCAACTGCAATCATTCAGATTTTGACAACACAACCGGCGCGCAAAGACTCTCATCGCTGAGCCGCACCCGCTTCGGGTTCAGACCCTCCCAGTCGCCAAGCTTTCCCTTCTTGGCGCGCAACAATTCCAGCACGATGTGTGAACCTTGCAGCTTGACAGCAAATCGCGTGCCGGGTGTCGCGCGCAGAATGTCTCGAATACGCTTGGGAATGACCAGTTGGCCTTTACTCGTCAATTTGGTGGTTTCCATCGCCGCTCCAAGAAGTAAGACCAAGTAAGAACAGATTAACGGATCAGTGGAAACCCCGCAATTTTCTCTTGAGCCCGTAACGTGCCGAAATGCGCATTGGATGGCCGGTGGCCACGCCACCGATAAAGTCTCGGCGGGTGATAGGCTGCCCAACCACAAGTTCATCCAGGAACTTTGTCATGTCGCGAACACTCCCATTGCGCGGGGAGCGGATCAGACGCTGCGGACGTTGTACCCGTGCACGGCGTCGATCAGCACACTGACCTGCTCCGGATTCACTTCCGGCGTGATGCCATGTCCCAGATTGAACACATGTCCCGCGCCCGCGCCGTAACTTTCGAGCACACGCAGCGCTTCAGCACGCAGCACATCGGGTGGCGCGAACAACGCGGCCGGGTCCAGGTTGCCTTGCAGCGCGACTTTGCCGTCCACCGCTGTGCGTGCAGTGCTCAAGTCCGTGCACCAATCCACGCCCGCCGCGTCGCAGCCGATGTTCGCGATCTTCGACAGCCAGGGACCGCCGCCCTTGGTAAAGACGATATTGGGCACGCGGCGGCCATCGGCCTCGCGCGTCAAGCCCGCAATGATCTGTTCCATGTAACGCAGCGAAAATTCTTCATATTGAGCCGGCGTGAGAATGCCGCCCCAGGTGTCGAACACCATCACCGCCTGGGCACCGGCGGCGATCTGCGCATTCAGATACAGCACCGTGGCGCGCGTGAGAATATCGAGCAGCCGATGCAACTCGCGCGGCGCTTCGTACATCATCCGTTTGACCAGGCCGAAGGTTTTGCTGCCGCCGCCTTCCACCATGTATGTTCCCACCGTCCACGGACTGCCCGCGAAACCGATCAGCGGTACACGGCCATTGATGGTGCGTCGGATCAGTGACACCGCGTCGGTGACATATTTCAATTCGCGGTTCGGATCCGGCACGCCGAGTTTGTCGATGTCCGCCGGCGTGCGAATCGGGCGCGCGAAGGTCGGGCCCTCACCGGTTTCGAATTCCAACCCCAGATTCATGGCGTGCGGAATGGTCAGGATGTCGGAAAACAGAATGGCCGCATCGAGCTTGTAGCGGTCGATGGGCTGCATGGTGACTTCGCAGGCGTAATCGGGCGTCATGCACAAAGACAGGAAATTCCCGGCTTTTTTGCGCGTGGCGCGATACTCGGGCAGATAGCGCCCCGCCTGCCGCATCACCCAGATGGGACGACGTGGCGTCGGTTCGCGCAACAGTGCGCGCAGGAATAAATCGTTGGCTAGTGGCTGGCTCATGTTCGCTCGGACGGATCGAATAATCGTTGATGCTCAAGGATAGCGTATCGGTCGGTCATACCGGCAATATAGTCGGCGACGGCCCGCGCACGACCCGGCTTTCCCAACTTTGTTTCCGAAGCCACCGCGACCGCGCGATGTTCATCGGGCATCAGTCCGGGATCCTTGAAAAACGCATCGAACAGTTCGGCGAGTACGCGCCGGGCCTTCGAGGTCATCCGTTGCACCTTGTAGTGCTTGTAGACGTACTCGCGCAAAAACACCTTGAGCTGGCGATTGAAGGCGTGTGTTTCGTCACTGAATCCAATGAGTGGCGTCGCGTACAGCCGCACCTCGGCGATGTTCTTGACGCCGGCCGCCTCGATACGCGCTTGCGACGCATTGATGAGATCGGTGACCAGCAGATTGATCATGCGGCGAACGATCTCGTAGACCAACCGGCGACCACCCAGATCCGGGTACAGCGCTCGCACCTGATCGTGAAAATGCGCAAACAGCGGCACGGCATAGAGTTGTTCCACCGTGATCAGTCCGGCGCGGATGCCGTCGTCGATGTCGTGATTGTTGTAGGCGATTTCATCGGCGAAGTTTGCGAGCTGCGCCTCCAGTCCCGGCTGCTGGCGCTTGATGAAGCGTTCGCCAACTTCACCGAGCAGGCGAGCGTTGGCCACCGAGCAATGCTTGAGAATGCCCTCGCGGCACTCGAAGCTTAAATTCAGACCAGCGAACTCGGCGTAGTGCTCTTCGAGTTCATCCACGACGCGCAGCGACTGCAGATTGTGTTCGAAGCCGCCCAGATCGCGCATGCATTCATTGAGCGCGTCTTGGCCCGCGTGACCGAAGGGCGTGTGGCCCACGTCGTGCGCCAGGCAGATGGCCTCCGACAGTTCTTCGTTCAAGCGCAGGGCACGCGCGATCGTGCGGGCGATTTGCGCCACTTCCAGTGAATGGGTCAGACGGGTGCGATACAGATCGCCTTCGTGATTGACGAACACCTGGGTCTTGTAGACCAGCCGCCGGAAGGCGGTGGAATGCACGATGCGGTCGCGGTCGCGCTGAAATTCAGATCGGTAAGCGGGCTTGGCTTCGGCGTAGCGTCGGCCGCGCGATTCGTCATCGAGCGCGGCGTAAGGCGCAAGGTCTCTCATCCGACATGCTCCTGCAGCGTCGCCATCAATGCATCCTGCGAATAGCTGGCCAGCACCACGGCACGACCCAGTTTTTCCAACAGCACCAGCCGGATGTTTCCCGCCAGCACCTTTTTGTCCATGCGCATGAGTTCCAGCGCGCGTTCCGCGCCGATGCGCGGCGCTTCGGTGGGCAATCCGGCGGCCGCCACCAGATCCCGAACGCGTGCGAACGATTCCGCATCGATGAGCGACAGGCGTTGCGACAGATCCGCCGCCATGATCATGCCCAGCGCCACTGCCTCGCCATGCAGGTATTGCTTGTAATGGGTTGCGGCTTCGATGGCGTGCCCGAAGGTGTGGCCGAAATTCAGGATCGCGCGCACGCCCTGCTCGCGCTCATCCTGCCCCACCACCTTGGCTTTGATCTCACAGGACCGCGCGATGGCATACGAGAGCGCGTCCGCATCCCGCGCCAAGAGCTGCGGCATGTTGATCAACAGCCAGTCGAAAAATAGCGGGTCCCACACACAGCCGTATTTGATCACCTCGGCGAGCCCGGCCTGCAGTTCGCGATCCGGTAGCGTGCTCAATGTGTCGGTATCGGCGAGCACGGCGACTGGTTGATGAAACGCACCGATCAGGTTCTTGCCGCCCGGATGATTGACACCGGTCTTGCCGCCGACCGAAGAGTCCACCTGTGCCAGCAGCGTAGTCGGGCACTGCACGAAGGCGATGCCGCGCTGATAGCAGGCCGCCGCAAAGCCGGTGATATCCCCCACCACGCCCCCGCCCAGGGCGATCAGCGTGCCGTCCCGGTTGAGCTTGTTGCCAACCAGCGCGTCGATGACCCAGCCCACCGTCTGCAGAGTCTTGTGCTGTTCGCCATCGGGAAGGATGCATTGCACGACGCGCCTGTCGCCCAACCCCGCGCGCAGGCGTTCCATGTAGAGGGGGGCGATGGTCGAACTGCTGACCACCAGCAGCGACTCCCCCGGGATGTCCCGCCGCAGCACGTCCCGGTCCGACAGCAGGCCCGCCCCGATGGAGATCGGGTAACGGACATGGCCTACATCGAGAGTGAGCGTTTGCACGGCAGACCCAGTATACGAAGCTTATCCGGTCGGTGTCTGCCGAATAGCCTCGTGGATTTCCTGTGCCACGAGCTGCGCCTTGCGCTCGTCCGTACATACCGTGACCGTGGCAATTTCCTCGTATAAAGCCGCCCGCTGGCTCATCAGCAGCCGCAGACGCGCCTCCGGGTCGGTGTCGTTGAGCAGCGGCCGGTGCCGGCCATGACGCGTACGGTTCAATTGCTGCTCGATCGAGGTCTTCAGGTACACCACCGTACCCCGCTCGGCCAACCAGCGCCGGTTCTCCGGGCTGATGACGGCGCCGCCGCCGGTGGCCAGCACGATGCCGTTCATCTGCGTCAGCCGGTCGATGGATTCGGACTCCCGAACGCGAAACCCCGCCTCGCCTTCCTTTTCGAAGATGAAGGGGATGTCCACCCCGGTGCGTTTTTCGATGTCCACGTCGCTGTCGTAGAAGGGCAGCTTGAACATGCGCGCGAGATAGCGGCCGACGGCGGTTTTGCCGGAGCCCATGGGGCCGATGAGGAAGATGTTGCGAGTTTCACCACGCATCGGTCACGCAGAATAACAGCACTGGCTCATGGTGACAGAGCGCAGAAAAAAGGCCGCCAAAGGGCGGCCTTTATGAGCAATACGCCTCGCGCCGATCAGTTGGGATCACCGCACGTGGCAGCCGTTCCGTAAGGACTGTTGATGCCCGGAGGAGCCACAGTCTGCTTATTGAAATCTTCAGCCGCCCCCGGCAAGAAGAAATCGGCCGATGTGCTTGACTGTGTACCCGCAACCGTCGCCGTCGCGGTCAGACGCACCTGCACCCAATAAGCATGATCTTTCGGGTAAATGACTTTTACCAAAGCAGTACCTCCATTCGAGGTCATCACGGAAGCCGGTGAAACGGCGGCCACATTGCCCGGATCGAGTTTCACGTTGGTATTGAAGTCCTCGCCCGGATCCAATATGCCGTTGAAGTTGACGTCCTCGGAGTTACAGAGCGGCGTATTCGGCGTATCCCAAAAAGTACCCGTCCAAAATCTGCTTCCCTTGACATATTTCAATGACTCAACGGTCAATACAATCTGTTTTCCATTCAGCCCATTGCCTGCGGCATCGATGGCTTGTATCGCGTAATCAATGTCGTATTGAGCCGCATTCGTCAGATTGATCGTATTGCCGGTGCCCAATGACAAGAACACCGTCTGTCCACCAACTGTCAGCGTAGTCGACCCAGTGACCGCAGTGCTTGCGACAGTCGCACTGACCGTCACCCCGTTGCTGGCGCTGGGTGTGCTGCTCGCAGTGTAAACAGTTTGCGCCTTACCTTGATTGTCCGTGATACCGGACGCGACGGAGAGTTGACCCCCCGTGTTGTCGGTCAACTGAAAATTGACCGTTTTTCCCTCAACCAGGTTGTTTTGAGCGTCACGAACAATCGCAGAAATCGTACTCTGCCCGTCGGTAGGTATCGTGGCTGGAGATGCCTGCACGGCAACTGACGCCGGTGTGGTTGCGAGGAAGTCGATCGTCACTTGCGTCGTAACATTTGTCGCGGTCGCACTTATCACCGCAGGGCCCGCTGTGTTCGACGTAATACTGGCTGTTGCCACTCCTGAGGCATCAGTCACTGCCGTTGCCGGAGTGACTGTACCGCGGGTGCTTGAAAACGTCACGGTCTTGCCGACCTGCGGAGCACCGCCGGTGGACCACACCAACGTCACGGCTTGATTTACGCCAAGATTAACTTTCGCTCCGGCAACCGGCGCGGTCAATACAAAGCTTTGATTGCTGATCGCAACGGTCTGCGTCGCCGTCAATCCCAGCGCGCTGGCGGTAATTGTATCGATGCCAGCAGTCGTCGCAGACAACTGAAAGGTTCCCGTACCAGTAGCGTCCGTCGTGACCGGACTGGTCGCGATCGAATTGCCAGCCGAACTGGTGACAGTGACTGCCCGTCCCGAAATACCCACGTTGCCGGAGTCGGTCAGCGAAACCGTATAAGTGCCCGGTTGTCCGCCTTGCACAAGATTTTGGGGTCCCACAACGGTAAGTTTCGTGCCCGTCACGTCCACGGGTACCGTGGTCGTGGCCGTACCTGCCGTTGCCGTTACGGTAATTCGTCGATTGGTCGGATCATTTGCTGCGCTCAAAGTTGCCGTCGCGGCACCATTCGCGTCTGTAGTCGCCTGCGTTACCGCCAAACCGCCCGATGTAGCGGTGAAGTTTACCAAAACTCCCGGCAGAAACTGGTTCGACGAGCCCCGAACTAGTGCCGTGATCGTCGCCGACTTAGAGCTGTCCGAGGGGATTTGGGGGAGGCTCGTTGTCAATGTCACGGACTGCTGCGAGTTGATGACGTTGACGTCAACAGTACCCGATGCACTTCCGGACGCAGCATTGACGGTGATCGTCGTGCCTGCTGCCGCACCAGCTGAGGTCAACGTTGCAATCGCACGACCATTCGCATCGGTCGTTGCCTGAGTAATTGCAAGGCCGCCTGCCGTTGAGGTAAACGCAACCGTGGCATCTTTGACGAAATTATTGTTTGCGTCCTTAGCGACTGCGGTGATGGTCGCCGAGTCACTGCCATCCGCAGCGATCGACGGCGCGCTGGCGGTTACGGCAACGGTCGCAACCGTAGTCCCGCCACCACCGCCCGTATTCGAGCCGGTCAACGTATTGCCGCCACCGCAGCCTGCCAACAGGGCTGCGCTCAGCCAGGCAATGATCTTTAATTTACGCATACTTAAAATCCCTCGCTCGCCTTCGGTGCAATCCAATGCATCGATCAATAAAGATTGGAACCTTCACGCAGAATCTTCGGCGTGATGAAAATCAACAGCTCGGTCTTCTTGTTGATATTGGCCGTCGACTTGAACAGGTAACCCAACACCGGAATGTCGCCCAGCAGTGGAACCTTTTTCGACTGATCGGTTTTGGTGGTTTCGAGAATGCCGCCCAGCACCACGGTCTGGCCATCGTTCACCAGCACCTGGGTGATGATCTGACGCGTGTCGATCGAGGGCACCGTACCACCGGTGGCACTCTGCACCAACTGGCCGACCGAGTCCTTGCTGATGTTCAGATCCAGAATCACGCGGCTGTCAGGCGTGATCAGCGGGGTGACCTTCAACGACAACACCGCCTTCTTGAACTGCGTGGTGGTGGCGCCGCTGGAAGCGGATTCCTGATACGGAATTTCCACACCCTGTGCGATGCTGGCTTCCTTCTGGTTGGCCGTGATGACGCGCGGAGCCGAGACGATCTCGCCGCGGCCTTCGTTCTGCGCCGCCGACAACTCGAGGTCGACGATGTAGTTCGAGCCGAGCAGCGACATCGCGAGGCGGCCGGCCGGGTTCGCAACCGGCAGATTCACCTGATAGCGGTTATCGACGGTCGGCGTCTTGACAGGGAACGGCGAACCGGACGACGTCAGGTTGCTGATGCCCGAGTCGACGATCGTGCCGGTGCCGGCCTGCGTGCCCGCGCCGGTGACCGCAAACAAACCGTTGTTGCCGTTGGTGCGGACCGAGGTGAAGCCGGCGCGCACGCCCAGATCGCGCTCAAAATCATCGTTGACGATGACGATCCGCGCTTCGATCAGCACTTGCTTGACCGGCACGTCCAGCGTCTGCACCAGGCGGCGGATGTCAGCCAGGCGGTCAGCGCTGTCCTGTACGAGCAGCGTATTGGTGCGCTCGTCGATGGACAACGTGCCGCGCGTGGACAGCATGCTGTCCTTGCCGCCGGAAGTCTTGATCAGCTTCGCAAGATCGGCGACCTTGGCGTAGTTGACCTGCATGAATTCCGTGCGCAGCGGCGCCAGTTCCAACAAGTCTTTGCGTGCGGCCAGTTCAGCCTTTTCACGCGCAGCCAGTTCTTCGGTCGGCCCGATGATGATGACGTTGTCCTGACGACGCTTATCCAGGCCCTTGGTGCGCAGGACGATATCCAACGCCTGATCCCAGGGAACGTTCTGCAGGCGCAAGGTCAGGTTGCCGGACACCGAGTCACTGACGACGATGTTCTGGCCGCTGGTGTCGGCCAGCAATTGCAGCACCGAACGCACGTCGATGTCCTGGAAGTTCAGTGTCAGGCGCTCGCCCGTGTATTCCTTCTTGTCTTCCTGCGCACCGCGCTTGACGGCGGCTTTGACTTCGATGGTGTACTGATTGTCCGACTGATACGCGAGCTGTTCGAAATCGCCCTGCGCAGAAATGACCAGGCGCGAGCTGTTATCGACGCGCAGCGCATCGACGCTTTGCACCGGCGTGGCGAAATCCATGACGTCATAACGGCGCAGCAGATTCTTTGGAATTTGCGTGCCGGCGAAATCCACGACGATCTGATTGCCTTCCTGACGCAGGTTGACGGGCGTGCGCGGATCGGTGAGTTGCACGATCACGCGGCCGGTGCCGTCGGCGCCGCGGCGGAAGTCGATGGTCTTGATGGCGCGCTCGGCAGCGCTGGCAGCCGCACTGGCGCGCGCGGCGGAGGATTGCGCCAACGAGTCGCCTGGCTGACTGCCCAGAGTGACGGTGATGATGTTGCCTTCAACCGCAGTGGTATAGGGCATGAGCGAGTCGACGTTGACGACGAGGCGCGTGCGCCCGTTGGCCTCGGCGGCCAGCACGGTGTCGACACCGCCAGACCGAACGTCGATGCGGCGCGAGGTGAGCGCCAGACCGGTGTTCGGCAGGTCGAACGCGATACGCGCCGGCTTGTCGATGGTGAAGGGTAGAGGCTGCGGCGCGGGACCGCTGAGACGCAGTTTCAACTGCACCTGGCTTCCGGGCAGGGTCTGAACGTCGACCGCCTCGAGCTTGACCGTAGGCGTATCGGCGTGAGCCGCCGGCATGATCGCCATGAATGCGACCAACGCCATTGCTCCAACAGTCGCCGCCCGTTTAAAAATCGTTGTCATTGATCCTCTCCCTAACGCCTAGTCGGTTAACGCCAACGAGGCTGGTCGCTCGATATAGCCGCCGAGACCGTCAGGCACGATCTCGATGAGGCTGATTTTGCTGGCCGTGATACCGGTGATTTTCCCGTCGTTCTGACCCAGATAATTGCCGGGTTGCACCTTGTGCACCAACCCATCTTTGGATTGAACGAGTCCAAAGAAACTGTTGCCGACACGCAAGGTGCCCACCATCTTCATGGTGTCGAGAGAAATGCCCTCGAGAAATTCGCGGTTGCGGCGTGAGTTGGGCCGCAAGCTGGCCTGACCGTTGGCGGCACTGGCGCCCTGCGGCTGAAACGGCGAGCGCTTCGGGCCGACATCGTAAACGTAGGTTTCGTAGGGCTTGACCTCACGAACCGGCTCGATGCGGCCACCGGGTTTTTTCTTGGTGTCAGCGACCCATTTTTCCAGATCCGAGCGTCCGCCACCGCAGCCGGCTGCGGTCAGGCTCAGGCTCAGCACCACGCACAGGGCGATGACACGTTGAGTCCGACTCATGTGGTTGACCCCACTTTCTTACGCACCGCTTTCTGCTCGACGCCACCGCCACTGTCATCGTCGAGATAACGGTAGGTCTTGGCAGTGAGCTCCATGATCAGATTGTCGAAGCTGTCCTTGCCCGCCGGTTTGATCTCGATGTCGTGCAGCGTCACGATGCGCGGCAACGCCGCGATGCCGCTGACGAAGGTGCCGAACTCATGATAGGTCCCGACCAGACGGATCTTGATGGGCAGCTCGGCGTAGAAACCCTTGCTCTGTTCGCTGGAAGGTTGGAACAGCTTCTCTTCCAAACCCGCGGCGAGGCCGGTCTGCGAAATATCGACCAGAAGATTCGGCACTTCGGTTTTGCCGGGAAGCTGACGCAACATCGCACCGAAGGATTTCTCCATCTCGGCGAGCTGCGCCTTGTAGGCGTCCAGGTTGGCCGCGCGCTGCTGCTTGGTTTCGAACTGGCTGCGCAGATCCTGCTCTTCGGCCTCCGCCTTCTGCAGCAGCGGACGGTCTTCGTTCCACACCAGCAGATACCAGGCGACACCGGCCAGCGCGACGAAGATCGTCGCGACGAAAAATGCGCGGATGACCAAGGGCCAACGGCCCGGATCCTTTGGATCCAGGGTTTTAAGCTGCTCGAGAAAGTTCATTTAGCGGCAACCTTCTTGGGAGTTGATTCGCCAGGCGTTTCCAGATCCACACCGACCGTTTCGGCGAAGAGCGTGAAACTGGATCCGCCGGTCGGGGAATTCTGCGCGGTCTCGACCACTTCGAGGACCGGGTTGTCCAGCCACTGCGACGCATCGATGCTGCGCATGAAGGTGGAGACGCGCGTGCTGGATTGAGCGACGCCGTGAATCTCGAGTTTCTTGCCGGTTTGCTTGACCTGCGTGAGGTACACGCCGTCCGGAACCGCCTTCACCACTTCGTCGAACAAGTGCACGATCTCAGGTCGGCTGCGTTGCAGCTTCTCGATGATGTCCATGCGCGCCACCAGGCGCTGCTTGCGATTTTCCAGATCCAGAATGTCGGTGATCTGTTCGTCGAGCTTGCCAATTTCCTTCTTGAGGTAATTGTTCTTGTCGACCTGAGTATCGATCCAGCTCGAGTACATGAGCTTGCCGCCGAGCGCGAACAACACGGCGGCAACGCCGGCGCCCGCAGCAGCGATCAGGAATTCGCGGCGCCGAACTTTGCGTTCTTGTTCGCGCCAGGGAAGTAGGTTAATGCGCGGCATAGCTACCCTTTAGTCAAAACTACGCAGCGCCAGGCCGCATGCGGTCAGTAAGGCCGTCGCATCGCGCCCGACAGCTTGCGCCTTGGCCTTCGAGGACACTTTCATGTTGCCCAGCGGATCACCGCGCTCGGCAGCGATGCCGACCCGGCTGGAGATCACGTCGGCAACGCCGGAGATATTGGCGCAACCGCCGCAGATCAAAATCTGATCAGGCTGTGCGCGGCCGCTGCCCGAGGCCAGATAGAACTGCAGCGAACGACTCACCTGTTGCGTCATGTCATCGATGAACGGATCGAGCACTTCAGGCTGATAGTTGCTGGGCAGGCCGCCTTCTTTCTTGGCGCGTCCCGCTTCTTCCATGCTCAAGCCATACGTGCGCATGATTTCTTCGGTGAGCTGCTGCCCGCCGAAAGCGAAGTCACGCGTGTAAACCACTTTCATGTCGCGCAGCACGCTGAACGTGGTGGAACTCGCGCCGAAGTCCACGACTGCAACGGTGCGATCCAGTCCGCCGTCGGGCATCTGGTGGCGCATCAGGCTGCAGGCATTTTCCAGAGCGAAGGCTTCGACATCGACGATGCGAGCGGTGAGTCCCGAGGCGCGCACGGCGGCCTGGCGCTGCTCGACGTTCTCAGTACGCGTCGCCACCAACAGCACATCGATCATTTCCGGATCTTTCTCGGACGGGCCGACGACTTGATAGTCGTAGCTGACTTCGTCCATGGGAAACGGAATGTACTGGTCGGCCTGCATTTCGACCTGACCCTCGAGCTCGTTTTCTCCCAAGCTCTTGGGCATTTGAATGACTTTTGTAATAGCTGCATCGCCGCTGATGGCGATGGCCGCCTCACGCGCACGTGCGCCAGAGCGCTTGACCGCGCGACGAATGGCTTCACCTACCGCTTCCGCGTCGACGATGGCCTTTTCGTTGATGGCGTTATGGGGCGTAGGCTCCGCAGCGTACGACTCCACGCGATACTGCCCGCCGCTCATGGCAAGCTCAATGAGCTTGACTGAGGACGTCGTAATATCAAGACCCAGCAAAGGGCGATATCGTTTACCGAATGACCACACGGGTTTTCCTTTTCGGTCAGTACGTTAGAGCGGAAACTGCCGCGCAAGATTAAATAACGTGATCGAACAAATAGCAAGAAACTGTTAAATAGATCGTGACTTCACTCACGTTCACCCAATCCATCCCACCCTGGGCCTCAGGCTGTAATATGCAATCCGTCATCCCAGGCGCAATAAGTTAGAGCCCCTTGAAGTGTCCAGACGTTACCTAGTTCTCATATCTCGAATTTGTGTGATCTTGGTCGGCGTGATCGCGTTGGCAGTCTTCGCCAATGTGTGCGCATACGCCTATTTGAGGCCCGCCCTGCCCGAAGTGAGCACCCTTCTGGACGTGCCTTTGCAGGTTCCGCTGCGAATTTACACCCGCGATGGCCGCCTGATAGCCGCGATCGGCGAGCAGAGACGCATTCCGGTGAGTTACGAGCAGATCCCGCCGAAGCTGGTCCGAGCCTTCCTGGCCGCCGAGGATGACCGCTTCTTCAGTCACCATGGCATTGATTGGCAAGGGATTTTGCGGGCATCCCTGGCGAATTTGAAGGCCGGCGGGGTGCGTCAGGGTGGCAGCACCATCACCCAGCAGGTCGCCCGGGACATGTTCCTGGACTCCAAACGCAGCCTGAAGCGCAAGGTCAGCGAGATCTACCTGTCACTGCTGATGGAAAGCGAGTTTTCCAAGGAGCAGATCTTCACGCTGTTCGCCAACAAGACCTTCCTGGGGCAGCGAGCCTATGGGGTGGCGGCCGCCGCGGAGGTCTATTTCGGCAAAACCCTGGACGAACTTACCGTCAGCGAAATGGCGATTCTGGCCGGAATTCCGCAGGCGCCCTCCAAATGGAACCCGGTGGCCAGCGTCGAGGGCGCCCGCAACCGGCGCACCTACGTGCTCGGACGCATGCTGAGCCTGGGGTTCATCACCCCGGCCGAACACGCCGCGGCCACCTCGTCGCCCATCGAATCGCGACTGCATGGCCCCACGGTCGAAGTGGACGCCCCCTACGTGGCGGAAATGGCGCGCGCGGAGATGCTCTCCAAGTACGGCGACACCGTCTATACGGCCGGCTACAAGGTCTACACCACCATCGACAGCCGTCTGCAGCGGGCCGGCACGGTCGCGCTGCGCACCGGATTGCTGGAATACGACCGCCGCCACGGCTATCGTGGGCCGCAGGCCAAGGTCGATGCGCCCAAGAGCAGCCTCGCCGAGGATTGGGAGACGGCGCTGGAGGACTTCCCGGTGATCGGCGGTCTGCGTCCGGCGCTGGTCCAGCAGGTCGAGGCCAAGAGCGCGCGCATCTACGTCAAGAACCTGGGGTTCGTGTTGCTGCCGTGGGAGAAGATGACCTGGGCACGCCGTGAACTGCCCGAGGCCAAGGTCGACCGCGCGCCGAGTTCACCGCACGAGGTGATGAACCGCGGTGATGTCATCTACACCGCCGGCAACAGCGCGGATGGCCTGATGTTCGTGCAGGTTCCCGAAGCGCAAAGTGCGCTGGTGGCGGTGGATCCGAAGGATGGCGCCGTGGTGGCCGTGGTCGGCGGTTTCGACTTCTTTCAGAGCAAGTTCAACCGTGTTACGCAGGCGCGGCGGCAGCCGGGCTCGGCCTTCAAACCCTTCATCTATTCGGCGGCGCTGGACAAGGGGTTCACGCCGGCCACGGTGATCATGGACGCGCCCATCATCTACGACGATCCGAATTCCGAAAAGGAATGGCGCCCGGGCAACAGCACCAAGAAATTCTATGGGCCGACCCGCCTGCGCGAAGCGCTGGTGATGTCGCGCAACCTGGTGTCGGTGCGGCTGTTGCGCGAGATGGGCGGCACCTATGCGCTGAACTACATGCCGCGTTTCGGCTTCGACAAGGCGCAGCTGCCGAACAATCTCACGCTCGCGCTGGGCTCCGGCGCGGTTTCACCGCTGCAGCTTGCGACCAGCTATTCAACTTTTGCCAACGGCGGATTTCGCGTCAATTCCTACTATGTCGAGCGGATAGAAGATGCCGCCGGCAAGGTATTGAAGCAAGCGGAGCCGCTGATGGCCTGTTACACCTGCGCGCGCGGCACCAAGGCCGATGCGGCGACGCTTCAGGACGAGGACATGCCGCCGGCTTTGAAGGCGATGCTGACGCCGGATCGGCTGCATGACGGTCGCACCACCATTCCCGGCAAGCAGCTCGCACCGCAGGCGATACGGTCGCAGGTGGCGTATCTGCTCGCCGATATGATGGCCGATGTGATCAAACACGGCACCGGACGGCGCGCCCTGTCACTGAACCGGCCGGACATCGCCGGCAAAACCGGCACCACCAACGATCACCTGGATGCCTGGTTCGCCGGCTTCAACGGCGACATCGTCGCCACCGTGTGGGTGGGCTTCGATACCGAACACTCGCTGGGCGATGGCGAGGAAGGCGCGCGCGTGGCGTTGCCGACGTGGGTGTACTTCATGCACGAAGCGCTCGAGGGCGCTCCGAAGCATCCGGTCCCGCAACCGGACGGATTGGTGACGGTGCGGATTTCGCCCCAAACCGGCTTGCTGGCGAGCGCCGACAACCCCAACGGCATCATGGAAACGTTCATCGAAGGCAATCTGCCGCGAGCAGAGAGCTACGAGGGACAGAACACCGACAATCCCATGAACGATGGTGACAAGCCCCTGTTCTAAACTGCATCGACGCTGCGACGAGCACATGCCCAAGAAATTTTCCCAGCGCGCGGATGATTTGCGACGCGCTCTAGCGCAGGAAGCGGCGCGAGTCATGGCCCAGCAGGGCATCGGCGATTTCCTGCATGCCAAGCGCAAAGCCGCCGAGCGGCTCGGTGTCGACGATGCCGCAGTGCTGCCGAAAAACATCGAGATCGAGGCCGCGCTGCGCGAGTATCAGCGCCTGTTCGGCGGCCAATCGCACGATCAGACGTTGAAGGAACAGCGCAAGATCGCCCTGCAGGCCATGCAGATGCTGCGCGAATTCCAGCCGCGTCTGGTCGGTCCGGTGCTCACCGGCACTGCCACCGATCACAGCGACATCAACCTGCACGTGTTCGCCGATACTTCCGAATCCGTGGTCTTGCGGCTAATGGATGTGGGCGTTCCGCACGAAGTGCACGAACGACGCGTACGCATGGATGCAGAGCGCACGCTTGCTTATCCGGCTTTGCGTTTCGAGTCGCGAGACTGGGTCATCGACGCTACCGTCTTTCCGATCGACGGCATCCGACAGGCTCCGTACTCGCCGGTCGATGGCAAACCCATGAAGCGGGCAGATGCACGCGAAGTCTCGGATCTCATTGATTCTTGCTGATTCGCTTGGCTCTCGTGTGCCGGTTTGGGCTCGAGCGGGGTGCCGCACTCCCAGCAGCGAGGGCAGCAGCACGAACAGCGCTAACGATCGCTGATCTTCCGGTAATCGCGAGCGACGGGCCCCGTATAAAGCTGCCGAGGACGCCCGATTTTCATCTGCGGATCCGACACCATCTCTTGCCAATGCGCTACCCAGCCCGCCGTGCGCGCAATGGCGAACATGACGGTGAACATCGAGCGCGGAATGCCTAAGGCGCTGTAGATGATGCCGGAGTAGAAATCGACGTTCGGGTACAGCTTGCGGGAGACGAAGTACTCGTCCTTGAGGGCGATTTCCTCCAGACGCAGGGACAACTCGAACAGCGGATTGTTGCCCTGGCCGAGTTTCTCGAGCACCTTGTAACACATGCCGCGGATGATCTTGGCGCGCGGATCGAAGTTCTTGTAGACGCGATGGCCGAAGCCCATCAACCGCACCGAGTCATTCTTGTCCTTGACCCGGGCGAGGAATTTTTCGATGTTGGCGACGCTGCCGATGCTGTCGAGCATGTCCAGCACCGCTTCGTTGGCGCCACCGTGTGCAGGTCCCCACAATGCAGAAACGCCGGCGGAAATGGCCGCATACGGGTTGGCGCCGGTGCTGCCGGCGAGGCGCACCGTGGAGGTGCTGGCGTTCTGCTCATGATCGGCATGCAGAATGAACAGCAGGTCCAGCGCCTCGGCCGCGACCGGGTCGATGGCATACGGCTCGCACGGCACGGCGAAGAACATGTTGAGCATGTTCGAGCAATAGCGCAGGTCGTTGCGCGGATAGACGAAGGGCTGGCCCAGCGAATGTTTGTACGCCGCCGCCGCGATCGTAGGCAGCTTGGCGATGATCCGGTGCGCAAAGATTTCGCGATGGCGCGGATCGTTGATGTCGGTGGTGTCGTGATAAAACGCCGCCATCGACGCCACCACGGCCGAGACCATGGCCATCGGATGCGCATTGTGGTGGAAGCCCTGGAAGAAGCGCAGCAGCTGCTCGTTCACCATGGTGTGACGCATGATCGAATTCAAGAACGCGCTGAGCTGATCCTTGGTGGGCAGGTCGCCGTAGACCAGCAGGTTTGCCACTTCCAGAAAACTGGATTTCTCGGCGAGCTGCTCGACGGGGTAGCCGCGATACAGGAGAACGCCGGCATCGCCGTCGATATAGGTAATCTTGCTTTCGGTGCTGGCCGTGGCCATGAAGCCCGGGTCGAAGGTGAAGACGCCCTGATCCTTGATCAGATTCGAGATATTCAGCACATCGGGTCCTATCGTGCCCGATTTGGCGTCCATCGTTGACGTCTTGCCGCTGCTCAGATTCTTCAGTTCGTATTTCGTGCTCATGCGATTCCCGACAGGCTGGATTGGATCTCTTCGTGTTTCTCACCGCAGCCTTGCATGCCCTTCATGGGAAAATCAAGGGTGGAGGGCACAGGACGGAGCACCTGCACGCCGGATCGCTCACTCGATCGTCTTGAACCGCTCGCCCGCCTTGGGTTCCTTGGCAGGATACAGGTCATTGATGAGGCGCAATTGCTGCGTCGGATATTCGCTCAGAGGCACGGTCTTGGCGACCTCCCCGATGCGAGTGTTCGCATCGGCCTTCTGAATTTTGATCCGGTACGGTTCGGCGAGCGGAAACTCCACGGTGCGCATTTTGCGAAAGGTTTCCATGACCGAGACGAAGACCCGGTCGGAAGCCGGAAGCCCAGCCTCGTTGGAGCGGCTCGCGGCGAGGAACACGAACACCGATTTGCCCATGGCGATGGCGCCGATGCGCATGGGTGCCGAGCCAAAGGGTGTGCTGGCGCGCGCCACCACGGCCGTATAACCCTCCAAGCCGCCGGAGAGGGTGAGGATCTCGCCGTGATCCACCGACGAGCCGCCGCCCTTGACGGCGCGGCGCACGTAATCCTGCGGCGTCTCTTTGTCCTTCAACTGGTCGGTGCTCATGCGGATGACCGCATCCTTGGCGCGCGACACGGCCAGCAATTGCTCACGATCGTTTTGGACCCGCCAGCCTTTGGGGAAGGCCATGGTGATGCCCAGATCCGCGTGATAGAAGCGATTGTCACGCACCATGCCCTGTTGCCGGCTGCTGCCGAACGGCAGGCCGTCGATGTGCTTCAGGTATTGCTCCCGATTGACGACGCCGCCATCGGTGACCTGCGTCCCCGCCTTGCCGGCCGCGACGATGGCCTGCTGCAATCGGGTGTCGTTGTCCGGATGCGTGGCGAACACGCCGTGATAGATGTTGGGCTCGCGTCCTTCGGCCTTGGCGCGTTCGCGCTCGAAGGTTTCCTGATTCTTGAGCGTGCCGACGACCCAGATCATGGCCTGCGGGTTGTAGCCGGCGCGCGCGATGTATTCCGCACCGAGCTGGTCGGCCTGCAATTCCATTTCACGGCCGTAACCGCGCAGCAGTGCTTCGCCGCCGATATTGGCAAGGTCAGCGACCGCGCCGGAGCCGGTAAAGATGGCTGCGCCGATGCCCAGCACATTGGTGATGGCGCTCTGGCTCTGCTGTTTGACCGAATGGCGTGCCGTCACGTGACCGATCTCGTGGCCGACGACACCGGCCAGCTCAGCCTCGGAATTCAGGTAGGCCATGATCCCGCGGGTGATATAGACGTATCCGCCGGGAATGGCGAAGGCGTTGATCTCGTCACTGTCGATGACGGTGAAATGAAACTCAAGCTCAGGCCGGTGACTGAGCTTGGCGAGCTTCTGGCCGATGCCGTTGACGTACTCCTGCATCGCCTGGTCTTCGTATACGCCGTAGATACGGATGACCTGTTCGTGCGCGCGCCGACCCTCTTCGATTTCTCCTTTTTCGGAGACGAATGTGATGTCGTGTTCGCCGGTGACCGGGTTCCTGGCGCAGCTGCCCAACAGCAGACTTACGCCGAATACGGCGGCGGCGAACGCTTTTTGTCGTCGGTTCGCCATCGCTGCACCCTTGACCTTACTTCGCTGCGGGAGCGCCGTACTTCTTACGGAACTTGTCCACGCGTCCACCCGAATCGACGATCTTCTGCTTGCCCGTGTAGAACGGGTGGCAGTTCGAGCACACTTCGATGTTCAGATCGGTGGCCGTCGTGGAACGCGTTTCAAAGGTGTTGCCACAGGTACAGGTAACCTTGATGGCTTGGTAATCAGGATGGATGTCAGCTTTCATGAGGGGCCTTTACTAAAAGTAGGTGCAGAATCCGCTATCGAAGGCTTGCAGCGCTCCAGCGGCCACGCGTTCAACGAGATCGAATCGAAAAAGGGCGCGAAGTGTAGCCCGCACATGGCTCCTTAACAAGCTTTGTGCCGTAAGCCCTTCTTCGATAAGCGCTTGCCGGGTTTGTCCACAATATCTGTGGATAACTCTGTGGATTTCAATGCCGCGCAGGTACTGCCGCTGCAGGAAATTCGCATAATTGTGAACATGATCAAAAAATAGGCAGGCGCCTTTGTTAATACGTTTCAATGGTTTACGAGGGTCATCTTACAAATCGCTGGCGCAATGTTCTGTAGGTGCCCTGCGACACGGGGTGAAATGTTCTGTGTGCATAAGCTTATAGAAGGAAACCGGCCTGCAGATCGTTTAGGAAGCGGCGCCCCAAACCCGTGGCTTGCCAGCCGTCTGCCGAGCGCTGCAACAAATCTCTTGACTGCGCCTGTTGCAAGGGGGACTTCAAATCTTCCATTTTCAACCCGGTTCGCCCCTCGTAATCCTCGATTCGAAACCCCTCATTCAGGCGCAACGCATTGAGCATGAATTCGAAGGGCAGCTCCGCGGCGGCCACGATCCGGCGTTCACCGAAGGCCTGCTGCGCAACCGCCACCTGCGCCTGATAGTCACGCGGCTGTTTGGGCTTTTCCGTGCGCAGGATGCGCTGCGGCCCCAGCGTGATTTTGCCGTGCGCGCCGGCGCCGATGCCGACGTAATCACCGAACTCCCAATAGTTGAGATTGTGGCGGCAACGCGCGCCGGCCTGCGCGTACGCCGACACCTCGTACTGCTCATAGCCATGCGCCGCCAACAGTGCCTGCGATTCGGTTTGCATGGTCCAGGCCTGGTCATCGTCCGGCAGGGGCGGCGGACGCGAGTGGAAGACCGTGCCCGGTTCGAGCGTGAGCTGGTAATGCGATAGGTGCGTGGGGCCCAGCGACACGGCGGTACGGACGTCCTGCAGCGCCTGCTCGAGGGTCTGCTCCGGCAGGGCGTACATGAGGTCGAGATTGAAATTGCGAATGCCGGCCGTCTGCAATTCGGCGACCGCGCGCTCGGTGTCCTGCGCCAGATGGATCCGGCCCAGACGCTGCAGCGCATCGGATGAGAAACTCTGTGCACCGAGCGACACGCGGTTGATGCCAGCGTCACGATAGCCGGCGAAGGCGCCGCGTTCGATGACGCCGGGGTTGGCTTCCATCGTAATTTCCGCCTCCGGCGCAAGCTGCGCGAGCGAGCGCACCGCGCTCAGCAGGCGATCGAAGTCATTGGGTGAAAACAGACTGGGTGTTCCGCCGCCGAAGAACACCGTCTCGATGCGGCGCTCGCCGATGCCGGGCAGCTCTAGTTCGAAATCGCGGATCAGGCCGTCGATGTAGGTGCTGCTCGGTCGCGCGGATTTGAGCTGATGCGAGTTGAAATCGCAGTACGGGCATTTGCGCACGCACCAGGGCATGTGCACATACAGCGCGAGGGGTGGCAGAGTCATGATCGCGCCTGCAATGCCACGCGCAGCGCCTGCATCGCCTGACCGCGATGGCTGATGCGGTTCTTGGTGGCAGCATCCAGTTCCGCCGCCGTGCGCTGCAACGCCGGCAGCCAGAAATACGGATCGTAGCCAAAGCCACCGTGGCCACGCGGCTGGTCGATGATTTCACCGTCCCAACAGCCGGCGGCAATCAGCGCGTGAGGATCGTCGGCGCTGTCAACCCAGGCGAGGACACAGCGGTATCGTGCGCTGCGTGATTGCGCGGGTATTCCGGCGAGCGCATCGATGAGTTTGGCATTGTTGGCGGCATCGTCTGCATGCGCGCCGGCGTAGCGCGCGGAATAGATGCCCGGCGCACCGCCGAGTGCATCGACTTCCAGACCTGAGTCATCGGCGATGGCCGCAAGACCGGTGCATTGCGCCGCATGACGCGCCTTGAGCAACGCGTTCTCGACGAAGTTGGCGCCGGTTTCCTCGACGCTGTTCACGCCCAGCGTGGATTGCGACAGCAGTTCAAACCGAAGACCCTGCAGCAGGTCGGAAAGCTCCCGCAGCTTTCCCGGGTTGCCGCTGGCGAGGACCACACGCATGAATCGCAGGTGGGATGCGCGGGTTACGGCCGACGCGCAGCCAGTTGCGCCGCGTGCAGACCTTCGATGCCTTTCGACGCCAGATTCAGCAGCGCGTCCAATTCGTCACGGCGAAAGGCATGACCTTCAGCCGTGCCCTGCACCTCGATGAAACCGCCGCCGCTGTTCATCACCACGTTCATATCAGTTTCGGCATTCGAGTCTTCGGCGTAATCCAGATCCAGCACCGGCGTGCCGTCGAAGATGCCCACCGACACTGCCGCGACCTGGCCGTGCAAAGGGTTGGTTTGCAGCGCGCGCTTTTTGAGCAAGGCATCGATGGCATCCGACAGCGCGACGAAAGCGCCGGTGATCGAGGCCGTGCGTGTGCCGCCATCGGCCTGCAGCACATCGCAATCCAGCGTGATGGTGCGTTCGCCGAGCGCCTTGAGATCCACCACCGCGCGCAGCGCACGACCGATCAGGCGTTGAATCTCCTGCGTGCGGCCGGTTTGCTTGCCGCGCGCCGCCTCGCGTGCCGAGCGCGTGTGCGTCGCGCGCGGCAGCATGCCGTATTCGGCGGTGACCCAGCCCTGTTGCTTGCCACGTAAAAATCCCGGGACGCTTTCCTCAACGCTGGCTGTGCACAGCACGCGCGTATCACCGAAGCTCACCAGCACGGAGCCTTCCGCGTGGCGGGTGAAGTTGCGCTCGAAGCTGACCGATCGCATCTGATCCGGCGCACGGCCGCTGGGTCGATTTTTCACGGTCCCAACCACCGCAGCACGGCGGCGCTGGTGTTATCGCTATAGGGAGCCGAGGCCTCGACCGCGCGTTCGCCTAATTCCATCAGCGCATCGCGCAAGGGCTTGCCCGGCGGACCTGCGAATTGGCCAAAGTCCTGATCTTTAAGATTGGCCCACAAACCGTCGGTGCACAGCAGCAGCACGTCGCCGGCTTTGAGTTTCTTGCGGATCGAAATGCTCATCTCCGGCAGCGCGGCATCTCCGCCCAGGCAGCATTCAACATAATTACGCATCGGATGGGTTTGCACTTCCTCTTCGCGGATCAAGCCTTCGCGCAGCAACACTTCGACATGACTGTGATCGCGGGTGCGCAGATGCACCTGCGTCTGACGGATTTGATAAATGCGGGAATCCCCTATGTGTGCCCAATAAGCGGCGGAATCTTGAACCAATGCCACCGCGCAGGTGGCGCGAGGGCGTGTCTCGACGGTGAGGTCGGCGCCCAGCTTGACCACTTCTGCGTGCGCCCGGCCCAGCGCCAGATGCAGAAATCCCAGCGGATCAAACACCGGATGCGGCAATTGCCAGAAGGTTTCCAGTATCGATGCACGCGCCGTTTCCGCTGCGCGCGCGCCTTCGGCGTGGCCGCCCATGCCGTCCAGCACCACCAGCAAAGCGGCATTTTCCGCGGCCGCGACAGCGACCCGGTCCTGATTTTCTTCCCGATGGCCGATGAGGCTTACATCGGCTGTTTCTATTTGCAAAGGCAGCTCCAAGGCTCTGCTACACTGATTTTCTTCCACACCGCGCGCGCCGATTATCGCCTGGAAGATCAGCGAGTCAACGCGGTACGTCGCGGAACAAGACACCAATACGCAGGTTTCACATGATTCGCAGCATGACCGGTTTTGCGCGCCAAGAGCAGCAGTTTGCATGGGGCCAGCTCGCCTGGGAACTAAAAACGGTGAATCACCGCTTCCTGGAGATGAGTTTTCGCCTGCCCGAGGAGTTCCGCGCTGCTGAAGGTCAGTTTCGACAAAGCATCGCCGCCGCAGTGCGGCGCGGCAAGATTGAATGCGGCCTGCACTTCCGACCGGCCATCGCCGCCAACGCACTCGAAGTCGACGCAGCGCTGTTGGAGTCGGTACTGCAAACGGTCAAGAACACCGCGGATCGCGCCGGCGAGCGAGCACGAATCAACGTCGTTGACCTGTTGCGCTGGCCCGGCGTCGTGCGCGACAACACGCGCGACATGGCGCCGATGCTGATCGCAGCCCATGAATTGATGGAGAAGGCGCTGGCGGAACTGAGCCGCTTCCGCGACAGCGAAGGCGGCCGGTTGCGCGATGCGCTCGAGCTGCGCGCCGGTCAATTGTTCGATCTGTCCAAGCGCGCCGAAGATCGGCTCCCCGAGATCCGCGCGCGTATGCGCACCAAAATGCTCGAGCGCATCGAACAATTTTCCAAAGAGGTGGATCAGAACCGGCTCGAACAGGAGCTGGCGATGATCGCGCAGCGCTTGGATGTGGATGAGGAGATCGACCGGCTGCGCGGACATCTGACCGAGGTACGCAGGACCTTCACCGGACCTGAGCCTGCGGGACGGCGGCTGGATTTCCTGATGCAGGAACTGAATCGCGAAGTGAACACGCTGTCCTCGAAGTCACAGGACATCGAGACGACGCGCGCAGCGGTGGATATGAAGGTGCTGATCGAGCAGATGAGGGAGCAGGTGCAAAATATTGAATGATGTTTTCTGGCATCTGATGCTGTCCTGCCTCGTCACCGAAATTGCGCTTAAACCCCTTTAAACGCAGCGTTTGCTGATCAAACGCGTCGCGAGCCGTATTCCCTCGTCCCGACTGGCATTGTCGCTATCGTTGTAGCTAGAGTTGTAGCTAAGTGGCTCCTCGAGTGATTCGAGGTTCCTTGGGAGGTGTTCATGCCCTTTTCCCAACTCACTGCGACCGCGCCTGTTACTGGACATCCAGAGCGGCGTGAAGAAGGTTACGCCCATCAACCGGATCAAGACTCGCAGTCAATTGGGGTAGTGGGGGTTGATCAGGGGCGTATTGGCTGAACTGTTCATCACAGGGAAAAGCCCGGATACGCGAACGCTCCGCGGATCACCTCAGCATCTTTTTCGGTGACGCCGCTGGCGCACAGAGTGTCGTACCAGGTGGCCTCGACCTGTTGCTTCATGTCGTTGACGATCTTCTCGGCCTCGTCGCGTTCGAGCAAAAACCTGGCGTGCTGCGACAGTATGTTCTTTGCATTGGCATAGCGCCCCTGATCACCGCACTCGAGCGCGAGATCGCGGCGCTCCTGACTCACGGGCGTTGACGGCGTGAGGTCATAGGCAGGAGAGAGCTTCCAGCTCGTCTCCTTGGCAATGAACGCGTGATTTCGCGGGTGATCGTCGATGTTCGAGATCAGCGCGTTGAAGCAGATGCGGCGAAATAGTTCCTTCGCGTCCTTCTTCGGTTCGGCGACGATGCGGCGCAGTTCTTCGACCAGGACTACGTAGGACCAATTGCGGCGTGCTTCGGGAAGTTCGTCGGCGCGCAGGATGGTCAGAGCGCTGACCATGCGCGCGCGCGTGTAACCGTTCGCCGTCTTATCGCGATCGAAACGTTTGACCAGCAGGACATCGTTACCGCCGACCGTCTCAAGTCTGCTTTCCGCGGTGGTGAGCCCGCATGCGCGCGCGAGCCGCAGCATGGCGTACTCGACGCGAGCGTTGTTCCAACGATCGTCCTGCCGATTGAACTTGGCGACCCATAGCGCGGCGTCGTCCTCGACGACGGCCTTGGGGCGGGCGCCACCCATGGAGGTGCCGAGCAGCATCAGGTCCTGTACTTGCTGAGCCGCAGGATCGTCGGGCAGATCGTCATTGATCAACGCATCCGCCAGCGCCTGCAACTTCTCCAGATCGATCGTCCTGTTGAAGGTGCGTCGCGGTGCCGGGGGTTCGGTATTAAGCCCAAAGCCGAGCGCGCCCGCTCGGTCGTCGGGAGACTCCAGCAGGTAATCCAGTTCGCCAAGCTGAGCCCTGCCGGCGTGTTTTTCGATGACGCGGCGGCCCCAGTAATCCGGACTCGCATCGCGCAGGGCTCCAAACACGCCGCCGAGAAGTGCCGTCTGGTAAGTGCGCCTGGAGAGCTTGAGTTCGACGGGATCGATCTCAACCGCGCGTGGATCGTCGAGGTACTTACGGCGATAAACGAACTGGCCAATCGCATCGCCGCGCGCGTTCTGTTGCAGCGCGAATTTTCCCGCGGTCACCGGCGTCGTCTCGCCAGACAACGTGATGTAGACAAAGCACTCGGCGCCGGACTCCTTAGAAGTCACCGGTCAGCCCCTGGCTCTTTCGCACGCGCGTCTTCCCTTTGGACGACGACAGCGCGAGCCCTTGCTCGTCGGTGGCGGGATTGGCGAGTTCTCGCCAGGGACCGAGCAGGTCGTAGGCCCACAGGA
>JANMXI010000005.1:0-6487 GCA_031394735.1 Pseudomonadota bacterium | reverse complement strand
CCGAAGTCCAGATAGCGGCGGTACACGAACGGCCGCACACAATTCTTGTAAGTGTCGGCATAAGCCGCGGCGCCGGTGATGGCACGGGCCTTGATCCACGCGTATCGCTCCCAATCGCGGCCATGCTGCTGCAGATAATCTTCCAGCGCAGCGCAGCTGATCACCAGCGGTCCGCTCTGTCCGAACGGTCGCAGACGCATATCCACCCTGAAAACGAAGCCCTCCTCGGTCACCGCGTCGAGCAACCGGATGACGGTGCCGCCGAGACGATTGAAGTATTCGCCATTGTCGAGGATGCGCGGTCCGCTGGTTTCGCCGCCCTCGCCGTATAAAAAAATCAGATCCACATCAGAAGAAAAATTCAACTCATGTCCGCCCAGCTTGCCCATCCCCAGGACGATCAGTCCCAGGTTCTCGCCGTTTGCAGTGCGCGCCCGCCCGAACGTGGGCTCGAGCAATTGCAACGCCGCACTTTCCGCTGCGCGAATCGCCGCGTCGGCAAGGTCGGACAACGCACGCAGCGTCTGCGGCACCGTGGCGAAACCATTGACGTCACGCCACACGATCCTGGTCATGGCGCGGCGCCGCCAGATGCGCAACGCGGCCATCACCGCCGCTTCGTTAGCAGGCGCTGCGATCGGCGGGGTCGGGAGTCGTTCGTCATCGTCCGCGGGATCGCCGATCATTTGCGTCAGCAGAACAGGGTCCCGCAGTAATGCAGCGGCGGCGAACTCACTGGCGGCGACACAGCGCGTCAGCTGCTGCCAGGTCTCTTCGGCAAGCGCGGCGCAAACCGCAGCCCCGGCATTTTCCTGCAAACGCTCCCACCAGCGCGTCACGCGCGGGCGCAGGAGCTTCGGCAAGTGCGCCAATGACAGGCTTTTAGCGGGCGTGGGAACGTTCATGCGCCTCTGCCAGGAGATTCAGAGCACACGGAACGCGGCAATCTTGGCTTTCAGAAGCGCTTGGACGTCGGCGATGCCGGCCCCGGTCAGCGCCGCATCCGGCAGCCAGCTGTCCAGCCCACCCTGCGACACAACGAATCCGTCCTTGAAGCGCGTGGCGCGTGTGAAAGTACGCCAGTCGACATTGCTCGCAACGCCGCGCGCGATGCTGCGCGCACCGCGTTCATCCAGGACGATTTGAATCCGCTCACCGAACGTGGACGTGCGCTGCAGATGCGTGTTGAGCACGCGGCGCTGGTAATAGGTGATGCCCGCCGCGGCCAGCAAGCCGGTGATGGCGAACGTGATGGCGGCCCTCTCCCAGGGTGATTCGGTCAGCGCGGCAAACACTGCCGCGGCGCTTGCCGGCAGCAGCGCCGCCCAGGGCAGCAATTGTCTGAGCCAATAGTCGGGTTGCTGCCGTCGAAAACGCAGCAGAGCCGTCGCATAGTGCGCCGCGGTCAATTCAATGTCGTAGGTCGCCACCATCGACTGATCGCCTTTTTGCGCAAAGGACAATCATTACATACCTGAGCCCCGAGTGAGCCCGCAGGACGATCCCGATCAGTAGGTAACGGTCACCAGAATCGTATCGCTGTAGTTGCCGGGAACCGCCGCTTGATTGGTCGCGCTGTCGGGCAAATTGCCGAACACCGTGAGCGTATTGGCCGTCGCGACGCCAGCGCCGGTGCCCGCTGCTGTCAGCGTTCCACCAGTGCCATCACCAAATACGCTCGCAAAGGCCGCCGTGGTGTAGAGGTTGTACTGCAACGTGTTGGCGCCGGAAGCCATGAGCCGCTGGACAAGACTGCCGCCTGTGGTCGTGCCGGCATTCAAGGCGACGGTATACGCCGTGTTCTTGGTGCACCGGACGCTTACCGTGGTATTGCCGGTTCGTGCGCCTGCACCCGGCGTATACGCGCCGAAGGCCAGGGCCGCGGCGGATGCCGAGCAGGTGGCCTGCAAGGTGGCCGTGACGGGGAGGTTGGCAGTGGTGGTTGCGGCATGCGCAAATCCACCGAACAAACTGGCAACCGAGACCGTCGCCGCAAGCTTCTTGAACATGAAATCTCCTCAAAAGATGCTGGATATCGTCTTACCCTGCGGCAATTCTTACGACATAACGTAAAACCGTCGTGATCGGAGTCGCAGTTTCAGGAGGCGGAGCTCAAGTTCGGCGCGGATCTGCCGGGTCGCTCTCATTTTCAGCGGCGAGCGATGTCAGGGAAGGCCGTTGGCGACGTGCTCCTTGAACGCGTGAGCGAACCTGACATAAGCGTCCGCCGGTGGTGAACCTGATAACCGTTTGTGCCCGCCGCTGCCGCGCCGCGCGCAGTTGTGATTAGATGCCCAGACAACGGGAAAATTTCCAAATGGGCCTAGACAGCGACAATTTCGATGCGAGCTTCACAGCTGCCGCACCGCGGCCCGGTGAAGCGGAGTTGCTGTGGTTGGACGCACGTGCAGGGGTGGAATCGGCGAGCGGCCGTCTGCTTGATTTGTGTTACGCCGAATTGCGCATCATTGCGCGCCGCATGTTGTCTGGCGATCAGGCGGCACGGCGGCTGCAACCCACGGAGCTAGCGCATGAAGCTGCGTTGCGCCTGCTGAAGCTCGACCGCATGCAATGGAAAGACCGAGCGCATTTTCTTGCCACCGCGGCCACGGTGATGCGCCAGGCCCTGCTGGATGAGGTGCGGCGCTACCGCGCTGACAAGCGTCAAATGCCGCCCGCCATTACGACGGTGTTTGACACTGGAGTCTCAACCATGGAACTCGATCTGGAGGCGCTCGATCTGTCATTGCGGCGCCTCGCGGCGGTGTCGGTCGAGCGCGCGCGCTTGGTTGAGTTGCGTTTCTTCGTCGGCCTCAGCATCGAGGAGGTGGCCGAAGTGCTTGGATCGTCAAGCGCCACAGTGAAGCGCCAATGGGATGTGGCGCGCGCTTGGTTGTTGCGAGACCTGTCTCGCCGTCCCACGGCGGACTGAGCCGCAGCAGTGTCACGGTGATGGATATCGCGGCAGCTCAGCGTCAGCAGTTGGTGCTCGATGCGGTGGAGCGTGCGCTTGATTGGCCACCGGAGGAGCGTGAGCGACGGCTTCATGCTGAATTTGGCGGCAACTCGGAGCTGCACGCGGAAATCTGCGCATTGCTTGCCGGGGCGCTGCGCGCCGATCAATCGTTGCCGACGGCTCTACCGCTGGCAGTGGCCATCGGCGCTGATTTACCTCCACCCGCCATGCTCGGGCCGTATCGGATCGGTGCCCTGCTGGGACGCGGCGGCATGGGGCGTGTCTATCGTGGCGAGCGTGTCGACGGCGTGTTCCGACAGTCGGTGGCCGTCAAGCTGCTGCGGCAATCTCTGGTGTCCACCTCGCTCGCCGCGCAGTTCGCGCGCGAACGGCAGATTCTGGCCAATTTGCAGCATCCCAACATTGCGCGGCTGCTCGATGGCGGGATCGACCGCGAGGGGCATTCGTATATCGTGATGGAACTGCTCACGGGCGCCCCTATTACGCAATTCGCTGCACAGCAGCGGCTTGGTTTGCGCGATTCTCTGCACATATTTCTCAAAATCTGCGATGCCGTAGGCTACGCGCACGCACACCTGATCGTGCATGCGGACATCAAGCCGAGCAATGTGATCGTCGACGAGGACGGCAATCCGAAGCTGGTGGATTTTGGAGTTGCGCGACTGCTGGCCGCGGCCGGCGGCGATGACCCGGTCGATGAGCCGCTGGGTATCACCTTGGATTACAGCAGCGCGGCGCGGCGCGCGGGAGAGCCGGCCACAACCGCAGATGATGTGTACTCGTTGGGCGTGTTGCTTGGGGAGTTGCTGGCACGCTGCGGCGCGATGCCGGCCGATCTGCGCTCAGTCATCGCCCGCGCTCGAGCAGCAACCCCTGCCAGCCGATTCGCCAGCGTCGGCGCTCTACGCGAGGATCTGGCCCGCTGGTTGGAAGGTCTGCCGGTGCAGGCTCATGGTACGGGCTTAGCGTATGTGGCCGGCAAATACCTGCGTCGCCATCGTGTTGCCGCGTCCGTGGTCGCGACCTTGGCATTGATGCTGGTGGCGGCCTCGGTTGCAACCGGGATTTCGTACCTCAATGCCGAAAGGGCGCGTCGCCAGGCGGAGCAGCATTTCGCGAATCTGCATGCACTGTCCCGTTTCGCGCTGTTCGATGTTTACGACAAACTCGAACAGGTGCCGCGGGCATTGCCGCTGCGGCGCGACGTAGCCGAGCGCGCACAACTCTATTTGGACGGCCTGGCGGCGGATCCCAGTGCACCGCGGGCACTGCAACTGGAGGTGATCGAAGGGTTGCGACGGTTGGCGCAGGTGCAGGCAGCACCCGGATCAGCGAGTCTTGGTCAGACTCGTACTGCGCGATCGAATTTGGACCGCGCCGAGGCCATGGTGGCGCGGCTGCCGGATTCGCCGGACATCCATATTGCGCGCCAGTTGCTGGCGGCGCGGCTCCACTTGCAGCGAGCGGTGATGGCGCACTCGACGGACCTGGATTTTTTCGTTGCCGGTCGCGAGTTACAACGATGCCGCGAGATTGTCGACCGTGTGCTGACCGAAGCGCCGGCAGATTTACGGGCGCGGCGGCTGGATCTGGACTGGGCGGTGGAAAACGCGGCGCTGCTGCAGTGGCGTGGTGACTATGCCGGTTCGCGAGAGGGGGCACGGGCTGCATTGGCGCGCCATCGAGCGCTCCCGATCGCTGCTCGGCAGCAGCGTGCCGATGTTTTACAGCGCACGCGACTGCTGGATATCCTGGCAGAGAGCATGTTCTACGGCGGCGACGCGGCGGGCGCGGAGGCGCCGTATCGCGAACAGAGGGACATTCTGCGGGATATGGCAAGCGCCCACCCACAGGATGTGTATCTAAGCCGTCGGCTCGCTCGCGCCGGTTGGGCATTGGGGTCCACGTTGCTCGAGATTGGACACGTCGCCGAGGGCGCTTCGATTCTGGACGAGGCGCGGTTGCGGTTGGCGCAACTGCAGTTGCTGGAGCCCGAGGATTCGGATCTGGCGCGGTCCCTCGATGTTACCGAAGACGCGTACGCGAGCGGACTGGTTGCGTTGCACCGCTACCCAGAGGCGTTGAAGGTGTTGGAGCAATCCACGACCACGCGTGCTCGCTTGGCCGATGCCGACGCCAATAACGCCAGCCTTCGACGCGACTACGCCATTGGATTGACGGCGCTGGGCGACGCGTTGGCGCAATCGGGGCGCAAACGCGTCGCCTGTGCGCGCTTTATCGAGGCACTTGCCGAGTTCGACAAGGTTCGCGCACTGGGCCGCCTGCCGGAATTGGACAGCGACTTTAGCCTGCAGCGCCTGCGCCGGAGCAAGGATGCGAGTTGCCGTTGACTGCAAAGCCGGCCTATAGAACGCCAACCAGTGACCACGCTTTCCCCACGGCGATGTATTCAGGGGTTCCCGATCCGTAGAGTGATTTGGCTGCATTAAGCGTCGCGGTACGTGCGCCTTTGAAGTTGGTGGTCTTGGTCATGTAGGCGGTCAGCGCCTTGTACCAGATTTTGGCAGCCTTATCAGGGCCAATGCCCGTCATCGAGCCGCCCTTGTGGTGTGAGCCTCCCTTGGCGAGCAAGTGAAAAGCCTTGTTGGAAATGCCGGAGTTGGCGTGCACACCGCCGTTGTCGGCCGTGCCGCGATAGCGCTCGGTGTAGTGATCCGGCTGGTCGTCCGAGGTAAATCCGTAATTCCTTCCCCGGTGCGGAAACTCCATGTCTCTGCCCGCATCGCCGGCAATCTTGGGGGTCGTGGTCTTTTCGAAGATCTTCCAGGTGCCGCTGTTTTCACCAAACGTGTACCGTTCGATCAGACACGCAAACACGTCGGAGATTGATTCGTTGAGTGCGCCTGACTCCCCGGTGTAGACCAGATTGGCGGTGTACTGGGTCACGGCATGCGTCCACTCATGTCCCAGCCAATCGACCGAGACCTCGGGACCGTCGAACACGCCGTCGCCGTCCCCCAGAACGATTTCATTTCCATTCCAGAAGCCGTTGTTGAGCTTGTAACCATAGTGCACCCGAACACTTTTCATCCGCGTGACTCCATCACGCGAGTAGTGGAATCCGGGTCCGCCCTTGCCATCGAAGCCGTTGCGCTTGAACGTCGCCTTGTAGTAATCCAGGGCCTTCGACGTGCCAAAGTGGGCATCTACCGCGGCTCTCTGGTAAGACGCATTGAAATTGTTGTCAAGGTCGGCAAAATTGGCGATGGAGTTGGTGGAATTTTGCCCATCATAGATTGCGAAATTGCGGATATGGTCTTCCATGAAGTAGGTGGGATAGGAGGGATTGAGGTAAATGTAAAACGTATTGATCGTCTTCGTCCCGCTGTAGAGCGACAGTCCCGTCCCAGATTGAAGATTGTCGTAGTACATCTCGATGTTGCCGTCGTGCGCATTGACGAAGTAGATCGGTAAGGCCGTTTCGGCGCTGCCGTCTTCTCGTCGCAACTGCACGCGATACACCAGCGCGTCGGGTGCGCGGTTGGGCAG
>JANMXI010000004.1:0-1608 GCA_031394735.1 Pseudomonadota bacterium | reverse complement strand
TTCCGTATCGGGCGTGCACAACCGGCACTGGATGGCAAAAGCCTTCCCGCGCGCCATCGCCCGCTGCGAACGCGACGGCGATTCGCTGTGCCTGGTACTGATCGAAATCGAAGGCTTCCGCCAATTCGGCGCTGAGCACGGTTCCGCCATCAGCGATGCAGCCTTGAGAGCCATTGCCACGCAATGCGCTGACAGCCTGCGCACCCACGATCTGCTGGCACGCTACAACGAAGGAATCTTCGCCATCCTGCTGCCGTATGCTGCCACGCACGAAGGCCAGCGCATTGCCGAACGGCTGAGCAGGAGCATTTCATCGCTCGCCCTGCCCCTCGATGGCGGCAAGATCACCACCATCTCCACCGCGTTCGGCGTGGCAGCTTTCGGGCTGGGTGATTCGCTCGAATCGCTCATGGCAACGGCGACCGCTGCGCTGCATCGCGCCGGCGTAACAAACTAACGAGGCAGCCTCACCGGGTGAGCCTGGCAGGTGGATACACTTGCTGCATGGACCATCCTTCGTATCCACCGCCCAAAGGTCGTGGCGCCGTCATCAACCCCGACAATCGTTTTTCCGACTGGGCACGCGAAGCCGTCGATGACGGCTGGGGCAACACCGAAGAAGAACCGACGCCACTCGCAACCGAGCTGATCGTCGACACCGCGAAAACCGTCATCAGCCGCAACGACTCGGCGGACATTCCCTTCTCGCAATCGATCAATCCCAGCAACACCACAGTTGAACCTGTTTTAGGAAAAACACCCGCTCGGGCACATTGGTGCTGTTTGGCGCTACCATTGAATCGGACACACCATGGAAACCGTCAAGGTATCCAGCAAGGGCCAAATCGTCATCCCCAAGTCACTGCGCGAATCGCATCACATTCATACTGGCGATAGTTTCATCGTCACGGCCGTGGGTGATGAACTGCGCCTCAAACACGCGTCGGCTGCCGGACAGTCCAGCCTCAAATCCGTGGCCGGCATGCTGCATCGGCCCGCTGTGAAAAAACTGTCCGACTAGCAACTGGAGCCACGCATCGCGGCCCGCCTGCGCGACGATGACAAGGCGAACAAGTCGCGATGATCGCCGTGGATACCAATGTCCTTGCACGCCTGCTGCTGCGCGACGACGAGGCGCAATATCGCAGGGCGTTCAAGCTGTTCGGTGATGGCCGTGAATACACCGCGCCACCAACCGTGATTCTGGAACTGGTGTGGGTATTGGGCGGCTACGGTCATGTCCGGGAGGACATCTGCGCCAGCCTGAAAGCCCTGCTCGGACTGCCCAATTTCAAACCGAAGAATGGTGCAGCTATCGCAATGGCGATGGTCTGGTATGAAGCCGGGATGGACTTCGGCGATGCACTGCATCTGGCCATGAGCAGCAGCGACGAGGCCTGCATGACATTCGATGAACGACTCGCCAAGCGCGCCGGACGTTCCGGGGTGGAGCCGCCGCTGGAGTTGTTGTCGACTTGAGCAGGGCTCGTCTTCTACTTTAGTCTGGTAGAGCTACAGGCCCCAGCCAAGGCGAGGCCGTCAAAGTTTTGTGCGCGCCCGATCGTCTCCCTGCGCGGCAATCCCGAAACGTCAAGTCTTGTCACCCTC
>JANMXI010000003.1:0-1820 GCA_031394735.1 Pseudomonadota bacterium | reverse complement strand
GCCGCGCGCAGCGCCGCGGCGAGCCCGGTGGCCTGCGTCGGCTTTTTGACCGCAGTCTTTCTCTTGGACGGGGCCTTCTCGCGGACGACTGCCTTTTTCCGCACGACCGTCTTTTGCTTCGTCTTCGGCCGCGGGTTCTTCTTCGCCGACTTCGCTACCACGCGAACATCTCCCCGGGTCCGGGCAGCCTCATTTCACGCAGCCTTCTTGCTCTGAACGTGCTTTTCGGTCAGCAGATACAGTACGTATTGATTGAGGCTGACGCCCTGTGTTTTCGCCGCACGCGCCATCTCGGCGTGCAGTCGCCTGGGCACGCGCATCAGAAATTTTCCGCTGTAGGACAGTTCGTCGCCAGGCTTGGACGGTTGCGGGACCGTTCGCTTTGCGCTTTTGGCCGCCTTGATCCACGCCGCGATCGCGTCGCGAGCTTCGTGAATCGCGTCCGCTTCGGTCTTGCCCCAGGCGCTGCAGCCTGCGAGATCGGGCACGACGGCAATGAAACCCTCGTCCTCCTCGCTCCAGAACACCGCAATCGGATATTTTTGCATCGTCATCCTGCCTGCCCGGCCCCGTGCGGAGATTCGAACAGCCGCCGGATCTGCGGATCGGCCACCTTCAACAATTCGGGATTCGACTGATACGCGAGCAGAATGAAAGCGCGATTCGCCTCGATTTCCTCGAGAAGGCGCAGGTTTTCTTCAGGTGTCAATTCAACTCTGCTCATGTCATCTATCAGCCAGTGTCGTTCATCGCCAGAACCACATCCACGTCCATCGTGACGCGCTGATAGCCATGCAGGGTCACCGCCAGGCCGCCGATCAGGACGTAGTCGATCTTTGCTTCGGACAGGGTGGCGAGGAGGTCGTACATGCTCATGGCCGCAGTGTACCCAGTACAAGCGCATGCAGGCGCACCCCCAAAATTTCCGCATACCGGCCAAAATCCCGATCGGCGGAAAACACCGGCACCTGCAGCCGCAATGCCAGCGCGCAAATCAGGTAATCGGTATTCGAGCCCTGGATGCCCCGCGCGCGGCACTGGTTGAAGCACGTTGCGGCACGTTCGTAGTCCGCAGTGCGGATAGGAAGATCGGGAAACGGTTCAAGCCGCTCGCGCAGCAACTTGAATTGCGCCTGTCTGGCGACCCCGGACAGCAACTCCTGCCGGATCGGGCCGGCGATCAACGCTTCTCCCTGGTCGATCAGGCGGGCAAGCTCGGCCGTCGAGGGGTCGGACGAGGGTTGCTTGCGCTTTCTGCGGA
Source organism: Pseudomonadota bacterium (assembly GCA_031394735.1). Lineage (GTDB taxonomy): Bacteria > Pseudomonadota > Gammaproteobacteria > Steroidobacterales > Steroidobacteraceae > TMP-86. The sequence continues at coordinate 559 of JANMXI010000003.1, read as the reverse complement.
ACGCGAGCGACCAGACAGAGGTATCGACAATGACCATCCCCGGGGCTCAGGCCTGAGGTTTGCGTCGACGCGCCCCCTGTGCCGCATTTCGCTGGCGTTTCATCTCTGCAGCCGGAAGCAGATCCAACCGGCCGAACAAGTCCACGATGGCGCGCTGTTTGCGCCGCTCGATGTACTCGGTCAGCGCGTGCGTCACCGCGGCTTTCTTGGTGCGATGGCCGCTGACGCGTACCGCTTCGGCAATCAGTTTGTCGTCCAGCGCGAGATTGGTGGCCATGGGAGGCTCCTGTTGGCTTCTTACACATGCCGCTGTGTGGATTCTATATCGTTCCCGGGCAGGTCCATAACGCGGCAATTATCGCCATATTCTCTAACATTGGTACTGTAAGTGCCAATATCGGCGCGGGTTTCATGGCAGTTAATATAGTACAAAAAGAATAATCCCCTCTGTCCGGCCTGATCTGGATCGTTTTTCCAGTGGGCGCGCTGGTAGAATTCCGGCTCTCCGAACAGACCTGCCGCCATGTTCCAAGCCAACCTGCTAGCCCAAACCGACCCC
>JANMXI010000002.1:0-65777 GCA_031394735.1 Pseudomonadota bacterium | reverse complement strand
TCATTTCCGGTCCGAGGATCGGATCTGCATCGGGAAATTTTGCAAACGGGAACACCGCTTCCTTGACGCTGAAATAGGGTGGAATGCGCTCCGTCAGCTGGCCCTGGGAGGCGAGCGTGCGACCCGTCATCACCCGTGCCGCCACCTTGGCCAGCGGCACGCTGGTGGCTTTGGACACGAAGGGCACGGTGCGCGAGGCGCGTGGGTTCACTTCAAGGATGTAGATGACGCCGCTCTGAATGGCGAACTGAATGTTCATCAGGCCGATGACGTTCAATGCCTTGGCAAGCTTGCGCGTCTGCGCACGCAACTCGTCCTGAACCGGCGCGGTCAGGGTCGAGGGCGGCAAGGAGCAGCCCGAATCACCGGAGTGCACACCGGCCTGTTCGACGTGCTCCATGATCCCGCCGATCAGCACGTCCTGACCGTCGCAGATCGCATCGACATCGACCTCGATGGCGAGATCCAGGAATCGATCCAGCAGCACGGGGCTGTCATTGGAGACCTTCACCGCATCGGTCATGTACTGACGCAGGTCGTCCTCGTTGAAGACGATTTCCATGGCGCGTCCGCCGAGCACGTAGCTGGGACGCACCACCAGCGGGAACCCGACTTCGCGTGCCATCAAGATGGCCTGTTCCTCGTTGCGCACGGTCGCATTGGCCGGCTGCTTGAGCTTGAGATTGTTGACCAGATTCTGAAAGCGTTCGCGGTCTTCGGCGATGTCGATGCTGTCCGGCGTGGTGCCGATGATCGGCGCGCCGGCCGCGGCCAGCGCCCGCGACAACTTCAGCGGCGTCTGTCCGCCATACTGCACGATCACGCCTTCGGGCTTTTCCTTGACGATGATTTCCATCACGTCTTCGAACGTCAGCGGTTCGAAGTACAGTCGATCCGAGGTGTCGTAATCGGTGGAAACCGTCTCCGGGTTGCAGTTCACCATGATGGTTTCGAAACCATCCTCGCGCAGCGCCATGGCGGCATGCACGCAGCAATAGTCGAACTCGATGCCCTGCCCGATCCGGTTGGGACCGCCGCCGAGGATCATGATCTTGCGCCGCGAGGTTGGATTCGCTTCGCATTCCTCTTCGTAGGTCGAATACAGATACGCCGTGGAGGTGGCAAATTCGGCCGCACAGGTATCCACGCGTTTGTACACCGGGTGCAGACCCTGCTTGATCCGGCGCGCGCGAATCGTGGGTTCGTCGCGCGCAACCAGCGTCGCGATGCGTGAATCCGAGAAGCCTTTGCGCTTGAGTCGCCGCAGACGCTTGTCGTCCAAGCCTTCGAAACCGGCGCTGCGCAGCGCGCCTTCCTCGACGATCAAATCCTCGATCTGCGCGAGGAACCACGGATCGATCTTGGTGGCGTCGAACACCTGCGCAATGGTCCAGCCGGCACGGAACGCATCACCGACGTAGAGAATGCGGTTGGGCCCGGGCCAGCGCAGTTCCTGCAGCAATTCGCTCGACCCCTCGTCCGTCAATGGCAAGGACATCACTTCATTGAAACCGTCATAGCCGGTCTCCAGACTGCGCAGCGCTTTCTGCATCGACTCTTGAAACGTGCGGCCGATGGCCATGGCTTCGCCGACCGATTTCATCTGCGTGGTCAGCCGCTTGTCGGCGCCGGGAAATTTTTCAAAGGTGAAGCGTGGAATCTTGGTGACGACATAGTCGATCGAGGGTTCGAAGGAGGCCGGCGTCGCACCACCGGTTATCTCGTTTTTCAGTTCATCGAGGGTGTAGCCGATGGCAAGTTTGGCGGCAACCTTGGCGATGGGGAAACCGGTGGCCTTGGACGCGAGCGCAGAGGAACGCGAGACGCGCGGATTCATTTCGATCACCAGCACGCGACCATCGTCTGGATTGATCGCAAACTGCACGTTCGACCCGCCGGTATCCACGCCGATCTTGCGCAGCACCGCGATGGAGGCGTCACGCAGCCGCTGATACTCCTTGTCGGTGAGCGTCTGCGCAGGCGCCACCGTGATCGAGTCGCCGGTGTGCACGCCCATCGGATCGATGTTCTCGATGGAGCAGATGATGATGCAGTTGTCCTCGCTGTCGCGGACCACTTCCATCTCGTACTCTTTCCAACCCAACACCGACTCTTCGAGCAACACTTCGTTGGTGGGCGATGCGTCCAGACCGCGCGCCACGATGGTTTCGAATTCTTCGCGGTTGTAGGCGATGCCGCCACCGCTGCCGCCGAGCGTAAACGAGGGGCGGATGACGGTGGGGAAGCCGATCTCGCCCTGCACTGCATGGGCATCTTCCATGCTGTGCGCCACGCGCGCCCGCGGTGTCGCAAGCCCGATGTCGGTCATCGCATGGCGAAACTGTTCGCGATCCTCGGCCATGTCGATGGCACGGCGCGATGCGCCGATCATCTCGACATTGTATTTTTCGAGAACGCCTTCGCGCACCAGATCGAGCGCGGTGTTCAATGCGGTCTGGCCGCCCATGGTCGGCAGCAGCGCATCCGGTCGCTCTTTTTCGATGATCCGCTCGACCGTGCGCCAGTTCACCGGCTCGATGTAGATGGAGTCCGCGGTTTCCGGATCCGTCATGATCGTGGCCGGATTGGAGTTCACCAGGATGACGCGGAAACCTTCTTCCTTCAGCGCCTTGCAGGCCTGAGCGCCGGAGTAGTCGAACTCGCAGGCCTGGCCGATCACGATGGGACCGGCGCCGATGATGAGAATCGATTTGATATCAGTACGCTTGGGCACGAAGGCTTACATCTCCGCCGACTTCGGCTTGGGCGCAACGCGGCTGCGTACGGTCGTCTGCAGACGCTTGAGCATCAGATACATGAAATGCTCGAACAATTGACGGACATCGTGCGGACCTGGGCTCGCTTCCGGATGGCCCTGGAAGCTGAACGCGGGCCGGGTGGTGTGGGCAATGCCCTGCAGTGAGCCATCGAACAGTGACCGGTGCGTGGGCCGCAGGGTTGCCGGTAGCGTGGTTTCATCGATGGCGAAGCCGTGATTCTGGCTGGAGATCAGCACGCGCTTGGAGTCCAGTTCCTGCACCGGATGATTCGCGCCGTGATGTCCGAATTTCATCTTCAGGGTTTTGGCGCCGGCGGCCAACCCCAGGAGCTGATGACCCAGGCAGATGCCGAACAGCGGGATCTCGGTCTCGAGCAATTCGCCGATGGCGCTGATGGCATAGTCGCAGGGCTCGGGGTCGCCCGGTCCGTTGCTTAAAAAAATACCATCAGGATTCATTGCAAGCACTTGATCTGCCGGTGTTTGTGCAGGGACCACCGTCATCCGACAGCCGTACTCGGCCAACAGGCGCAGGATATTGCGCTTGATGCCGAAATCGTAGGCCACGACGTGCAGGCGGCTTTGAGGACGCGGTGGTGGCCGGTCCGAGGGCTTCCACACCAGTCCCTCATTCCACTGATAGGTACGCTTGGTGGACACGACCTTGGCAAGATCCATGCCCTTTAGGCCCGGAAATTTCTTCGCAGCGCGCACCGCCGCGGCTTCGTCGATGTTCTCGCCGGTCATGATGCATCCGGATTGCGCGCCCTTCTCGCGCAAGATCCGCGTCAGCTTGCGGGTGTCGATGTCGGCAATCGCGACGATCTTGCCCTTGGTCAGAAAACTGCTTAGAGATTCGGTCGCACGCCAATTCGAATGCAGCAGCGGCAGGTCGCGGATGACGAGGCCGGCGGCATAGATCTGCGAGGATTCCAGATCTTCCGGGGTGGCGCCGGTGTTTCCAATATGGGGGTAGGTCAGCGTCACGATCTGACGGCAATAAGAAGGGTCGGTCAGGATTTCCTGATACCCCGTCATCGCGGTATTGAATACCACCTCGCCGGTCGTATTTCCTTTGGCGCCTACTGACAGGCCTCGAAATACGGTGCCATCCTCAAGAGCTAGCACTGCAGGTGTCGACACTTCCGGTTCCCCTCGCTTGACGCACGGCCCGTTTGGCCTTTCAGATGCGCAAAGCGGGAGGCGCTCGTTAGAACAGCCTCCCGCTTTATGAATGGATCTGCGATCAGTTTTCCGGGCGCAAATGATAGCGACGCCGGCACCCGCTGTCTACGCTCAATCGCGGGTGTCGAGCACGTCCTGCATCGAATAGAGACCGGCGGGACGCCCGGCGAGCCACTGCGCTGCCGCTAACGCACCGCGTGCAAAGCACAATCGGTCCGTCGCCCGATGCGTAATTTCCAGTGTTTCATCGATTCCGGCGTACAGCACCGTGTGAACGCCGACGATGTCGCCGGCTCGAACCACGGAAAAGCCGATCTGGTCCTCGCGCCGCGGCTCACCGCTGCCGTGACGCGCATACACCGCGACATCCGCAAGCTGGCCACCGCGCGCCTGCGCCAGCGAGTCGCCCAGGGACAACGCGGTGCCGGAGGGCGCATCGCGCTTGTGGCGATGGTGGGCTTCGCTGATTTCAATGTCGAATCCCGGCAATGACACCGCGGCTAGTTTGGCGATGCGATTCATGACGGCGACGCCCACACTCGTGTTCGACGCGGGCAACACAGCGATGCGCTTGGCGGCAGCCTCGATGTCGGCGCGGGTGGCCGCGTCCAGTCCGGTCACGGCAATCACCACCGGCACCTTCGCGGCCACGCAGGCGGCCAGGTTGGCGCGCACGACCGAGGCCTGACTGAAATCCAACGCCACTGCGGCACCCTTCAAAGCGACCACCGGATCGGAGGTTATGGCGACAGTACTCGCCGCACCCTCAACGGCGCCAGCGTCGGCCAGACGCTGCCCCAGACTCGGACTGCCCGCTGATGCCGTCGCACCGCTCAATGCAAGCGAGGAGGACTGTGCCAGCGCCTGCAGCACCTTCTGCCCCATGCGCCCGGTGACGCCGAACAGGGCCAGGGTGTTCAATCAGGTCGCACCGGTGAAGAACTTCTTCACGCCGTCGAAGAAACTCTGCTCGCGCGGCTTATGGCCGCCATCGTGCGAGAGCGAGGACTCGAATTTGCGCAGCAAGTCTTTTTGCTCAGGGCTCAGGCCCACCGGGGTTTCGATGACGACACGGCAGAACAGATCGCCGGTGGAACCACCGCGAACGGGCTTGACGCCCTTGTCCCGCACCCGGAACACACGACCGCTCTGGGTCTCGGCCGGTATCTTCAACTGCACCGCGGAGTCCAGGGTCGGCACGTCGACCGAACCGCCAAGAGCCGCAGTGGAAAAACTGATGGGTACTTCGCAGGACAGATGGCTGCCCTCGCGTTCAAAGATAGTGTGCTTACGCACGTTGATCTCGACATACAAATCACCCGGCGGACCGCCGTTGCGGCCTGCCTCACCTTGACCCGTCAGACGGATCCGGTCGCCGGTATCCACGCCTGCCGGCACATTGATCGACAGCGTTTTCTCCTCGCGAATACGGCCCTGCCCATAACAGGAATCGCAAGGGTTGCTGATCACCTTGCCGCGCCCTTTGCAGCGCGGACAGGGTTGCTGAATCGTGAAAATGGATTGCTGCACGCGAACCTGACCCTGCCCATGGCAGGTATCGCAGGTTTTCGGCGTGGAGCCCTTGGCCGCGCCAGAGCCCTTGCAGGTCTTGCACTCGCCGAGCTTTGGAATCTGGACCTCGGTGTCGGTACCGAACACGGCCTGCTCGAGGTCGACTTCGAGTTCATAGCGCAGGTCTGCACCGCGAAACACCTGCGTGCCGCCGCCGCGACGCGCGCCACCGAAAATATCGCCGAACATTTCGCCGAAGATGTCACTGAACGCGCCACCGGTATCGAAGCCGCCGCCACGACCGCCGGCGAGACCCTCATGGCCGAATTGATCGTAGACCGCCCGCTTCTGCACATCGAGCAGCACTTCGCAGGCTTGCTTGGCTTCCTTGAATTGCCCTTCCGCCGCAGGATCGTCCGGATTGCGGTCCGGATGGAATTTCATGGCGAGGCGGCGGTAGGCTTTTTTGATGTCGGACTCGGTCGCGTCCTTCGCCACACCAAGTACTTTGTAGTAGTCCTGCTTCGCCATTACTGATCCATAACGAGTAAACCGCCGGCGATATTACCCGCCGGCGGTCTGACTTTTCGACCTAAATGGTCACAATTGGGCCACTGCAGGGCGCAAGCATCAGGCCTTCTTGCGATCGCCCTCTTTGACTTCCTCAAACTCAGCGTCCAGCACGTCGTCCTTTTTGCCACCGGTTTCCGCCGTCGCGGATTCGCCCGCGGCGCCGGCGCCCTGCTCGTAGGTCTTCTGCAGAATGGCCGAAGAGGCCTGCACCAACGCTTCGGTCTTGCGCTCCAGGTCTTCGCGATCGTCGGCCGCCATGGCGGCTTTCACCGCATCGAGCGCTTCCTGAGCGGGACGCTTCTCCTCATCGCTGAGCTTGTCGCCCAGATCCTTGATCGCCTTCTCGACCGTGTGCGCCGTGGCATCGGCCTTGTTGCGAGCACCGACCAGTTCCCGGAACAGCTTGTCTTCCTCGGCATGCGCTTCGGCGTCCGAGACCATGCGCTTGATCTCGCCTTCCGACAGACCGCTGGAGGCCTTGATGACGATGCGTTGTTCCTTGCCGGTTTTCACATCCTTAGCCGACACGTTCAGGATGCCGTTGGCATCGATGTCGAAGGACACCTCGATCTGCGGCAGACCACGCGGCGCCTGCGCAATGTCGGTGAGATCGAAGCGACCCAACGACTTGTTGTCGGTGGAGCGTTCGCGCTCGCCCTGCAGCACGTGAATGGTCACGCCGGTCTGATTGTCCTCGGCCGTGGAGAATGTCTGCGAAGCCTTGGTCGGAATCGTGGTGTTCTTCTCGATGACCTTGGTCATGACGCCGCCCAGGGTTTCGATGCCCAGTGACAGCGGAGTCACGTCGAGCAACAGCACGTCCTTGACGTCACCGGCGAGAACGCCGCCCTGAATCGCAGCGCCGACGGCCACCGCTTCATCCGGGTTCACGTCTTTGCGCGGCTCCTTGCCGAAGAAATCCTTGACCGCCTTTTGCACCAGCGGCATGCGTGTCTGCCCGCCGACCAGAATGACCTCGCTGACGTCTTTGATCGACAGCCCGGCATCCTTCATCGCCACCTTGCAGGGTTCGATGGTTTTGTTCACCAACTCTTCGACCAGCGACTCGAGCTTGGCGCGCGTGAGCTTGATGTTCAAATGCTTCGGGCCGCTCTGATCGGCCGTGATGTACGGTAGATTGATTTCGGTCTGCTGGCTCGAGGACAGCTCGATCTTGGCCTTCTCGGCCGCTTCCTTCAGACGCTGCAGCGCCAGCGGGTCCTTGCGGACATCGACGCCGGTTTCTTTTTTGAACTCATCGCCGAGGTAATTGATGATGCGCAAGTCGAAGTCCTCGCCGCCGAGGAACGTATCGCCATTGGTTGAGAGCACCTCGAACTGGCGCTCGCCGTCGACTTCGGCGATCTCGATGATGGAGACGTCGAAGGTGCCGCCGCCCAGGTCGTACACCGCGATCTTGCGATCGCCGCCACCCTTGTCCATGCCGTAAGCCAGCGCTGCAGCCGTCGGCTCGTTGATGATGCGCTTGACGTTCAAACCGGCGATGCGGCCCGCGTCCTTGGTGGCCTGGCGCTGCGAGTCGTTGAAATACGCCGGCACGGTGATCACTGCGTCAGTGACAGTTTCGCCGAGGTAATCTTCGGCGGTCTTCTTCATCTTCATCAGAATGCGCGCCGCGACTTCCGGCGGCGCCATCTTCTTGCCCTGAGCTTCCACCCAGGCGTCGCCGTTGTCGGCCTTGACTACCTTGTAGGGCACCATGCTCACGTCTTTCTTCACCACGTCGTCGGTGAACTTGCGGCCGATGAGGCGCTTCACTGCGAACAGGGTGTTCTGGGGGTTGGTCTCGGCCTGCCGCTTCGCGGACTGGCCCACCAGGACCTCGTCATCCTTGGTGAAGGCGACGATCGAAGGGGTCGTGCGATCGCCCTCGCTGTTTTCGATGACCTTGGGCTTGCCGCCCTCCATGATGGCGACGCAGGAATTCGTGGTGCCCAGATCGATGCCAATGACTTTAGCCATAGTTGTAATCCTTAAAAAAATTCAAAATCCGTGTTCGAAGAATGGGGGAGCCGATGCGTTTTTCAATTGCCGTCAAGCGGCAGGCGCTTTGGCGACGATGACCCGGGCCGGGCGCAGCAGTCGGCCGTTGAGCGCGTAGCCTTTCTGAATCACGTTCAGAACGGTGCCCGGCGCCTTGTCTGCGCTGTCCTGCGCGACCATGGCTTCGTGCCAGTTCGGGTCGAACGGCTTGTCCGCCGGGTCGAGCGTTTGAATGCCGGCCTTTTCGAAAGCCCGGTGCAGTTCGCGCAGCGTGGCCTGCGCGCCTTCCAGCAGCGCCGGTCCCGGCGTGACCGCGCCCACCTTGATGCCCGCCTCCAGCGCATCGCCGACGGCCACCAATTCCTGGGCAAAACGCTCGATGGCGAATTTGCGCGCCTGCTCTACTTCACGTTCTGCACGCTTGCGAAAATTTTCCATTTCGGCGATGGCCCGCAGATGGTTGTTGCGATGCTCTTCGGCCTTGGCCAGGGCGGCCGTCAACTGCGCTTCCAGGGTGGCCTCGCCGGCGGGCGCACCCGAGTCGGCAGGATCCTGGTTATTGCTTTCTGCGGTACTGGAATTGGTCACGTCATGAACCTTAAGCTGCCCAAAGACCCATGAATTGGGCCTATTTGCGGGCGTTCAAGGCTGAGCCGAGCAATTTCGCGGTCAAATCGACGATGGGAATGACCCGCTCGTAGGCCATACGGGTCGGCCCAATGACCCCCAGGACACCAACCACCCGGTTGTCGATGGTGTAGGGGGCGGAGACCACACTGATATCGTCGAGGATGCTGTAGCCGGACTCCTGGCCGATGAAGATCTGCACCCCATCGGCGCGCAGACAGTTGTCAAGAATATGCAGAATGTCGCGCTTTTCGTTGAAAGCCTCGAACAGCCGGCGCAGACGATCGACATTGGACAGCTCGGCAAAGCCCATCAGATTGGTCTCGCCGGCGATGACGTATTCCATTTTATCGCCGGGCGAAATATCGAACACTTTCTGCGCCATGTGGATCGCGTCGAGCATGAGCCGGTTCATATTCTGCCGGGTTTCCTGCAGCTGAGCGACGATGTGCGCGCGTGCGTCGGGCAGTGAGCGGCCGCCGATCACCTCGTTCAGATAGTTGGCGGCGCGCTTGAGTTCCTCCGGCGCGTAGTAGCGGTCGAGTTGCACCACCCGGTTCTGCACCTCGCGATTGTTCATGACCATGATGGCCAGCGCCCGGTTGTCCGACAGGCCGATGAATTCGATCTGCGTGAGCGCGACGTAATGCGGATTGGGCAGCGTGACGACGCCGGCCATGTGCGTGACATTGGAGAGCATCTGCGAGGCGATCTGCACCAGCGAGCGACCGTTGTTCGGTTCGCCGATCAGGCCGCGCTGGATTTCCTCGATCTCGTTGGTCTCGAGCGGTTTGACCTTGAGGAGCGAATCGACGAACAACCGGTAACCTTTGTCGGTTGGAATGCGGCCGGCCGAGGTGTGCGGGGAGGCGACAAACCCCAGTCCCTCGAGGTCCGCCATGACATTGCGGATGGTGGCCGACGACAGGCTCAACCCTGAATCACGCGACAACGTACGCGAGCCGACCGGTTGGCCGTCGCGGATGTAATTCTCGATCAGCGCCTTGAGCAGCAGCTGGGCCCGCTCACTTAAGGTTTCATCGGCATTATGTTCGGAGATCGCCCTCTCCTGTAGCCCCAACCTAAGTCAAGATACCTCAAACTGGGAAAAGAATGGAGATTGAACCCGTGACCGCATCGCAGCGGGCATGCTAAAACAGCCCCAGAGGATTCCCTGCATGGCCCATCCGTTTTCATCCATCGCACTCATCGGCAACACCGTCGACGTCCGCGTCGCCGAATGCATGCTCAGCCTGGCCGCGCATCTGTCGCGCCGGTCGGGCAAGGTGCTGGTGGACAAAAACGTCGAGCTGCCCTTCCCGCCCGACACCGTCACCCGCTGCGAAGCACGCTTCTTCGCCACCGAAGCCGATCTCGTCATCGCCATCGGCGGCGACGGCACGCTGCTGTACGCCTCGCGGCTGGTGGCCGGACACGACGTGCCGCTGCTCGGCGTGAATCGCGGCCGGCTCGGGTTTCTGACCGATGTCGGCGCGCGCACCATGCTCGACGATGTCGACACCGTGCTGGCCGGTCGCTATTCCGAAGACCCGCGTTCCATGTTGAGCGCGCGACTGGAGCGCCCCGGCGCCCAGGCACTGACCGCGCTGGCGCTGAATGACGTGGTCATTCAGAAGCGCGAGAGTGGCCGGATGCTGGATTTCGAAACCGCCATCAATGGCAATCTGGTCAACAACCATGGCGCCGACGGCCTGGTGGTGGCCACCGCCACCGGCTCCACCGCGTACGCATTGTCGTGCGGCGGACCGATCGTTGAACCGGAACTGGATGTCTGGGTGCTGGCGCCGATCTGCCCGCACACGCTCAGCGACCGGCCCGTCATCGTCAGCGCCGCTAGCAAAATCACGCTGCGCCTGATGGAGCGCCCGTCAGGCCGCGCGCAGGTCACCTGCGACGGCGAGGCGCTCGGCGACATGGAGCTGCAGGATCAACTGTTCGTGGAAAAGGCGGCGGCCAAGATCACCTTCCTGCACCCGCCGGGCTACGACTACTACCGCATCCTGCGCACCAAGTTGCATTGGGGCCGCGGCGGCTTCGACAACCGGGTGAGCGACTAGGTAGGCTGCACGGGTATGCTCACGCACCTGCAACTTCGTGACCTGGCCATCGTCGACCGGGTGGAACTGGAATTCAAACCCGGCTTAAGCGCCTTGACCGGCGAAACCGGTGCCGGTAAATCCATCATCGTCGATGCGCTGCTGCTCGCCGCAGGCGGCCGCGCTGGCCCCGATGTGGTGCGGCATGGCGCCGAACGGGCCGAGGTCTCCGCCAGCTTCACAGTACCGGCGGGAGCAGCCTCCGATTGGCTGCAAGAACAATCCATCGAGCATCAGGGTGAGGTTATCTTGCGCCGTGTCGTCGGCGCCGATGGCCGCTCGCGCGCGTATCTCAATGGCCAAGTGGTGTCGCTGCAGGCATTGCGCGAATTCTCAGATTTCGTCATCGAAATTCACGGCCAGCAGGAATTTCAGCACCTGATCAAACGCAGCGCGCAGCGCGATCTGCTGGATGCGCATGCGGTACCTACCGCGCTGCGTGACGCCGTGACCGGCGCCTACTCGGCCTATCGCGCCTGCCGCGACCGATATGAGGCGTTGAAGGCCGCGGCCGATCAACGCGACTCGCGCCTGGACTATTTGCAATTCCAACTGGCCGAACTCAAGTCCGAGGTCAGCACCCGCGAGCAGATCGAACTGTGTATGAGCGAACAGAAGCGGTTCGCCAATCGCGGCAGGCTCGCCGCCGCGGCCCGTGCGGCGCTGGACGTCGCCTACGAAACCGATGGCGCCAACGCTCATGACTTTCTGGCCAAGGCAGGCGCTGCCATCCGCGTACCGGCGGAAAGCGATGCCGAACTCGCCGGCGCGGCGGCGCTGCTGCAGGAAGCGCAGGTCGCGGCTCGTGAGGCGGCCTCGGCGCTGCAACACTACCTGGAAGCGCTGGACGTGGATCCGGCACGCCTGGAGGATCTGGAACGTCGTGCGGCGGGGCTCGAGACGCTGGCGCGTAAACATCGGGTGGCCGTGACCGAGCTGCCGGAAGTCCTTTTACAAACCGAGCGCGAATACGCCGATCTGCAGGCCTCGGGCGTGACGCTGGCGCAAATGGAGCAGCAGCTGACGGAGTTGAGTCAAAGCTATCAGGTCGCCGCCGCCGCGCTGAGCAAATCCCGCGTTGCAGCGGCTGCGGATCTCGGCGCTCAGATCAGCCGTCTGATGCAATCCTTGGGAATGCTCGGCGGGCGGTTTGAAGTCCGGATCGACAAAGACCCGGCGGCGTTTTCAGCCTATGGCGTTGATGACATTGACTTCCTGGTCAGCGCCAATCCCGGTCAACCCCTCAAGGGCCTGGCAAAGGTCGCCTCGGGCGGCGAGCTGTCGCGCATCAGTCTCGCCATTCAGGTCGCGGCCGCTGCCAACACCACCGCGCTGTGCATGGTGTTCGATGAGGTGGATGCCGGGGTGGGTGGCGCTGTTGCGGAAATCGTCGGTCGGCAACTGCGTGAGCTCGGGCTACGCGCGCAGGTTTTGTGCGTGACGCATCTGCCGCAGGTCGCCGCGCAGGCCCACACGCAATTCCGGGTGATCAAGCTGTCCGACGGCAAGACCACGCGAACTGCGGTCAATGTCTTGAACGCCGAGGAGCGGGTCGAGGAAATCGCCAGAATGCTGGGCGGTGTGTCGATCACCGACACCGCGCGCGATCACGCGCGGGAAATGCTTGCGTTAAGGCCGGTGTCAGCGCCGGCGACCCCCAAGAAAAGCAAACCGCGCCGATCTATTTGACGCGTTTGTTGGGGCAGTCGGTCTTGCGGCAATGCCCGTACAGGATCAAGGCGTGATCGCTGATCTCAAACCCCAATCGCTCCGCCACCGCCTGCTGACGCTCTTCAATGCCGCCATCCATGAACTCTTCGACGCGGCCGCAGTCCACACACACGATATGATCGTGATGCGCCCCATGATTGAGCTCGAACACCGCCATGCCACCTTCGAAGTGATGGCGAGTTACCAGACCGGCCGCCTCGAATTGCGTCAGGACGCGGTACACGGTGGCAAGGCCGATATCCTCGTTGGACTCCAGCAACTGCTTGTAAATGTCCTCGGCGCTCATGTGCCGGGTATTGCCGGCCGCCAGGATGTCCAGAATCTTCAATCGCGGCAAGGTGACCTTGAGACCCGCCCTGCGCAGGTCGGTACTCTCGGTCGATGTGGAATCTTTGATTCGCTGCGGCACAGGGTTCATTCCGGTATGATGCTGGCCCCGATTATCGATCAAATAGATTGATTGCACCACTGCCATGACTACGTACTTCCGCTGTCTTGCCCTCGCCTGCACCTTGATGCTGTCGTCTGCGTGCGTTTATCGCATCAATGTTCAGCAGGGGAACTTTCTGGATCAGGCTGCGGTGGAACAGGTCAAAACCGGCATGACGCGCAGCCAGGTCCGCTACCTGCTCGGCACGCCCATGGTGGCGGACACGTTCGACAAGGAACGTTGGGACTACATTTACTATTTGAAGAAAGGCCATTCCAGCAAGGAAGACTCGCGCCGCGTCACCGTCTATTTCGACGCCGACAAGGTGGCGAAAATTGACAAGCCCTCTGCAGCGGTTGCCGCGGCGCAAGATGCCTCAGCTGCGAAGATCAAGCCCGGCAGAAACTACTAGGTCCGCAACGACCAGGCGACCGTCACGCTGACTTGCGACGTGCCGATTGTTTGGCGCGCTGGCGACGCGCAGTTTTCGGATCGTTCGGCAAGTCGCGATAAATTTCCACCCGATCGCCATCCAGCAGGGGCTGATCGCGCGGCACCACCCGCCCAAAAATGCCCACCGGGCAGGTATCCAGATTCCCGACCGAGGGCGCAAGCTCGTTGGCAAGGGCGAGCAGCGCATCGGCCACACAGGCTCCTGAGTGCAAGGTACAAGTCCATAAAAGCGCGCGATCGGTCGCCACCCAGGCAACGTCCACCACGATGGTCTCATCCATAAACGGACTTCGCGCGTTCGACGAATGCACCGACCATGGTGGCGCACACCGACTCGAACACCGGGTTCAATCCTGCCGCCAGCAAACGATTGCTGAACTCGAAGTCGACTTTGAAGCGGACGCGCGAGCCCTCCGTGCCGATGGGATCGAAGCGCCATTCACCGCTCAACTTGCTGAAGGGTCCCTCCACCAGTTGCATGGCGATCACGCGACCCACGGTGAGCGTGTTGCGTGTCGTGAAATGGGTTCGCAGCACGCTGCGTTCAATCTGCACCGACGCAACGAGTTCCGTTGGCGACACCACCTGCACACTGGCGGCCGTACACCACGGCAGAAACCGCGGATAGCTGGCGATGTCGTTCACCAGCGCGAACATCTGCTCGGGTGTATATCGCACCAGCGCACTGCGTTCGACGGATTGCAAAAAGAACCTGCCTTTGAGGGTGGGCGCCGGATGCGGCGTCTGGTTTCACGAAAGCGTCCGTATAGTATTCGATCCGGTAGAATTCGCGCATGGCCAAACCGGAAGAAAAAGCACCCCCCATCGCCGTCAACCGCAAAGCGCGCTTCGATTACTTCATCGAGGAGCGATTCGAGGCCGGCATCAGCCTCATGGGCTGGGAGGTCAAGAGCATGCGCGCCGGCAAGGCGCAGATCGCCGAGGCCTATGTGTACGTCAAAAATGGCGAGGCTTTCCTGTTCGGCGCACACATCGGTGCGCTGGTATCCGCGTCCACGCACGTGGACACCGATCCGACGCGCACCCGCAAGTTGCTGCTGAATCGCCGTCAGTTGGACCACCTGATCGGTGCGGTCGAGCGCCGCGGACACACCATCGTGCCGCTGGAGCTGTATTGGAAAAAGGGCCGTGCCAAGCTTGAAATCGGCCTCGCCAAAGGCAAGAAGCAGCATGACAAGCGCGCCAACGACAAGGACCGCGACTGGCAGCGCGACAAGAGTCGCATCATGAAAGCGGCGCGCCGGTAAGCCGGCTGGGCGATTAGCGTGATGGGAACTATCGGCGTACAATAACGCTTGCAATTGGGGCCGACCGGTTTCGACATGGGTCGCGAAACTCCAGGTGCGTACCGAGGTGCAGGTTCCTCGTAAAACCATTTGCAAACTTATAGTTGCCAATCAAGACAACTACGCACTAGCCGCCTAATCGCGGCTGTACCTCGACCGGCTCGTGCTGATGCGAACGGTTGAGGGTAGCGCTCATCAGATAGTGGAGCACACGAGCCTGGGGTGTGTTCAACGAAAAAATATCGGGCTGGCTGTTAGCTTTCCCTGCCCGTTGGGTAGCGAGCGGCGAGATCAATAGACGTGGCTACGTACGTAGATCTTGGAACGTAGGGCTTGTGGACGGGGGTTCGATTGAGGCAAGGGAATGCAATGGTCGCCTGCGCTCGAAAGAGCACAGTGAAAACGGGGCTCATTCGGTGAACCCTTCTGTCGCTTCAAGCGACATGGCAACGCCGAGGGGTAGGACGAGGCCAACTCTTCCTGCCCTGTAGAGACTCATGGATCGGCCGACCCGGCAACGGCGGGGCCGACACCAGGATCTGCGCGATAGCGCGCGGATAATACGCTCCGCATCCGACCCATCGCATGGGCGATGGAAGGATGAAGGCATAGTCCAGCCCATCTCGAAAGAGGTGGAACGCGCTGTCCCCCCGGCTCCACCAATGTGGGCGCTCCCCGGAAGATTTCCGGGGAGCTGGTACCTGCGCTGCTACAAATCGCTTTAACTTCAGTCGCCACGCGGCATGGCCTCAAGGCAGCGCTTTGCGTTAACTTCGGTGACCGCGAGCAATATTTCTTGAGGCTTCTGAACCCCTGACCGTAGTAGAAGCTCCTCGGATTGGAAATCGTGCGACATTTCAAGAAGGTCGGTGCCAAACCCCATCTGAACGCCGGCTCGTGCGTCGATCTCGATGCTGTGCATTCCGGCCTCCAACGCAGTCCCAAGTTTCTCCAGGCTGAATTCTAAGAGGCCGCGTCCCTCTCCGATACGACTCTGGCGGCAGGCGCTCCGATCGATATCAATCATTCGCCGTGATATTTGCGTGATATTTCCGGTCACATACTGGTAAGCCCGTACTCCAAAGGTCAATCATGCTCACGCGCAAGGTGCTCCTGATCGAAGATGATCGCGATATCGCGAAACTATTGGCCTTGCACCTGGAAGATCTGAACTGCGAGGTAACCGTATGCGTTGACGGCCGAGAAGGCTTGATCGCTGCCCTAAGTGCTTGCGGGTGGAGTCTGATCGTCCTCGACTTGACACTGCCACAGGTCGATGGATTGGAGATCTGCCGTCAAGTACGCGCCAGCGCCGCTTATACTCCGATCCTGATGTTGACCGCACGCGCCAGCGAGATCGAGCGCGTTCGGGGACTTGAAATCGGCGCGGACGACTATTTGACCAAGCCCTTTAGCGTCGTCGAATTCGCCGCCCGGGTTAAGGCAATCCTGCGTCGTGTTGAACAGCTCACGCGCAACTCTCCGGTCCAATTGCGCAGCGTGCAATCCTCGCAACTACAACTGGATCTGGATCGCCGCGAGGCCCGCCGAGCCGGCGAATACCTGGAATTGACCGCCAAGGAATTTGATCTGCTGGCGTATCTGATGATGAATCCGGCGCGAGTGTTCTCGCGCGCCCAGTTGCTGGACCAGGTATGGGGTTCCACTCATGAAACGTATGAGCACACCGTCAACTCTCATATCAATCGCCTTCGAGCCAAGGTAGAACCCGACCCCGCCCACCCCCATTACATCGTCACGGTGTGGGGCGTTGGCTATCGCTTCGCGGGCGAAACCAGCCGGCACGTTCCGTGAAGGCCTTGCACATCAAACTGACGCTGGGTCTGGCCGGGTTGCTGGCGATCCTGGCAATCGGGCTTTTAATGCTGTTGGGCCGAACCAGCGATCGATATGCCGACGAGCTGCGTCAGCGACTCGATGCCGGAATCGCGATGTATGTGGTACGAGAATTGCGCCTGATCAGTGGCAATGCCGTCAACGCTGCCGCCTGGCGTGAATTGGCCAATCGTGCGATGACCGTCAATCCGTCTGCAGAAGTGTATTTGTTGGATACTCGGGGCGCCGTCATTGCCGCGGTGGTTCCGACAGACAAACTGCAGCGGCGTATTGTCGACCTAGGCCCGATCCAGACATTTCTCCGCTCCGCCGACGAACGCCCCCTGTACGGGACCGACCCCTCACGACCGGGCAGTCAGCGCGTATTTTCGGTTGCACCCATTGTCGACAATGGCGCGCTATCCGGCTATCTGTATGTCGTACTGGGCGGCCAGCCAGAACGATCGATTGCCGCCAGTCTTCGTGGCAGCTACGCACTGCGCGCAGGCGCCGCCGCACTTGGACTAGTTCTTCTGACGGCATTACTTGCCGGCGGTGGGCTTTTTGCCGTGTTGACTCGCCGGCTGCGCGCACTGGATTCTGCCATGCGCGAGTGGAGCCGGAAGGTCCCTTCAGCAGCAGCCTCCCCGCCGATCGCCTTAGGCGACGAGATCAGCACCTTGGAAGCCCGATTCAACGTGATGTCCGGTGCAATCGAACGACAAATTGGCGAACTCCAGGCAACCGACGAATTGCGCCGCGAACTGGTGGCTAACGTCTCGCACGACCTGCGCACGCCACTGGCCTCACTGAGAGGCTATATCGAGACGCTGCTGATCAAGGATGAATCCTCCACCGAAGAGCGTCGTTCGCACCTGAACGTGGCGCTACGCCAAGCCGACCAATTGGGACGACTGATCGATGCGCTGTTCGAATTGGCACGGTTGGAATCCGGTTCAGTAACCGCGACGATGGAGCCGTTTTCGATAGCCGAATTATTGCAGGATGTCGCGCTGCGATTTCGCGTCGCGGCCGACAAGCACGGAGTCGCGCTGCACACACTGCTGGATCTCAGCGGCGTCGCCGTTCGTGCGGATCTCGCATTGATAGAACGCGTGCTCGGCAATTTGTTGGAAAACGCCATCCGGCACACTCCGCGCGGCGGCCAAGTGCGTCTGGAGATGTCGATCGAATCGGAGTTGGTGCGAATCCGGGTCATCGACACAGGAAAGGGCATCGACCCCGAGCACTTGCCGCATCTGTTCAAGCGATTCTACAGCCCACAAGGGCGCAACGACCAACGTCACACGGGACTTGGTCTGGCGATCGTCAAGCGCATCATGGACCTCCACTCGCAGAGCGTCACGATTCTGTCGCAGAAAGGTGCCGGCACGACGGTAGAGATCGCTCTGCAACGCTCGATCGCCCGACCAACGCCAGCGTTCGCGATGTCTGCGTGACCATCTTGTGATAACTCCCCTTTACGCTTCGGGTACCCAGACCGGGTATTAACGGAGACATCACCATGAACCTTTTTTTTGGACGAATGACGGCTCGAGCGGCCTTCGCGATGATTACGGCAGCCGCAGTCGCAGCGCCGTCGATGGCAGCAACGGTCTACACTCAGACCAATAGCGCTGCCGGAAATGAAATTCAAATCTATCGCAGCGACGACGACGGCTTGCTGTCGCTTGCAGGTACAGTTGCTACTGGCGGGACCGGCACCGATGCGGGGCTTGGGAATCAAGGTGCCTTAGCGTTGACCAAGAACGGCCGTTGGCTGTTTGCGGTGAACGCCGGCAGCAACGAGGTCAGCTCATTCGCGATAACGCCGCGCGGTCTCTTGTTGGTCGATAAAGTCGACTCGGGCGGGACACAACCGGTGAGTCTCACCGTGCATGAAAACACTATCTTCGTCTTGAACTCAGGTGGAAGCGGCAATATCAGCGGCTTGCGTTACTCCTGGAATGGACATCTCAAGGCAATCCCGAATTCAAGCCGTCCGCTGAGTTCCGCAACAGCCGGTGCAGCTGAAGTAGCGTTCGATCCAGATGGGGATGCGCTCGTCGTGACGGAGAAGGCCAGCGGCAAGATCTCCGTTTATGCGGTCGATGAGGAGGAGGTCAGCGGGCCAACCGTGTTTGCATCCAATGGCGCAACGCCCTTCGGGTTCGCCTTTGACCGTCGCAACCATATCCTGGTTAGCGAAGCCTTCGGCGGAGCCGCCGGAGCCAGCGCAATTTCTTCCTACGACCTCGATGAGGACCCCGCATCGTTGGAAACGATCAGCGCATCGATCCCGACGAAGCAATCAGCGGCGTGCTGGGTAGTGTTAGCCCGGCACGGTCGCTTCGCCTACGTCACCAATACCGGCAGCGGTACGATCTCAGGGTTCAAGGTGGATCGCCATGGCGCCCTCAAGCCCTTGAATGTCGACGGAGTGACCGGGATTTCGGGCGGTAACCCGCTGGATGCAGCGGTCAGCCATGACCAACGAACGATGTATGTACTGTCACCGAAAATCGGCAAGATCGTTGTATTTCGAATTGCGGCGAACGGCAGCGCGACCAACAGTGGCAGTGCCTTGGGGGTTCCGTTGAGTGCGACGGGCTTGGTTGCGCGCTGAACCGAACCGGTCATTTGCCAGCGGCAGCGGTAGGATTCAACCTACCGCTGCCGCTTAATTGTTTTGCACCTTGACTCTAGGGTATTGCCCACATGACAGCATCACCGGCTGAACCCCACTTGACACTCGGTCGCTCAGGAAGCTGATTTGATGACGTTGCCTCGTCGCGCCGCGATTCAAACCAAAAATCCGTTAGTGCTAGGCGCTCATATGATTCGACCCGTTTTCATGATGGTGATTGCATTGCTCGGGGCCGACGTTTTGATTTTGAAGTAGATTGGGATCGCGGTAGATTCAACAACCCTCGATGTCCGGCGTCATCCGGAAGAATGCCATTGTGTGCGGATTGCCCAATCGCTAAAACGCGGCCGATTGGCAGACGCATATAACAAACACTTCTGAGCTAATTCAAAAACCCTATTTTTTATAGGTATTCAGCAATCCTGCGCGATTAAGTTTCCTTGAAGCGCGCTTCAGAATCTGGATTTTCTGAAGCCGCATGCCTTCGGCGACACTGAGCACATCGAAATTTGCTTTACAGGAGATTCCCATGTGCATCGATCGAATACTTGCCTCAGCCACCGTCGCGCTTCTCGCCACCACCATCGTGTCATTGATCGGTTCGGTGTTCGAGTTCGGCCATTTCTAATCAGACTCCAAGGATGAAACATCATGATACGCATTTCCCATTCGGCAGGAATTTTCCCCGTGATCTTCGGCACCTATAATCCGGCCAGCGGAAAGCGCTGGCGGCAGAAGGTAATGCAACTGGTCAGCGCATTGGGCGCCGGCGCAGGCACCGTTCCATTCGGGGACAATGGCGACGTGTTCCGGGCGCTGGCCGAGTCGCGCGCGCTGAGCGAACTCAACGCCCGTGCTGCGGACCCGCAGCCCGAACGGTTCAGTACTTGATGCGACTGCCGGATGAACTACTTGATCAGAGTCAGCGGGTTCACTCGCGCAATCATCAATCGAGACGTGTGGCCCGCCAGCATGTGTCGAACGGGCTCAGCAACGCTCTCAGATGCGAATGATAACGATTTGTATTGACATTGCAAGCAATGCCCGGGGGCTATCGATCCGCCCGTACAAGCGGTCGTCGCGGCGTCGCAGTCATCGCCGGGGATCCGTTGATCTGCGCCGCAATGCTGCGAAGACGTTTGGCCGCCGACGCAGCTACATCAACTTCCAGCGCGCGATAGCAACGGATGAGATCGTGACCGAACGGCGTCAGCGCGACGCCGCCGCCACCTTTGCCGCCGGTGGTAGCCACCGTCACCGGTTTGCGGAAGGATTGTTTCAGGCTTTCCAGCAACAGCCAGGCGCGCCGATAACTCATGCCGATGTCGCGCGCCGCCTGCGACAACGAACCGGCATCACGGACCGCTTCGAGCAGCGCGACTTTGCCCGGACCGACGAAGGAGTGTTCGCCGAAATCAATTCTGAATCGAACCACGGGACCGGACATGCACGACCTCTTGCAGTGGAATCATAGGCGAAATAGCCCAGATGTGACATTGTGACCTCATGTTGGCAGCTCACCACACCTCCTCCGGTACGGCGCGCGTGATCAACTACCGACTGGAAAACATTAATGTGGTGGTGACGATTTGAATTGACCGCCGCCGGCGCAGCGTCGATCAACCTTGCAGTCGGCCGTACCCCGCACCGCTTGTCCCGACCCCACCGGCCTGTATATTCTGTGGCCCCGCCACAGTCCATCCAAACGCCCAAGGTGAAGCATGAAAGCGCGCGCATTGATCTTCCTGACAACCATCGTGCTGAGCGGCAGCGTCCTCGCCGCGAAATCGCCCGACCCTTCGCTGTACGGTGTCTACGACCAGCTCAGCCAGAAGAACTTCGTTGACCTGACCCATGCATTCAATCCGGACATTCCGCATTGGAAAGGGGCACCGCAGGAATCGGTGAAGACGCTGTACACGGTGAAGAAGGACGGCTTCATCATTCAGGAGTTCTGCCACATTGGGCAGTGGGGAACCCACATCGACCCACCGGCGCATTTCCATGACGGACTCAAGACCGTCGACCAGGTTGCCCCGAAGGACATGCTCCTGCCGCTGGTCGTGCTGGATGTCCATGAACAAGTGGTCAAAAACGCCGACTATGTGGTGACGCTCAACGATGTCGCCGCCTGGGAAAAGAAACATGGGCGCATTCCGAAAAATGCCTTCGTCGCCATGCGCACTGACTGGTCGAAGCGCTGGCCCGACAACGCCGCCATGCAAAACAAGGATTCAGCCGGCGTGTACCACTACCCGGGCTGGAGCAAGGACGTGTTGAAGCTGCTCTATGAAGAGCGCGGCATCACAGCGTCCGGTCACGAGACGACTGATACGGACCCCGGTCTCGCCACGACCAAAGATGACTATTCCCTGGAATCCTATGTGCTGGGATTGAATCACTATCAGATCGAGATGCTGGCAAATCTGGATCAGGTGCCGGATGCCGGTGCATTGGTCATGGTCAGTTTTCCCAAACCCAGCAATGGCTCGGGCTTCCCCGCCCGCGTCATCGCCATTCTCCCGTAACCCACGCAACATCAGGAGCATGGCGCGCATGAGCAAACCGATTGAATACGACGACGCCTCTGCGGAAGTTCGGGCCGTCTATGACGATATCATGGCCACGCGTAAAATCGACTGGGTCAACAATTTCTGGAAGGTGCTGGCGCACCACCCGCCGACCTTGCGGCGGATGTGGGAGAACGTCAAAGAGGTCATGCAGCCCGGAGCGCTCGACCCGCTCACCAAGGAATTGATTTACGTCGCCGTCAGCGTCACCAACAATTGCAAGTACTGCATCGCCTCGCATTCGGCGGCCGCCCGCAAAAAGGGAATGACGGATGATCAATATCACGAATTGCTGGCCGTCGTAGGGCTTGCGAATGAGACCAACCGCCTCATTTTCGGGCATGATGCGCCCATCGACGAACGGTTCTTGAACCCGTAGAGGAAAGTGACTGACATGCAGCCCCAACTCGCCCACTTCTATCGCTGGGACGACATTCCGGCCGAGCCGCTCAAGGGCACGATTACGCGCAAATTCATCAGCAGCGATCGCCTGATGATCGCGCATGTCGCACTGAAGAAAGGCGATGACGTGCCGAGCCATTCGCATGAAAACGAACAGATGACCTACCTGTTGAGCGGAGCATTGGAATTCTGGATCGGCGCCAAGGAGGAGCAGAACCTGATCCTTCGCGCCGGCGAAGTGCTGGTCATCCCGTCCCTTGTCGTGCACCGGGCGCTGGCGCTCGAGGACACGCTGGATGTCGATGTGTTCAATCCACCACGCCAAGACTGGTTGCAGGGAACCGATGCCTACCTCCGCCGCTAGCGTTCCGCGCGCCTACACCACCGCGTCCGGCGTTGCCGACGCGCTGGCATCCTTCAAGCTGCCGCAGACACTGGGCTTTGGGCTGGTCACCGCGCCGGTCATGTACAGCGCGGAATTCGACGGCACGCAGTGGTCGAACCGGCAATTGCTCAAATATGGACCGCTGGAAATCCTGCCGGGCGCGCGCGCGCTGCAGTACGCCGAGTTGGTGTTCGAGGGCATGAAGGCCTATCGCGTCGGCAAGGATGCGCCCAACCTGTTTCGTCCGCATGACCACTGGCGCCGGCTGGCCAATTCCTCGGAACGCCTGTCGATCCCCGTGCTGCCGGAGTCGGAGTTCATCGAGGGACTGGAGGCCGTGGTGCAGGCCTGCACGCCGTTCATTCCGCGGACCACCAAACAGGCGCTGTATCTACGGCCCTTCGTGTACGGAACGGAGTCCGGTTATCTGATCCGCAACTCCACGACGTTGCGTTTCATCATCATCGCCAACCCGTCGGAAGTGTATCAATCCGGCGCGCTCAGCGTGGCCGTCGAGCGGGTCGATGCGCGCGCCGCCAACGGCGGCACCGGAACGGCGAAGACCGGTGGCAACTATGCCGCTTCCTTGCGCGCCACCTCTGCTGCGAGCTTGCGCGGACATCACGTGGTGTTGTGGCTGGACGCACCGGAACACCGCTACGTGCAGGAGCTGTCCGGCATGAACTTGTTTGCGGTCATTGACGGCGAACTGCATACCCCGGATCTCGACGGCACGATTTTGCCGGGTATCACGCGTGACTCGCTGATCGCCATTGCCAAACGGGATGGCAGGAAGCTGCATCAGCGCCGCATTGAGATCGACGAACTGCTGCGTCAGATCAGTGCCGGGAACTGCAGCGAACTGTTCGCCTGCGGAACGGCCGCCATCGTCGCCCCTATCAAGCAATTGGTCGACGCCGACGGCGCAGTGTATGCCCCGACCGATGTCGACAAGGTGGCTGCGCAATTGCGCGAGGCACTGCTCTCGATCCAGGAGCGACGTGCGGTGGACACCTTCGGGTGGACGCGCGAAGTCGCGGTGGAGTGACCATGGACCCGATTCAAGTACCAAATTCCACACCACGCCGTCGCGGCAAGCGCGGCTGGGGAGTTTTCTTCGGCGTGCTGATCGTGGTCTTGATCGGCTTGACGCTGTGGAGCTGGCTGGCGCTGGCCTGGTCTTATTCGGACGGCGAGCGTGCCGGCATCGTGCAGAAGTTTTCGCGGCGCGGCTGGTTGTGCAAGACCTACGAAGGCGAACTGGCGCAGTACGTGGTCGCCGGCGTGGCGCCGCAGATCTGGACTTTCAGTGTGCGCAGTCCGGCGGTGGCAGCCGAGCTCGACAAACTGGTGGGGCGTCAGGTGCAGTTGCACTACTCCGAACACCGCGGGCTGCCGACCTCCTGCTTTGCCGGCACAGCCTATTTCGTAGACCGGGTGACGCCGGTCAACGATCTGGGCGCTAAGCCTTAAAGCGCTCGCGCGATCGCTGCACCTGTGCGGCGATGTCAACCGCCGTCTGCAGCGCCAGCAGTCCGTCCTCACCGCTCACCAGCGGCGCCTCACGTGTCGCCACGCAATGTAGAAAGGCCTGAATCTCGTCCTTCAACGCATCGCCCTGGTCGTAGTTTTGTTCATCAATGGACACCGGCGGCATTCCTTCGGCGGCCACACCCTGCCCTTTGCGGATCACGGTGAGAATCTTCTGGTGCAGATCGATGGATAGATAAGCGTCGTCCTCGAACAAGCGCAGCTTGCGTTCGGTCTTCAGGCTGACCCGGCTCGCGGTGGCATTGGCCACGCAGCCGTTCTCAAACCGCAGGCGCGCGTTGGCAATGTCGATTTCATTGGAAAAGACACTGCTGCCAATGGCATCGACCGAAACGACGGGCGAGCGCACGATGCTCAAGATCAGGTCGATGTCGTGAATCATGAGATCCAGGACCACGTCCACCTCGGTGCCGCGTTGCTTGAACGGCGCCAATCGCGCCGACTCGATGAAGCGCGGAATGGTGAGCTTGTGCTGCACCGCCTGGACCACGGCATTGAAGCGCTCCAGATGCCCGATCTGCAAAATGCGGCCGCCGCGACGGGCGGCCGCCACCAGCTCGGCGCCCTCTTGTACTGTCACAGTGATCGGCTTTTCCAGCAGCACGTCCACGCCAGCGTCGAGAAAGTCGCGCGCGATCGCAAAATGGGACGGCGTCTGTGTGACGATGCTGACCGCATCGACCTTGCCGATGAGACTGCGGTAATCATCGACACCGGTGACGTTGAGTTCCTTGGCGAGCGCATCGCGCGCCGCCACGTTCGGATCCGCGACGGCCACCAGATTGGCGGTGTCCAACGCGGCATATTTTTGTGCATGGAATCGGCCGAGGTAGCCGACGCCGACGACGGCGACGCGAATCATTTTGAGCGGTCTTGTGCGGCGTCGCGCTCGCGGTCCCGCCGCCATTTGCTGCGCACGCGGTAATTTTGCCGCAACTGCAGGATCGCACCGCCGCTGATTGCACTCGCCGCGCCGGCGAAGCACAGCAAGCCGCCCCACGGGGACCATGCGCCGTTCCACCACGACCAGGCCATCATGCCGATGGCGAGGACCGCGCCTCCCACCATGAAGATCCAGGGCTTGGCGCCGTACAAAGGCTCAGGGATCCAACGTTTCATGCCCTGATTCTACAGCCTTAAGGTCTGGTTGGTTTACACTCTCGCGCATGTGGATCCAAACTCTCCGAAGCCGTTACCGACAGGCCACAGTCAGTTCACGATTGCTGTGGCTCGTGGGCGGCGGTCTGGCCTTGGGACTGACCGTGCTGCCGCTGCTCATTTTCATCGCGGGAAGTTCGCTGCTGGGGCGGTACGAGGGCGCCAGCCTCGCCAATCAATATGGCTCTATTTACCGAGGTCTGTTCCAGGGCAATTGGGCCTCCTGGATCGTGGTGCTCGGTCCGGCCTTGCTCGTGCTGCTGAGCCGGATCCTGCTATCGTGGTGGCGCCGAAGCGCACGGCTTGCCCGCTAAACAGCGACCCCGCGTAACCGTGAGCATTCCCTGGACATTACTTCCAGGTGAAATCCCTAAAGTTCTGACAAATCAGGACGCTAACTCCGGTTAGCCACTGCCAATGAAAGGCGGTGGCCCCATGGAGTTTGCGTGGATGACCCCCGAGTTAGAACGACATATCAGGACCTTCGTGAATTTCCCGACGCCGCCCGGCGTCGCGGCACACATCATTGAACTTGCCCAGGATCCGGACATCGAGATGGGCAAGGTCGCCAAAGCCGTGAGCATGGATCCGGCATTGACCACCAAGATTTTGCGCATCGCCAACTCGCCGCTGTACGCGCAGCGGCGCAAGAGCGAAAACCTGCGGCAAGCACTTGTCGTGCTCGGCCTGAATGCGACCCTGACGCTGGCCTTGAGCTTCACGCTGGTGCGCAGCTTGCGCAGCACCAAGCCCAACGGCATCGACTATCCGTTTTACTGGCGCCGTGTCCTGACGGCAGCGATCTCGGCGCGCGCGCTCGGCGAAGCCCTGCGTCAACCCCTGGCTGAGGAATTGTTCCTGGCAGGCTTGCTTCAGGACGTGGGTATGCTGGCGTTGGATCAGGCGCTGCCGGATTTGTATCGCAACGGCGCCCCGCTGCAGCGCAATCATCGCGCCCTCGCAGAATTCGAACTCAAGCAGGTCAAGGCGGACCACGCGCAGATCGGCGGCACGTTGATGGCCAGCTGGCATCTGCCCGAGCGTCTGCACCGGGCCATCTCCGCCTCGCACGCCATCGAGCAGGATCGCACCGAAGATCCAAATGAAATTTTCAATCGCTGCGTCGCATTGTCGGGTCTACTGGCCGATCTGTTCGTGCAGACC
Organism: Pseudomonadota bacterium; assembly: GCA_031394735.1. Lineage (GTDB taxonomy): Bacteria > Pseudomonadota > Gammaproteobacteria > Steroidobacterales > Steroidobacteraceae > TMP-86. Next base: position 39,346 of record JANMXI010000002.1, on the reverse strand, counting down.
GATGACAAACGCGAATTTGCCGAAACCGCGCGCATCGTGGAACGCAGCGTTGGCCTCGACAAGCACGCGTTCGCGCAAGTGCTCGGCACCATCAGCGGTCTCATCCCGGACACCGAAGCGATATTCGAAACCGATCTGCGCGCCGGCAACAATCCGGATCTGATCCTGGAACAGGCACGCGATATTCTGATGATCCGAAACCTGCAGGCGTTGCGCGAAGTGAACACGCTCAAGGCCGCTGCACACAGCCTGTCTGCCCGCACCATGGAACTGGAAGAAGAGGCGCAGCACGATGCACTGACGGGCGCCTACAACCGTCCCTTCCTGGACGCCTACCTGGCGCGCGAGTTCGAGCACGCCAGCCGCCACGAATGGCCGCTGAGCATCGCGTTTGCGGACCTGGATAATTTCAAGAAGGTGAACGACACCTTCGGCCATCAGGCGGGAGATCAGATTCTGCAGGCCACCGCCCGCATCTTGAAAAGCAACACGCGCGAGACCGATGTGGTGGCGCGGTACGGCGGCGAGGAATTTGTGATCGCCCTACCGGCGACCGATTCGGAAACCGCGCGCAGCATCTGTGAGCGCATCGTTCAGGCCTTCCAGAATGCCCGCCATGACATCGGCTCCTCGCACACCACGGTGACCATCTCGATCGGCTGTGCAACGCAGGGTGCGCTGACACCGTTCAAATCGGTGAACGACTTTATCCGCGCAGCCGACCAGGCTCTGTACACCGCGAAACTCGCGGGTCGCAATCGCACGGTGCGATTCGATCACCAGGGACAATTCCGGATCGCACGCTCGATCTAGAAGCGCGTGATGGCGGCGCAGGCGAACTCGCTGCTACGCCCGCAGCTACGCCCGTCGCTGCGCACGCAGCTACGCCCGTTGTCATATTCAAACCGCACCCAAGAGTCCGGTCACAAATCCAATCAACCGCCTTGCGGTGCCTGTCGCCAATTGGGAACATTCTTTCCAACCAAGGGGTGTGGCATGTCGGTTGATGCGTCGGATAGTGGAGCGTTCAGTTTTGGCGTGCAGGAATTGGCGCGCGCGGAAAACCGCGACTCTGCTGTAGGCAACGCCTCCCTCAACCCAGCTCAACCCAAGGCTCCGAAGCCCGCTGTGGGCGGCTTCGATCCGTACAACAGCACCGGTGGGTTCGACCGCACCAACGCCTGGAAACGAATCCGCAAGCGCTGAGGCGCGCTATTGCTCGATCGAATGACCGTGCGCATCTTCCGGGCGATCCCGCTCACGAATGGCGCGAAACTCACTGTTCGGGAACCAATTGGGAAAGCGTCGGTCATGCGCAAGCCGCTCACCGACGGCCAGATACAGTTCCAGGTCCTGCATCGTGCCGCGCACATCCCAATCCGCGGAATAGGTGTCTGCAGGCTGATGGTAGCGATGCTCGAGATAGGCATCTTCCTGCGCCTGGCCCCACTTCGGCCCCTGTTCGGTATCGTCGATGCCCGCTTTGGCATACAACGCCGGAACACCCGCCTTGGCAAAACTGAAATGATCCGAACGAAAGAACTCGCCCTGCTCAGGCTGTGGCTCGGGACGCAATTCGCGGCCCTGATACGACGCTGCCGTGCGCAGATACGTCTCCAGTTCCGAATTGCCGAAACCCACCACGGAAACATCGCGCGTCGGTCCGCCGACATGCATGGCATCGATGTTGATGACGGCGGCGGTATCTTTCAACGGATACACCGGGTGCTCGACGTAATACGCCGAACCGAGCAGCCCGGCTTCCTCGGCGGTCGTGCACAGAAACACGATGGATCGCGCGGGCCGGCGCGGCATGCGGCTCAGCGACTGCGCCAGTGTCAACACCGCAGCGACACCGGTGGCATTGTCGATGGCGCCGTGAAAGATCTGCGTTCCGGACGGTTGCACGGTCATGCCGAAATGATCCCAATGTGCCGTGTAGAAGAGGTATTCCTTGGGACGCTCCGACCCCGGCAACACCGCCAGCACATTGGCGGACGTGGAGAATCGAATGCTGGTGTGGATGCGTGAATTGGCCTGCAGTCCCATTGGTCTTGCCTTGAACCCGCGCTGCGAGGCCGCCGTGATCGATTCCTCCAGGTTCATACCCGCCTGCGCAAACAATGCCTTTGCCGGCGCCGCGCTGATCCAGCCTTCCACCGCAGGTCGACCGGCACTCGCGTCGGGCGTGACCCGATCCAGCTGCGGGCCCATCCAACTACTTTGAATCACGTTCCAGCCATAGCCTGCTGCGGCAGTGTCGTGCACGATCAGGACGGCTGCGGCGCCATGCCGCGCAGCCTCCTCGAATTTGTAGGTCCAACGGCCGTAGTAGGTCATCGTCCGGCCCTTGAACAGCGTCGGATCATTGCGGAAAAAACCCGGATCGTTGATGAGCACGACGACCGTCTTGCCGCGCACATCCACACCCGCGTAGTCGTCCCAATTGTAGTCGGGCGCGACGACACCATGGCCGACGAACACCAACTCACTGTTGGCCACACTGACCTCGGGCTGAACTTGAGGCGTCCAGATCACGGCATCCCGACCATAAACCAGGGAGGTGTTCGCGCCATGTCCGGCGATGTTCAGCGTCGTATCGTTCGCAGCGGTGAGCTCGACCAGTGGCACAGCTTGCGTGAAGCTTGCGCCGTTGCCGGGTTTCAGACCCAGCTTGGTGAATTGCTCCACCAGATACGCGACCGTCTTTTGTTCTCCGGGCGTACCCGGCTTGCGCCCTTCGAAATCATCCGATGCCAGGATCCTGACATGTTCACGGAAGGCTTCTTCATCCAAGGCCGTAGACAACGGCTCGACATGATGACTGACACATCCGCCAAGGAACGTCAGGATCATCAATGAGTTCAGGGTCACCCGGAATCGTTGCAATGACATGTCGGCCCTCAAGTGCTGCGCGGCCAGTAGAGCGCGACCAGGACCGCCACGCAGAGGGCAGTGGCTGCATGGGCCCAGCCGCGCCAGGAGCGTGATTTGACCTGACCACGGAAACTGCCGGCGCTGGCCGCAGTCAAAAGGCTGAAGGCAGCCAAACTGGTGATCAAATGGCGAAATTCGAGCGCCAATTCCGGGTGGGCCGGCGAAAGTACGGTAAAAACCACTAAAACGGACGCCAGCCCGAAGGTGATCGACGCGGCGGAGCCCAGAAGGATGCCGATTAGGACAGTGAAAGGTCGCATAGAGTCAGAGGTCGTATAAACTGCAAAGAGCGGCTGCCTTACGGCCCACCGATCGGGGCCGGGGGTGGAAAGTTTACAGGAGAATGTTTACGGTGTTGAATCAAAGGCCTTCTGGCCACGTGTCGCGATGGATAACGGGCATCACGCTGTCGTTGGGCGCCATCGGCCTGGTCGCGCTGCTGGGCGCTGCGAGCAGCCCGCCGCCGGTTGCCAATACGGCCGTCGGACTTGCCCCGACCGAACAGCAGAACTACGTCGCGCGACGCATCAGCGACATCGTCGCCCGTGAGCATTACCGGCGTGCGCCGTTGGATGACCGGCTGTCGAGCCTGATACTCGATCGCTTCTTGGACGCCATCGACGGTGGTCGCAGCTACTTCTATGCAAGCGACATCGCCGACTTCGAGCGCTACCGCTATGAACTCGACGACGCCATCAAATCAGGCGATGTCGAGCCGGCATTTGCGATGTTCCGCAAGTTCCAACAACGCAGTCGCGAGCGCATCGCGTACGCCACCTCCTTGCTCGCCAACAAACCGGATTTCGACGTCGAGGAGACTTTCAACTTCGATCGCGAAAAAGAACCCTGGCCGGCAAGCCAGGCGGAAATGAACGAACTGTGGCGCAAGCGCGTGAAGAACGATGCCTTGTCACTGATGCTGGCCGGCAAAGCCTGGCCCGATGTCGTGGAAACCTTGAAGAAGCGTTACGACCGCGTCTCCAAGCGGCTGGATCAGAGCAAGAACGAAGACGTGTTCGAAGCCTTCATGAACGCCTACGTTCTGTCGCTCGACCCGCACTCCAATTATTTCTCGCCGCGCAATTCCGAGGAATACAACATTCAGATGAGCCTGTCCTACGAGGGCATCGGCGCGTCGCTGCAATTGACCGAAGATTACGTGACTGTCATCGACGTCATCGCCGGCGGACCTGCGGCAGTGAGCGGCAAACTCGCCGCGAATGATCGCATCATCGCGGTCGGCGAAGGCAAAACCGGCGAGTTGACCGACGTGATCGGCTGGCGGCTCGACGACGTGGTGCAACGTATCCGGGGTCCGGGCGGCACGGTGGTGCGGCTACAGTTGCTGCCGGCAGGAGCCGCTCCGGGGTCCTCACAGCGTGTCGTGGAATTCACGCGCAACCGCGTCTCGCTGGAGGCGCAGGCCTCGCAAAAGAGCATGCGCACCGTGACCCGCAACGGCAAGGAAATCAAGATCGGCATCATCTCAGTGCCGAGCTTTTATCAGGACTACGATGCCAGCCGGTCAGGCGCCAAGGACTACCGCAGCACTACGCGCGATGTGCAACGTCTGATCGGTGAATTGCGCAAGGACGGCGCGCAGGCTTTGATCATGGACTTGCGAGCCAACGGCGGTGGCTATCTGCCCGAAGCGGAGTCCCTCACCGGCCTGTTCATCGAGAAAGGCCCGGTGGTCCAGTTGCGCGACACCACCGGCCACATCGAAGTGGACGACGACCCGGATCCGGCGCTGGTCTACGGTGGTCCGTTGATCGTATTGGTCGACCGGTTCAGCGCCTCTGCCTCGGAAATTTTCTCCGGCGCCATTCAAGACTATGGCCGCGGCATCATCGTCGGCCAGCAAACCTACGGCAAGGGCACCGTACAGAACGCCCATCCGCTGAACTACACCATTTTTGGCCGCAAACCGGATCTGGGACAGCTCAATGTCACCATCGGCAAGTACTATCGCATCACCGGCGAAAGCACACAGGATCGTGGCGTGTTGCCGGACATCTCCCTGCCCTCGCTGATCAACGCCAGCGAGGTGGGCGAGAGCACGCGTGATCGCGCGCTGCCCTGGGACCATATCGAACCCGTTGCCTTTACACCGGCAAGCGACCTGAAGTCCGACGTCACCCGCCTGACCAAGCTGCATGACGACCGCACGGCCAACTCGCCGGAGTTCAAGTATGTACGCGAGGATGTGGCTGCGGTGGATGGGATCCGATCGCAGAAGACAGTGTCGTTGTCGCTGAAGGCTCGGGAGTTGGATCGCAAACGCCAGGAAGCGGAACGACTGAGTCGGGAGAACACTCTACGCACCATCCAGGGCAAGCCGCCGTACAAATCCCTGGAAGAAATCAAGGATGATGCTACCGCATCGATCCTGCTGGAGGAGACCGCGCAGATCGCGGCAGACTATGCGCTGTCCTCGACGGCGAAGCGCACTCCCGCCGCTCCCACGCAAGCGCGCCGCGTCAGCGATCAGTAGGTGTTGGTTGCGTGCGCAGCGGCGTACCCATCCGGAACGGGCAGCGGAAAGAAACTCTCTTTACGCTACCCGCTACTACCGCAACATCAGCGTATACAGATCCCAGTAATCCTCAGCGAGCACATTCCACGCCGCAGCACGCGCAGTCTTTTTCAGATTCATCACATCCTCGCTGTCGCGTTCGACCAGCGAATCTGACGTAGGAACCGTGTCCGACTCATTGCGATAGGAACATTGAGCGCGGAATTTTTCAATCTTGGCTTTTACATTGACCGCCACTTCGCGCTCGGTTCGGGCGATGGCAAGGCCCTTTTGGATTTCGGCCATCATTGCGTCGCACTCAACGCGTGTGCCGAAGTTCATTTCCTGCACACGCCGGGCCACCACTTCCTTCGCTCGCGTCGCCAGACCCAGCGCATTCAAGCGTTCGCACAGAATCTCGGCGTAGCCGATGATGGCCAGGTTGATGGTTCGCCGAGCTTCCAGCGAGATGCCAAGGAACTCGGGCAGGGGTTCACTTTCCGCAGCGCTGTGCTCGGCATGCAAGTCGCCGACCACCGCATCGGCCGCGGCCATCTTCAACCGTTGGGCATCGATCAAGCGCTGCAGCTTACGTCGGTTGAAGTAATGCCAGAATGCGGTCAGCGCGGTTTGACGGGCTTGCAGTGCCGACAACTGATTGCGTTCCTCATCCGCTGCCGACGCGGCGTCCTTCAATCGCGCCCCTACATCCAGCAACCGCGCCTCGCGGCGCGCCTGTGCTTCGCTTTGATGACGAGCCGACTCGCGCGCCTCTTGCTGCCGGGTCAGATCGGTGGCGAAATTCGCCAACTGCTGATGGCACAGCTTCCACAGCGCGCGCAGCTGGAAAAACACCAATGCACTGAAACCGGTGGCCGGATCGCCCAGTTGATCGCCGAGAGAATCCAGTTGCTCCTGGACGCGGATGGTGGCGCCCTCCTGCTGCTTGAGGCGGTCGCGCAGCAGGTGAAATTCATCTTGCAGGTCGGCGTGGGCTTTTTTGAGGCCTGCACGATTCTGGAAGAGCTGCATCAGCCGCTCTTCTTCCTGCTGTGCGGAGTTCCGCAGTCCGAGTTTGTCGATCAAAATGCCGCCCTTGTCGCGTTGAGTCCGTTAACTTGTGCGAGCCGGCAGCGGCAAAGCCTTGAAAAGCTGGCCCCTAGAAGCGGTGCCCCCGCTCAGCACAATATTCCAACCACTTATTTAACATCATGTTTTGGCTCCATCGCTGATCCAGTTCACGCTTGAGTTGCAACTGCAGCTTGGTCATGTGCGAGTGGCGGACAAATCCGGCAAAGTTGCGCACTTCCGCGAGGCGCGCATCGTGATACACACACACTTCGAGATTCGGATCCTGGACGGTACCGTCGGCTTGCGCAAACTCATACGTGAGCCGCAGCACACTCGTATAGCGGCATCGTTCGACGACAGTGAGATGCAGATCACAATCGCTGTCGACGCGCGACACCAAGTGCCCTGCCACTGTCGACAGGTCCGCAACGATCCATTTCAAGCGCACGAAATTGCTTTCGTAGAGCGTCATCAAGCTCACGAAGCTGCCGGGTCTGGCTCGCCAGGATGTTGCGCACCATTGATCTGCGATCATCGTACGACTATAGCATGCACATCCGGGATGTCATGGACGCACGCGCCTCTCAATTCCGGTGAAATCCAGAATGCGACTTGAAATTTCTTCGATCGAGCACTCGGTTGTGTCGACGCAGGGAATATTGTTCTGCGCAAACAACGCCTCGGCCGCGCGTACCTCAAAAGCGACCTGTTGCGCCGACGAGTAGCGACTCTCAGGCCTGCGCTCGTTGCGGATTTGCTGCAGACGATCCGGCTTGATCGTCAACCCGAACAGCTTGCGGACGTGGGGTGCCAGTGCCTTGGGCAGATGCCGGGATTCAAGATCATCGTCCGTCAGCGGGTAATTGGCGGCGAAAACGCCGTACTGCATGGCCAGATACAGACACGTCGGCGTCTTGCCGGAACGCGATACACCCACGAGAATGACATCGGCGCGCGCGTAGTCGTGTGCGGCCGACCCGTCGTCGTTCGCGAGCGCGAAATTGGTCGCATCGATACGCATCGCATACGCGTGCGAATCGGCCATGCCATGTGCCCGGCCAGCCTTGTGCGAGGATCGCACCTTCAACTCGCTTTCCAGCGCCCCTAAAAATGCATCGAAAAAATCCATGAACAGACCGGTACTGCGACGTACGACATTGCGGACGTCATCCTGTACCAATGTGCTGAACACAATGGGCCGGATACCTTCCTCCGCCGCCGTCAGGTCGATCTTTCTGACCGCTTCCAGTGCCTTGTCAACGGTGGAGATAAATGGCAAAGTCACGGGCCGAAATTCGATGCCGTCGAACTGAGTCATCAGACTGTGTCCCATGGTCTCGGCTGTGACGCCGGTCTGATCGGACACAAAAAAAACGGTTCGTTTGTTCACGTTGGCCTCAAAATACCCACTTGTCTCGTCAAGAACAAGCAGCGCTATGAACCCCTATCTCCTTCCGTTTGAAAAGCTGACCATGCGCGACGTCGAGTTGGTCGGCGGCAAGAACGCGTCGATCGGCGAAATGATCTCCGGCCTCGCCACCCTCGGGGTCAGCGTTCCCGGAGGCTTCGCCACCACCTCGCACGCGTATCGGGACTTTCTTGCGCAGGGAGGGCTGGATGAAAAGATTCGCGAAGTCCTGTCCACGCTCGATGTCGATGACATCGAGAAGCTGGCTCGAACCGGCGCGCAGATCCGCGGCTGGATGCTGGCAACGCCTTTCCCGCAGCGTCTGCAGGACGAAGTGCTCACGGCGTATCGCGCCATGGGAAGCGGCGAGCACTTCGCCGTGGCCGTGCGCTCCTCGGCCACGGCCGAAGATCTCCCCGAGGCTTCCTTCGCCGGTCAGCAGGAAACCTTCCTGAACGTCCGCGGCGAAGAGCAATTGCTCAAATGCATGCACGAGGTGTATGCGTCGCTGTTCAACGATCGCGCCATCGCCTACCGCGTGCACAACAACTTCGATCATTCCGTTGTAGCGCTCTCGGTCGGCATTCAGTACATGGCGCGCAGCGATCTCGGCAGTGCCGGGGTCATGTTCACGCTGGACACGGAGTCGGGATTTCGCGACGTCGTGTTCATCACCGCCGCCTACGGCCTGGGCGAAACCGTGGTGCAAGGCGCTGTGAACCCGGATGAGTTCTATTTGTACAAACCCGCTTTGCGCGCAGGCAAGCCCGCCGTGCTACGTCGGAATCTGGGCAGCAAGGCCATCAAGATGGTATATGCGCCTGCCGGACACAAGGACCGCGTGAGCACCGTCGAGGTCGCGGCGGCCGATCGCGAGCGTTTCTGTCTGCAGGACGCCGATCTGGTGGCACTCGCCACACAAGCGCTGACCATCGAAAAGCATTACGGCGCACCGATGGACATCGAGTGGGGTAAGGACGGGTCGACCGGCAAGATTTACATTCTACAGGCGCGGCCCGAAACGGTTCAGAGCCGCGCGGGACGAACCATCCAGCGTTTCACGTTGAAAGCGCGCTCGACCGTGCTGATCACCGGACGCAGCATCGGCCAGCGCATCGGCGCAGGCCCCGTGCGCATCATCAAGGACGTCAAGGAAATGGCGCGGGTGCAAGCCGGCGATGTGCTGGTGGCGGACATGACGGACCCGGATTGGGAACCGGTCATGAAGCGCGCCTCGGCCATCGTCACCAATCGCGGCGGGCGCACCTGCCACGCAGCCATCATCGCTCGTGAACTGGGCATTCCGGCGATCGTCGGCTGCGGCACGGCGACCAGCGCATTGCGCGAGAACCAGGCAGTGACCGTCTCCTGTGCCGAGGGCGATACCGGCTTCGTGTACGAGGGCGCACTGGAGTTCGACCACAAGAACATCGAACTCGACTCCCTGCCCAAGATCCCTGTGCGCATCATGATGAACGTGGGCAACCCCGACCGCGCATTCGACTTTGCCGGCATCCCGCACCGCGGCGTGGGTCTGGCGAGACTGGAATTCATCATCAATCGCATGATCGGCGTGCATCCCCGCGCGCTGCTGGAATTTGACAAGCAGAGTCCGGAACTCAAGGACAGCATCCGCAAACAGATGGCAGGCTATGCCAGCCCGACACGTTTCTATGTGGAGAAGTTGTCCGAGGGCATCTCGCAGATCGCGGCTGCCTTTGCACCCGAGCCGGTCATCGTGCGCCTGTCGGATTTCAAATCAAACGAATATGCCAACCTGATCGGCGGCAAGCATTTTGAGCCGCACGAGGAAAATCCGATGCTCGGCTTCCGTGGCGCATCCCGCTACATCGACGAGCACTTCCGTCCCTGCTTCGAACTGGAATGCCAGGCGCTGAAATACGTGCGCGAGAAGATGGGCCTGTCCAATGTGCAGGTCATGGTCCCGTTCGTCCGAACCGTCTCGGAGGCCAGGCAGGTGACGGAATTGCTGGCATTGAACGGCCTTGTGCGCGGTGAGAACGACCTGAAGCTCATCATGATGTGCGAACTACCCACCAACGCCCTGCTGGCCGACCGTTACCTGGACTATTTCGACGGCATGTCCATCGGGTCCAACGACATGACGCAATTGACGCTGGGTTTGGATCGAGACTCAGCAGTGGTGGCGAAACTCTTCGACGAACGCGACGAGGCGGTGAAGGCGTTGTTGGCCATGGCGATCCGCGCCTGCAAGCAGCGTGGCAAGTACGTCGGCATCTGCGGTCAGGGTCCTTCGGACCACCCGGATCTGGCACGCTGGCTGGTCGATGAAGGCATCGACAGCATCTCGCTCAATCCGGACACGGTAGTGGAAACCTGGATGTTCCTGGCCGGACAGACGCCTGCATAAACCAGCCGCCTGCGTAAATCAGTTGCCCGCCTAGTTGGCCGGCGGCACGCGCAGGAAGTGTTCGCGATAAAACTCAAGTTCGCGGATGGAGTCGCGCACATCATCCAACGCAAGATGCGACGAGCTTTTCTTGAGCATGCGACCGATGCCGGGCGCCCAGCGCAATGCCAGTTCCTTGAGTGTGCTGACGTCGAGATTCCGATAGTGAAAGAATTTTTCCAGTTCCGGCATGCGTCGGGCCAGAAAGCGGCGATCCTGGCAGATACTGTTGCCGCACATCGGCGATCGCCCGGCTTCCACCCAATTCTGGAGAAAGTGCAAAGTCTGCGCCTGCGCCGCAGACTCATCGACGCGGCTGTCGCGCACGCGCTGAATCAGGCCCGATCCGCCGTGCTGTTTCTGATTCCACTCATCCATGAGCGCCAGCGCCGCTTCATCCTGGTGAATCGCCACTACCGGCCCTTCCGCGAGTACAGTGAGGTGTTTGTCGGTTACGATCGTGGCAATTTCGATGATGCGGTCGGAGTCCGGGTTCAGCCCGGTCATCTCCAGATCGATCCAGATCAAGTGGTCGGCTGATTTCACGCAGAAGGTCCTCGTTTGAATGAACGCATCTTAGCAGCGCACACTCCGACCGACAGCACTGGCGGCAGCGGCATCGTGCTGGCGAATTTCGGACGCAGCGCGCTGGTCCAGACGGACACCGAGGCCGTGCATTGCGGCATCCGCGGCCGGCAGCTCCGGGTGGTCTGTGGCGATCGCGTACGCTGGCAGCGACCCGCACCGGGCGGCGCGGCGGCCATCCAGGAGGTCGAAGCGCGCACCAATGTGCTGGAGAGAATCGACAGCCGTGGTCGAGGGGAAGCCATTGCGGCCAATATCCAGCGTCTGGCGATCGTCATTGCGCCCGAACCGATGCCGGACTGGTTCATCCTCGACCGATACCTCGCCGGCGCGCGGCTGAAGGATATACCCGCCCTGCTGATCCTCAACAAATGCGACCTGGACGTTGCGTCGATAGCCAAGGATCTGACGGTCTACCGCCGACTGCAAATTGAATGTCACGAGATTATCGCCAAACGCGCCGAGACGCTGGCGCCGTTGCGTGCCTCGATCCAGGGCGGCGCGACCATGTTGGTGGGACAGTCCGGCGTCGGCAAATCCTCGATGATCAACGCCCTGATTCCAGACGCGGCGGCGCAGACCTCGACCTTGTCGCGCGATGCGGAAGGACGCCACACGACGACCACCGCACGTCGGTACCAGCTCGACGCACACTCCTCGCTGATCGATGCACCTGGCGTCCGCGACTTCGCACCGCCCGCAGGCTACGACCGCGCAGCCGAACACGGCTTCGCTGAAATCCGTGCGGCCGGCGCGCGCTGCAAATTCAATGATTGCCGGCATTTCGATGAGCCGCATTGCGCGGTGCGCGAAGCAGTCGCCGCCGGTTTGATCGACGCGCGCCGCTACGAAAGCTATCGCCGGTTGCTGCGTTTGTTCGAATCCTTCGACGACAACCGCAATCGCTAACTCGTCCTAGCTTGAAATTGTCCATGAACTTTTAGCTGGGCGCCGGCGCGGATTTGCTTGGGGGGATTGGACGGCGCCGCAATCGCGCGCCACGGCCCGTGACTTGTTGAGGTATGCCAAGAACTGCTGTGGGCCATGGTGACCCGAGAACGGGCGGGTGCTAGGGCCCCCCACGGATCTCAGCACGTAAGTTGGTTGTTGCGCTCCACCGCACCGATTCGCCCGTTCTTAAGCGCGCTCAATGCGGCGCCATCCAATCCCCCCAAGCAAATCCGCGCTGAAGTCTCAGCGGGTTCATGAACAATCTCAAGCTACGACACGACGGTGCGGCCCGCCAGCGCATGCGCCAATGTGCCGCCGTCGATATATTCCAATTCGCCGCCCACCGGCACGCCGTGCGCAATTCGCGATGCACGCAAGCCGTTCTTCAGCGCCAGTTCCCCCAGATAGTGGGCGGTGGCTTCGCCTTCAACGGTGGGGTTGGTAGCCAGGATCACCTCGCGCACCTCGCCGGCTTCGATCAGGGTTTCGAATTGATCCAGTCCCAACTGTTCCGGACCGATGCCATCCAACGGCGACAGATGCCCCATGAGCACGAAGTAACGGCCTTTGTATCCGCCGGATTGCTCGATCGCGACCACATCCGCCGGCGATTCGACCACGCATAATTGTCCGGTTTCGCGTTGCGGCGAGGCGCAGATCAGGCACAGGTCGCCTTCGGTGAACATCCGGCAGCGGCTGCAATGGCCGATGTCCGAGAGCGCTGCGCTGATCGCCTCGCCCAGGCGTCCGGCCGATTCGCGGCCGCGCTCCATCAGGTGAAATGCCATCCGCTGCGCCGACTTCGGCCCGACGCCAGGCAGACATCGCAACGCATCGATCAAGCGGGCGAGTGCCGGCGTGTACTTCATTCAGAACGGCAGTTTCATACCGGGCGGCAGGTTCATGCCCGCCATCAGGCCCGAATATTTTTCGCTCGTCGTCGCTTCGATCTTGCGCACGGCATCGTTGAATGCGGCGACCAGCAGATCTTCCAGCATGTCCTTGTCATCGCCGAGCAATTGAGGTTCGATGGAGATGCGCTGCGCCGCATGCTTGCCGTTGAGCGTCACTTTGACCATGCCGCCGCCGGCTTCGCCGACGACTTCCAGAGTCGCAAGCTCGGCCTGCGCCTTCTTCATCGTTTCCTGCATCTGCTGCGCCTGACGCATCAGATTGCCCAATCCGTCTTTCATCATGACGAACCTCTCAATTGTTGGGTTTGACGGACGTCGAATCCACCGACGCACCAAATCGCTCACGCAATGCACGCACGGTCGGATCCTGCTCGAAGGATTCGACGGCGCGCGCGGTCTTGTCCTGCTCCTGCTGAACCCGCTGACGCGCCGGTGTCATCAGGTTTGCGGCGTTGGATTGGAAGGCGATGCGAACCGGCTGGCCGAGGAACTTGGTCATGCCCTGTAACAGCCTGTCTTCGAGCTGCGGCGTCCGCGAATGTGACGCGGCGTCATCCAGCGACAGGCGCAGCAGATTGTTCTCAAAGGAGACCGGGACGCAATTCAAGGCGAACTGCCGGACCATGCCCGAGAGCCGCGCCGCGTCCACGACCGCCGGCCAGGAGGCGGCGTCGATCGCCGTGTCGGTTGGCGCGCCAGTGACTAGGTCCGTTACTGAAGGCGCGGTGGAAGCCGCACGCCGCACGGGCCCCGCCGGTGTCGCCGGTCCCGTCCTGGGCGCTGCGGCCCGCGGTGCAGCTGCCGGCGGCACGACTTGTGCTGCCTCACCCGGCCGAAAGGCCAGCATGCGCAACAGCGTCATTTCAAATCCCAGGCGTGGATCCGGCGCCAGCATCAGATCGCGGCGTCCGCCCAGCGCGATCTGATAATACAACTGCACGTCTTCGGGCTGGAGCGCGGTGGTCAAGGCAGCAATGGCGTGCACATCGAATTCGCTTTCTTCCGCGGCGCTCTCCGGCACGAGCTGCAACACGGCCACGCGTTGCAGCACCGCGGCCAGTTCGATCAGCGCCCGATCATAGTCCGGTGCATCGCGGTCGAGTTCCGCGACCTGCGCCAACATCGCCGCTCCGTCGGCGCGACCCAATGCCTCGAGGATGGTGAAAATGCGACCGCGGTCGATGGTGCCGAGCATGGCCCGCGCATTGGCCTCGCTCAAGTCTGCGCCGCCGAACGCGATGAGCTGATCCAGCAGACTCAGCCCATCACGCATGCTGCCGTCGGCCGCGCGCGCCACCAGCCCCAGCGCAGCCGGCTCGAATTTAAGTCCTTCCGCCCGCGCAATGAAAGCCATGCGCTCGGCAATCAGCGCCGCCGACAAGCGCTTCAAGCTGAACTGCAGACAGCGCGACAACACCGTCATGGGCAATTTTTGCGGATCGGTCGTCGCGAGCAGGAACTTCACATGCGGTGGCGGCTCTTCGAGTGTCTTGAGCAGCGCGTTGAAGGAATGATTCGACAGCATGTGCACTTCGTCGATCAGATAGACCTTGTAACGCGCCCGTGTCGGCGCGTATTGCACGTTCTCCAGCAGCTGGCGGGTATCGTCGACTTTGGTGTTCGAAGCCGCATCAACCTCGAGCAGATCGATGAAGCGTCCTTCGTCGATTTCGCGGCAGGCTGAACAGATGCCGCAGGGATTGGAACTGACGCCGGTTTCGCAATTGAGCGACTTCGCCAGAATGCGCGCGATCGTCGTCTTGCCGACGCCACGGGTGCCGGTGAACAGGAAGGCATGGTGAATTTTGCCGCTGTCGAGCGCATTGGAAAGCGCCCGCAGAACGTGTTCCTGACCCACCATTTCGGAAAATTTCTTGGGCCGCCATTTGCGGGCAAGAACCAGATAGCTCATAGCTTGGAATATTAACCTAACGCGATTGCTGGAACCGGCGAAGCTGCGCTAAGGGAGGCGGCTCGCGCCCGCATTGCTCCGGCGCCCGATCAAATCCGCTACCGCTGCTCCCTTCCGGGCCTGACGGGGTTCGTGGCAGATCGTCGCGAAGATGCGAACGCGAGCCACCATGGACCGGGTGCAAACATGGCGGAGAGGGAGGGATTCGAACCCTCGAACACCTTTTGGGATGTTACTCACTTTCCAGGCGAGCGCCTTCGACCACTCGGCCACCTCTCCGTCGGATCGCCCTTTCGAGCGCCCACTTAGACTTACGCGGGCGCAAGGGTACCGTATGGGCATCCCACGGCGCAATTGAAGCGCCGGAATTAATCGCTCGTTTCGACGCTCAAGACTGAGGTTTATTCGGTACGGAGGGCTTGTATTTTGGCGGATCTTCCAAACAGGCGTCGCGCGGCCCGCGCGGCGCGACCACCACATCTGCGGCGACCGTCGGGATCACGAGCGCGGTGGTCGTGTTGGGCGCATCCAGGCCTGCGGGTACCTTCAACGCCGGCAATTGCTCGGCGTGGCGGTACTCCTGATCGGCGTGACAGCCGGTTTTGCCGCGCAGGTAGTGACACCCGCTGGTTGCCGCCAAAAGGGCCGAGAAAATCACCATTCGAGTCAGATTCATGCCGCTTGACCTTCCAGTTTTAAGCCCGCCACCTGCATGGCGCGGCGCACCGTATCACGATGAACGGCCGACAGTTCGACCAGTGGCAATCGGATTGCGTTCCCGATCAGCCCCAAATCGGCCACCGCCCATTTGACCGGGATCGGATTTGGCTCCACGAACAGATCGCGATGCAGTGCCTGCAAGGTGGCATCGATCTCGCGGGCTCGCGCGAAATCACCGGCCCGGGCCGCAGCGCAGGCATCGCGCATCTGGCGCGGCGCCACATTGGCCGTGACCGATATGCAGCCCTTCGCCCCCAGGCTCATCAGTTCCATATTGCTGGCATCGTCGCCGGAGAGCAGTGCGAACCCGCCCGGGCAAGCCGCCAGAAGCTCACGTGCTCGTGCGCCGCTCCCCGTGGCCTCCTTGATCGCCACGATCCGCGGATGTGCCGCCAGCCGCGCGACGGTCGGCGGCAGGAGATCCACTGCGGTTCGGGACGGCACGTTGTAGAGGATGACCGGCGCCCTGGAGGCGTCAGCAGCCGCCATGAAGTGCCGGTACAAACCTTCCTGCGGCGGCTTATTGTAATACGGGGTCACCAGCAGCACGCCGTCGACCCCCAATGCGGACAGCGAGCGCACCCGCTCGACGGTGGAGTGCGTGGCGTGCGTGCCCGCGCCGACGATGATCTGCGTCCGGCCACGGCAATGGGCAACGGCCCGGCGGGTGAGGTCCGCGACCTCGGCGTGCAGCAGCGCAGGCGATTCGCCGGTCGTGCCGGCCACGACGATCGCGTCCGTGCCTGCGTCGAGATGAAAGTCCAGCAAGCGCTCCCATGCCGGCGAATCGATGCTGCCGTCATCGTTCATGGGAGTCACGATGGCGACCATGCTTCCAGAAAACATGCAAGTTTACCTGTGTGAGGAAACGCTACCTTAGATGCGAGCGCCACCAGAAGGCAAGCGCCGCGCGAACCCTTCACGCTGGCGCTGCGAACCTTGTGTAAACTTCACGGCAATGAAACAACATATCGTGATTTCCGCCGTCGGCAGCGATCGGGTGGGCATGGTCCATGATCTGTCCAAGGCGGTGGCAGATTGCGGCGGCAGCATCAGCGAAAGCCGCATGACGGCGCTGGGCAGTGAATTCGCCATGCTGCTGCTGGTCACCGGCAACTGGCATACGCTGGCCAAGCTCGAAGGCGAATTCAAAAAGCTGGCCGATGCCACCGGCATGAACATCCAACTGCGCCGCACCGAAGCGCGGGTGGCCCGCAATGACATGCTGCCCTATTCCGTCGACGTGGTGTGCCTGGACCAGATGGGAATCGTCTCCGGCTTGTCCGGGTTCTTTTCCCAGCGTGGCATCGAAATCGCCGAGCTGTCGACGCGCTCCTATGCGGCCGCCCACACTGGTGCTCCCATGTTCTCGGTGCAGATGATCGTCAACACCCCGAGCCGCGTGCACATCGGTGTGCTGCGCGAAGAATTCATGGATTTCTGCGATCACCTGAATCTCGACGCCATTTTTGAACCCTACAAGAATTGAAGGTCGCTCATGTCGAAGATCAAAGTCGGTAACAAGTCCCCGCTGTTCTCGCTGCCCGGCACCGCCGGTGACTGGTCCTTGAAAGAGCAGTCGGGAAGTGCCGTCGTCCTGTATTTTTACCCAAAGGACAACACGCCCGGTTGCACGGATGAGGGCAAGCAGTTCGCCGCCCTGCATCCGCAGTTCAAGAAGGCCAAGGCGGTGATTGTCGGCATCTCCGCCGACTCGATCAAGGCGCACCAGAACTTCAAGGAAAAATTTGCCTTCCCATTCGAACTGCTCAGTGATGCCGACCGCGAAGTCTGCAAGCTCTATGACGTCATCCAGGAAAAGAGCATGTATGGCAAGAAATACATGGGCATCGAGCGCAGCACCTTTTTGATCGATCCCAAAGGTGTATTGCGCGGCGAGTGGCGCAAGGTGAAGGTTGCTGCACATGCCGAGGCGGTGCTGGCCGCGCTCAAAGCGCTGTAACCGGCTCTGCCCGTCAAGCCTCGCGGAACACCTGTGAAAGCACGCCCAGTCAAACAAGTCCGACGGATCTTCGTTCTGGATACGAACGTGCTCATGCACGATCCGACGGCCATTTTTCGTTTTGAAGAACACGATGTGTTCATTCCGATGATCGTGCTCGAGGAACTCGACGCCGGCAAAAAAGGATTGTCGGAGCCGGCGAGAAACGTCCGGCAGGTGAGCCGCTTTCTCGATGAGATCATGCGCGATGCCACCAAGAAGCAGATCGACTTAGGGTTGGCGTTGCCTAATCCCGGCGTGAATCATGGCAAGCGCGCTCCTGCCGGCCGGCTGTTCTTTCAAACGCGGCTGCAAGAATCCGTGCTGCCCGACAGCCTGCCCGGCCATGGCGCCGACAATGCCATCCTCGCCACGACGCTGGCGCTCAAGCAGGAGATCCGCGCGGCGCGCGTGACGCTGGTGTCCAAGGACATCAACCTGCGCATCAAGGCGGCGATCTTAGGAATTCAAGCAGAAGACTATTTCAGCGACAAGACCATCGAAGATGCCGACCTGCTGCCCACCGGCGTTCAACCGGTGCCGGAGAATTTCTGGCAGAAGCACGGCAAGAACATGGAGTCGTGGAAACAGCAAAGCCGCACGTTTTACCGGGTGCGCGGTCCGCTGGTGCGCGAATTGCAAGCCAATCAATTCATCTTCGACCCGACGGAGAACGGCCTCGAAGCCATGGTGCGCAGCCTGGAAAACGACGCAGCCGTTCTCGAATTGACCGTCGACTACCGCACCGAACGCAACAATGTGTGGGGCGTGACGGCGCGCAACCGCGAACAGAACCTGGCGTTGAATCTGCTCATGGATCCGGAAATCGATTTCGTCACCATTCTGGGACCGGCGGGCACCGGCAAGACGTTGCTGACGCTGGCTGCCGGCCTTGCACAAACGCTGGACCACAATCGCTTCAGCGAAATCATCATGACGCGGGTCACCATTCCCCTCGGCGAGGACATCGGCTTTCTCCCCGGCACCGAGGAGGAAAAGATGGAGCCCTGGATGGGCGCTCTCATGGACAACCTGGAAGTGCTCACGCAGGGTCAGTCCGGCGGCGCCTGGGGACGTGCGGCCACCAATGACCTGCTGCGCCACCGCATCAAGATTCGCTCCTTGAATTTCATGCGCGGCCGCACCTTCTTGAACCGCTTCATCATCGTCGATGAAGCGCAGAACCTGACGCCTAAGCAGATGCGCGCCATCGTCACCCGTGCCGGCCCGGGCACGAAGATGATCTGTCTGGGCAATATTGCGCAGATCGATACGCCCTATTTGACCGAGACCACCTCGGGGCTCACCTTCGTGGTGACGCGCTTCCGGGGCTGGGCGCATTCGGGCCACATCACCCTGCTGCGCGGCGAGCGGTCGCGTCTGGCCGATCACGCCTCCGAGGTGTTGTAAAGTTTCGTCCGTGCGCGAACTTCCGCACCCGCGACGCAGTCCAATCGCCGACATAGGAGGGTTGATGAGACGATCGGCGAGGCTGAGGGCTCTGTTGTCGGCGGTGCTCCTGGGTACCTTGATCGGTAATTCCTACCTGGCCGTCGCGGCCGAGCAGGATCTGCCGGAAATGGGCAGTGCCGCCAACGCTGCAGTATCGCTCGACGAGGAATACAGCGTCGGCCTCATGGTCATGCGCGGTATGCGCGATTCGGGACAAATTCTCGACGACCCGGAAGTCAGCGAGTACATCCAGTCCATCGGTCACCGTATTTCCAGCCACGCCGATGAAGGCGCACATCGCTTCTACTATTTCGTCGTTCGTGACCCATCCATCAACGCCTTTGCCTTGCCCGGTGGTTTTATCGCCATCCATAGTGGCCTGCTACTCGCCACCCGCAACGAGAATGAACTGGCGGGCGTGCTGGCGCACGAAACGGCACACGTCACGCAACGCCATCTGGCGCGCGGCCTGGTGGATCAATCCCACGCCAGCCTGATATCAACGGCGGCGATGCTGGCGGCGATTCTGCTCGGTGCGACCGCCGGAGGACGCAGTTCCGGGGACGCGATGGAAGGCGCCATCGTCGCCTCGCAGGGCGCGGCCATCCAACATCAACTGAATTACTCGCGCGCCAATGAGTACGAGGCGGATCGCATCGGCATCGGCACCATGGCGGCCGCCGGCTTCGATCCGCTCGGCATGGCCAGTTTCTTTGAAACCATGGGCCATAACGCGGGCAATCCTGCCTACAACAGTTTTGAATTCCTGCAGAACCACCCGGTCACCTCCAACCGAGTCGCCGAATCGCGCAATCGGGCCGAGCAAATCGGCCGGCAACGCAGTACCGATTCGGAAAGCTACGGTTTGACGCGCGAGCGGCTGCGCACCCTGGTGGGACAGCCGGAAGCGGCGCAGACTTATTACGCCGGGCTTATCAAGAACGGCAGCGGCACCCGCGCGGAACAACGCTACGGTCGCGCCGTGGCGCAGATTGCCGCGGGCAACGCGGGAGCGGCCGTTCCGGATCTCAAGGCACTGGTCGCCGAGTACCCCAAGGTGATGCAATACTACGGCGCATTGGGTCAGGCCCTGCTGGTCGATGGTCAAATCAAGGAGTCCAAGGCCGAGTTGCAGGATGCGTTGACACTGTTCCCCCGCAACGTTCCCCTGACCATCCGGTTGGCGGAGACGCTGATGCGCAACGGTGACAACAAGCAAGCGCACACCGTATTGCTGGACTTGTTCAATGTGGTCGAGCCTACGCCGGATCAGGCGCGGCTGATCGCCAATGCCGCCAATGCGGCGGGCGATATCGCCGACTCCTATTACTACATGTCCGAGTTCTACATCATGAGCGGCGAATTGATGATGGCCTCGAATCAACTACAACTCGCCTTGGGGCTGCCGGGCACCAACGCCATTCAACGCGCCCGCTTCAGCGCGCGCCTGGAGGAAGTTCGCGCCGCGCTTCCCAAGCAACGCCGCGGCCAGGATGCCCAGGACCGCGATGGCGGTCGCGGCGATGATTCGCGCCGAGGTCCGCGCGCAAATTGATACACTGCAAGTGATTTGAACCGTCTGGAGACCTGCCAGGATGCCAATGAATACGGCGGCGCGTGCCGCATTCGCTCTTACACTGATCGCGTGGCTGGGCGGCTGCGCCACCAACCCGGCCGTGCTGACCCATTCACCGCAGGACCCGTACGAAAAGTTCAACCGCGGAGTTTACAAGTTCAACGATGCGTTGGATCGCGGCGTCGCCAAGCCGGTCGCCAAAGGCTATCGCGCTATCACGCCTCAACCGGTACGTACCGGCATCGGCAATTTCATTGCCAATCTTGAAATGCCCGGCACGCTGATCAACGACATGCTGCAAGGTAAAATGCGCGCGGCGTGGTCCGACACCGGCCGATTTCTGCTGAACACCACCTTAGGCATTGGTGGACTGTTCGATCCGGCCACCCGAGCGGGCATCGATCATAACGAGGAAGATTTTGGCCAGACACTGGGCGCATGGGGTTTCCCCAGCGGCGCCTACTTGGTCCTGCCGCTCCTGGGTCCGTCCAATCTTCGCGACGCACCTGCTAAGGGCGTCGACGCGTTCACCAATCCCTCCACCTACGCCAACCCGGAAGCTCATTGGGGCTATTGGGTGTTGGACAAGGTGCATAAGCGCTATGAATTGCTGCCGCTGGAGCCGACATTGGCGAAGGCTTTTGATCCCTATGCCTTCATGCGCGATGCGTATCTGCAGAATCGCGCCTACAAGGTGAGTGACGGCAAGGTCAGCGACGAGCAGCCCCTCGAGGATCCGGATGCGCAACCGGACCCGGCTTCAGACAGCAGCGACGCGAAACCAAAGTAGCGCGTTGGCACAGTGTCGTATCGACGCTGTGCCGGCGCCTTTGCAACCTCAGGCGGGCGCGGTTCCGCTCAGTAATTCGTCCACTTCACTGAGCTTGGCCAATTGCTGCAGCTGGTTGGGAATGTTCTCGTAGCGCAAGGCTTGGCCTGAGCACTGCGCGAGGCTCAGCCATTCGATCAGCAGCGCGAGCCCGGCACTGTCCGTGCCATTGACGCCCGCAAGATCGATGTTGTGCGCCTCTCCGGAACTGATGGTCTCAGCGCCGTGTGCCAGCAGTTCGCCTGCAGTGGCAAAGCTCAGTGTCCCAGAGACGGCCGCCCGCCCCTGCCCCAGCACCTCGAACACCGGCGACTTGAAGTTAAGGGTCACGGGTTACTTGGCCGGGGCCTTGGCCTCGGCTTCGAGCCGCTGAATGACTGAATCCAGTCCCTTCTGCTGCACCTCGGAACCCAAGTCCGTGCGAAAACTCTTGACGTAGGAAATGCCTTCGATGGTGACGTCCCAGGCCTTCCAACCGGCCTCCGATTTGCGCATCGAATAGTTCACCGGCACCTTGGTGCCGTTTTCCCGCTTGATCTCGGTCCGTACCGTCGCCGACGTACCGTTGGCATCGCCGTGAAAAGGCACCATGGTCATGCGGTCGGCGGTGAAATCGACCAGCGCCGATCCGTAGTTGTGCAGCAGCGAGTGATAGAACGCATCGACGAAGCGCTTGCGTTGCTCCTCGGTGGCGGTGCGCCAATGCTGCCCCAGCACCAATCGGGCCGCGTATTCGCTGTCGAAATATGGCAGCAGCACGGTTGCCACGAGATTGTCCAGCTTGGCGGAGTCCTTCCGGTACATGGCGCGGTTGGCGTCCAGTTCGGTGAGCATTTTCTTGGCGGAGGTTTCCACCAGCTCCTGCGGGCCCGTTGTCGAGGCATCGGCCGCAACAGCAGCAGCGTCACCTGTACCTGCGCTGAATGCCACCAGCATCGCCACTGTCATGCAGATCTTTTTTACATTCACTTCGATTTCTCCGTAGCGGCGGGCGCCGAATCCGAACTCTTGCCGCCGGAATTCTTGCCGAAATTTGCCATAAATTGACCGATCAAATTCTCCAGCTGAAAAGCTGACTGCGTGAATTCAATTTGATCCTTATCCTTGAAATAAGTTTCAGCGCCACCCGGCGTAACGCCGATGAATTTCCCGCCCAGCAGCCCCTGTGTGTAAATGCTCGCATCGCTGTCAGTGGGGATTTTGTTGAATTTGGCGTTCAGCCGCATGGTGACCACGGCCTTGTATTCCTGCGAGTCGAAGTCGATGGTCGCGACGCGGCCGATTTCCACGCCTGCCATCGAAATCGGTGCGCCCACCTTCAGGTCGCCGACATTGTCGAACTTGGCGATGACATCGTAGTGCGGCTTGCTGGTGAAGGACAATCCCTTGCTGGTGGTCTGCGTCGTGAGAAAGAAAAACGCGGCAAACCCCAGCAGCACAAACAAGCCTGTGCCCAGATCGGTGGTTCGAGATTTACGCATGATGGGTTCCTTTCACAAAAACACTGCGGTCAGCAGATAATCTAAAAACAATGTCACCACGGCCGAGGTCACGACGGTGCGCGTGGTGGCTCGCCCCACGCCCTCCGCAGTGGGCACGGCGTGATAGCCCTCATAGACTGCAATCAGGCTGCAGGCGACGCCGAACGCGAGACTCTTGACGATGCCCTCGGTAATGTCGCTCAGTTCCACCGCCGCGCGCATCTGCGACCAGAAGCTGCCCGCATCGACTCCCATGATCTGAACGCCGACGAGTTGCGCTCCGAAGATGCCGATCATGCTGAACACCACGGCCAGCAGCGGCATGGCGATGATGCCACCGATAAAGCGCGGCACGACCACACGCCGGATCGGATCCACGGCCATCATTTCCA
The DNA here is from genome assembly GCA_031394735.1 of Pseudomonadota bacterium. Taxonomy (GTDB): domain Bacteria; phylum Pseudomonadota; class Gammaproteobacteria; order Steroidobacterales; family Steroidobacteraceae; genus TMP-86. The sequence goes on along the minus strand of JANMXI010000002.1, from coordinate 16,170 downwards.
TGGCCGAGAGCTGATCTGTGGCGCGCATCAAGCCGATTTCAGAGGCCAGCGCCGTGCCGGCGCGTCCCGCAAACAACAGCGAGGTGATGACCGGGCCCAGTTCCTTCACCAGCCCGAGCGCCGCCGCCGTTCCGAGCGCCGACTCCGAGCCGAAGCGTTGCAACAGCGTGAAGCCCTGCAGGGCCAGCACCATGCCGACGAACAAGCCGGAGAGCATGATGATGACCAGCGACAATGCGCCGGAGTTGTAGATCTGGTCTGAGATCAGCCGGAAGCGCAGCAAGGCCTGCGGCGTGCGCCACAACAGGACGAGCAGGAAGCGGCACTGCGCGCCGAGATTACTCAGGGCGAGCAGCAGACTCGCCCACAAATCACCGAATATTTTCACAGGCCCCGCTCACGCGATAGCAGTGAGTTAAAGTAATCCGGCGCAGGATAATGGAACGGAACCGGACCATCCGCGAGCCCACCCATGAACTGGTGCACGATCTCGGACGGGTTGTCATGCAATTCCTGCGGTGTTCCGCTGGCCACGACACCGCCCCCGGAAAGCAGGTACGTCAAATCCGCAACCGCTGAAATTTCCTTCACGTCGTGTGACACCACGATGCTGGTCAACCCCATGACGTCGTTGAGACGACGGATCAGACGTAGGACAACGCCCATTGAAATCGGATCCAACCCGACGAAGGGTTCGTCGTAAATTAATATTTGCGGGTCCATGACGATGGCACGCGCCAACGCCACACGACGGCCCATGCCGCCCGACAATTCCGCCGGCATCAACTCCGCCGCACCGCGCAAGCCCACGGCCTGCAGTTTCATCAGCACCAGCTGGCGCAGCAGGCGCTCTGGAAGCCGGGTGTGCTCACGCAGCGGAAAGGCGACGTTTTCAAACACGTCGATGTCGGTCAGCAACGCGCCGTTCTGGAACAACATGCCCATCCGCCGTCGCAACAGGAAGATGTCATCCGCCGTCAGGGTTTTGATGTCCTGGCCATCGACCACCACGGTGCCGCGATCGGCGAACAATTGCCCGGTGATCAACCGCAGCAACGTCGTCTTGCCCGTACCGCTCGGACCCATGACGGCCGTTACTTTGCCGCGGGGGACGTCGATGTCCAGATTTTTGAAAATATCGCGGCCGTTGACTGCATAGTCAAGGCCGCGAATTTGGATGATGGGTTCGATCGTACCCAACCTTAAGCGGCGCTTTCCATCGAAGCACTGTACTTGCCGACCGCGGCCAAACCGTTCAGTTTGACGCGCTTCAGATAAGCACTCTGCGCACCGGCAATGTTGTCCGCTTTGCCCGCCCAGGCGTTGAGCGCGGTCTCCTGCAAGGCTCGGCCGTAACTGAAGGTCAGCGCCCACGGCAACGGACCCGCCGCATTCATCAAGCTCAGATGCTCAGTAGCCTGCGTGGGTGACTGACCACCCGACAGGAAGGCGATGCCGGGCACCGCGGACGGCACATGGCGCTTCAAGGTGCGCAGCGTCGCTTCAGCGACCTGCGCTGCACTCGCCTTCTGCGCACACTTCTTGCCGGCAATGACCATGTTGGGTTTCAACACGATGCCTTCCAGATGGATGCGCGCGGCATACAAATGGCTGAACACGCGGTCGAGCACCGTGTTGGTCACTTCTTCGCAGCGCTCGATCGTGTGATCGCCGTCCATCAGCACTTCGGGCTCCACAATGGGAACGATGCTGGCTTCCTGGCACAGCGCCGCGTATCGCGCCAACGCTGCCGCATTGGCTTCGATGGCATAGGCGCTGGGAATGCCCGCACCAATGTCGATGACCGCCCGCCACTTGGCGAACTTGGCGCCCATCTTGTAATACTCGGCCAGACGCTCACGCAGTCCGTCCAAGCCTTCGGTGATTGTTTCACCGGAAAATCCGGTCAACGCTTTCGTGCCGGTGTCGACTTTGATGCCGGGTAGCACGCCGTGTTTGGCAAGATAAGCCGGGAACGCAGTGCCATCGTTGGCTTTCTGACGGATCGTTTCGTCATAGAGGATGACGCCGCTGACGTATTGGTCGGAACCGGCTGCCGTCAGCAGCATGTTGCGATAGACGCGGCGGGTTTCTTCCGTGCATTCGATCTTCAAGGCGTCAAAGCGCTTTTTACAGGTGCCGCTGCTCTCATCCGCGGCCAAAATCCCCTTACCCTTGGCCACCATGGCAATCGCGTTCGTTTCAATTTCTTTTCGATTCATTGCTACCTTCTCGCGTTTGTTTGACCGACCCCCGAAAGCAACGCGAATCATAGCAAAATCAAGGCCATTTTTCGCTCAAGGGTTGGCAGTAAAGATCAAATAGGACTAAAATCGTCCTGAATGAAGAGCATCGGCATCAAAGGCGGTACTTTATGCTGCGAATCGGAAAATTAACGGACTATGCAACGGTGGTTCTTGCCAGTCTGGCACAGGATCCCACGCGTCATCGCGCGGCAACCGAACTGGCCGAGCGCACACGCTTGAGCGGCCCTACAGTCAGCAAAGTGCTCAAAGAACTGCAACGCGCCGGCATGGTGGTCTCTTCCCGCGGTTCGCATGGCGGTTATCGCCTGGCGCGAGATCCCGATGCCATCACCGCCGCGCAGATACTGGACATTTTTGAAGGTCCGATCGCCATCACCGAATGCAGCAGCGCAGTGAGCCGCTGCGGCATTGAACACTCCTGTCGCGTGGGCAGTGCCTGGCAGCGAGTCAACGGCGCCATCCGCCGAGCACTGGAAGACGTGACCCTGCGGCAGCTGGCGGGCCTGGATTCAGCGGCGTTGCGGGTTGCAGATCTTGCCTCGGACATGCGTCTGGGCCGAGCCTGAAGGAAAATTAGTGTCAACCAAATCTCAAGATATGGAAGCCCTCGTCGGTCAAAAATACCGGCACGGCTTCGTCACCGACATCGAGGCCGACAGTCTGCCGCCGGGCTTGGACGAGGACGTGGTCGTGGCCATTTCCCGTATCAAGAAGGAGCCGGACTTTCTGCGCGAGTGGCGCCTGAAATCCTTCCGTCATTGGCAGACCATGAAGGAACCGTCGTGGGCGCATGTGCGCTACAAGCCGATCGACTACCAGGACATTTCCTATTACTCCGCCCCGCGCGCGCCTAAAGACGCGCCCAAGAGTCTCGAGGACGTCGATCCGAAGCTCCTGGCAACTTACGCCAAGTTGGGGATACCGCTGCACGAACGCGCCGCCCTCGCCGGCGTCGCTGTCGATGCCGTATTCGACAGCGTGTCGGTGGCGACCACCTTCAAGGACAAGCTCTCCAAGGCCGGCGTCATCTTCTGTTCCTTCTCGGAAGGCGTGCACAACCACCCGGCATTGATCGAGCAATACCTGGGCAGCGTCGTGCCGCCGGCGGACAATTTCTTCGCGGCGCTGAATTCTGCCGTGTTCTCCGATGGCTCCTTCGTCTATGTCCCCAAGGGCGTGCGCTGCCCGATGGAACTGTCAACCTACTTTCGCATCAACGCCGCCAAGACCGGTCAGTTCGAGCGCACGCTTCTCATCGCCGACGAAGGCGCCGTGGTGAGCTATCTGGAAGGCTGCACCGCGCCGATGCGCGATGAAAATCAATTGCATGCCGCAGTCGTGGAACTGATCGCGCTGGACGATGCGCAGATCAAATATTCCACCGTGCAGAACTGGTATCCGGGCGATGAGAACGGCATCGGCGGCATCTACAATTTCGTCACCAAGCGCGGCGAGTGCCGCGGCCGCAATGCCAAGATTTCGTGGACCCAGGTCGAGACGGGCTCGGCCATCACCTGGAAGTACCCGAGTTGCGTGCTCAAGGGCGACAACTCGATCGGTGAGTTTTATTCGGTCGCGCTCGCCAACCACTACCAGCAGGCCGATACCGGCACCAAGATGATTCATATCGGCCGCAACACCAAGAGCACCATCGTGTCGAAGGGGATTTCGGCGGGCAAGGCGCAGAACACCTATCGCGGACTGGTGAAGATCCTGCCGAGCGCAGCGGGCGCCCGCAATTTCACGCAATGCGATTCGCTGCTCATCGGCGATCAGTGCGGCGCGCACACTTTTCCCTATATGGAAGTCAAGAACGATTCGGCAACTGTCGAACACGAAGCCAGCACGTCGAAGATCGGTGAAGACCAGCTCTTCTATTGTCTGCAGCGCGGCATCTCCGAAGAGGACGCGGTGAACATGATCGTCAGCGGCTTCTGCAAGGTCGTGTTCAAGGAATTGCCGATGGAATTCGCCGTGGAGGCGCAGAACTTGTTGGCGGTGAGCCTGGAAGGCGCCGTCGGTTGACGACTTAAGATGACGAGGAACGCATGCTGCTGAGAATCGACAACCTGAGCGCTCGTATCGGCGAGAAGAAAATTCTGACGGGCCTGAATCTTGCGGTGAAGGCCGGCGAGGTGCACGCCATCATGGGACCCAATGGCTCGGGCAAGAGCACGCTGGCGCAGGTTCTGGCCGGACGCGAGGACTACGTGGTCACCGGCGGCAGCGTCAGCTTCGAGGGCCACGATTTGCTCGCCTTGCCGGTCGAAGAGCGGGCCCGCGCAGGCATTTTTCTTGGTTTTCAATATCCGGTGGAAATTCCCGGCGTGAACAACGTGTACCTGCTGAAAGCGGCGCTCAACGCCAAACGGAAGGCAGCCGGCGAGCAGGAGGTCGATGCCTACGAATTTCTCACCCTGGTGAAGGAGAAAATGAAGCTCATGCAAATGAGCGAAGCATTCTTAAGCCGCGGTGTGAACCAGGGATTTTCCGGCGGCGAGAAAAAGCGCAACGAGATCTTGCAGATGCTGGTGCTCGAACCGAAGCTGGCCATTCTGGATGAAACCGACTCAGGGCTGGATATCGATGCGCTGAAAATCGTCGCGGCCGGCGTCAACAGCATGCGCAGCGAGCAGCGTGCCATCGTGCTGGTGACGCATTACCAGCGACTGCTCGACTACATCGTACCGGACCGGGTTCACGTGCTCTCCGGCGGCAAGATTCTCAAGTCGGGCGATAAGTCCCTGGCGCTGGAATTGGAGAAGCGCGGCTACGACTGGGTCAAGCAGGAGGCGCGCGTCGCATGAGCGCTGTCAGCGCGAACGTGTCGCGCACACCGGCTGCGCTTACTGCGCCGTCGACGGCGTTGCAGTCGTTCGCGCGCGCGTGGCAGGAGCGTAGCGCGCGCTGGCCCGACGTCGATGGACCGATGCGCGCGCTGCGACAGGCGGCGATGGAGCGTTTCGAGCGCCTCGGTCTGCCAACCTTGCGCGATGAAAGCTGGCATTACAGCAATCTGCGCGCCTTGAGTGCGCGCAAGTTTCAAACGCCGACGATGCCGGCAACGGTCCTCGACACCGCCGCGCCCGCGTCGTGGCTCGACGGTCTCGGCGCCTGGCCGCAAATTCAACTGCTCAACGGGGTGGCGCCCCTCGGCGCGCTCACGGCGCCGGCCGGCATGCACGTTACCTCCCTGCGCTCGATGGAGCAGACCGACCCGCAGCGCCTGGCCGCCTTGCTGCCCGCGCTCGACGACGCCGAGCCACAGCGCTGGGCCTTGCTTAACACGGCTTTGTTCGACGATGGCCTGCACATCCGGATCAAAGGCGACTGTCCCGTGCCACTGCTGATCGTGCATGCGATGGCCACCGGTTCGGCGGCCGAAGCCCAGGACATGGTGCAGCCGCGCGTCATCATCGAGGTCGACCGCGGGGCGTCGGCGATCCTCATCGAACACCATCTGTCGGAAGGCCCACACGCTTTTCTGAGCAACTCGGTCACCAGCATCGCCTTGAAGGAGACCGGCCGGCTGGAGCATTTTCGGGTGTTCTCAGGGTCGGCGTCGGCGACGCATACGGATCTCCTGCAGGTCCATGCCGCATCACACAGCCATTTGCGCCAGCACACGGTGGTCCTCAGCGGCGGCTTCGTCCGCACGGGCCTGACCGCCAATTTGGACGCAGCCGGCGCAATGCTCGACAGCTATTCGCTGTTGACCGGCCATGATTCGCGACACACGGATTGCGTCAACATCGTCCGGCACGCCGCACCGCACACTCAAAGCCGCCAGACCGCGCGCATCATCGCCAGCGGCCGCAGCCGCGCCATCTTCAACAGCAAAGTGGTGGTGAACAAGGGCGCACAGAAGGCGGACTCGCTGCAGTCATGCCGCGGGCTGCTGCTGTCGCCGACCGCAGAGATCGATTCGCGGCCGCAGCTGGAGATCAATGCGGACGACGTCAAATGCGCCCATGGCGCCACCACCGGCCGACTCGACCCGGACATGCTGTTCTACATGCTGTCCCGCGGACTCGACAGGAATGCCGCACAGAGCCTGCTGGTGTTCGCCTTTCTCGCCGACGCGCTCACCGACATGTCGCTTCCCGCCGTTCGTACCGCGGTGGAATCGCAGCTGATCGCGCAACTTCCCGATTCACAACTATTGCGGCAATTCCGATGAACTCCATGGTCAAACTGGCGCGAGCGCATGCATTCAACGTGGATGCGGTCCGACGCGATTTCCCCATCCTGTCACGGCAGGTCAACGGCCGACCGCTGACCTACCTCGACAACGCTGCCTCCTCGCAACGACCCGAACGCGTGATGCAGGCACTGCAGGACTATCAACGCCGGCACCATGCCAACGTGCACCGCGGCGTGCATGCCTTGAGTCAGGAAGCCACTGCGCTGTTCGAGTCCGCACGCGAGCGCCTGGTCAAGTTCATCAATGCCGCGTCCATCCGCGAAGTCATTTTCGTGCGTGGCACCACCGAGGCGATCAACCTGATTGCGCAAAGCTATGCGCGGCCGCGGCTGGTGGCCGGCGATGAGGTGTTGATCACCGGGCTTGAACACCACGCCAACATCGTCCCGTGGCAGTTGCTGTGCGAACAGACCGGCGCCAAGCTGGTGGTCGCGCCGATCGATCTGGACGGGGAGGTGCATGTCAAAACGGTTGAGGCGGCCATGGGCCCGCGCACGCGCATCCTCGCCTGCGCGCATGCCTCCAATGCACTAGGCACCTTGCTGCCCGTGGAGGCCCTGATCGCGAGCGCCAAGGCGCGTGGCATCGTCACGGTCATCGACGGCGCGCAGGCAATTCCGCACTTGAGTGTCGACGTGCGCGCCTTGGGCTGCGACTTTTACGCCTTCTCCGGGCACAAGATGTTCGGCCCCACCGGCATCGGCGTCCTGTACGGCCGCGAGGCGCTGCTGGAGTCGATGCCTCCCTGGCAAGGCGGCGGCGACATGATCCTCACCGTGAGTTTCACGAAGACGACCTACAACGCGCTGCCCTACAAGTTTGAAGCCGGCACCCCGAATATCGAAGGTGCTGTCGGATTGGGCGCGGCCGTGGATTACCTCGCAGCGATGGACCTCGCCGCCGCGCATGCTCATGAAGCCGCCTTACTGGCCAGCGCCACCGAGAAATTGAGCGCCCTGCCCGCCGTTCGTCTGATCGGCACGGCACGGCACAAAGTCAGCGTCGTTTCCTTTGTGGTCGAGGGCGTGCATCCGCATGACCTGGGCACGATTCTGGATGAACAAGGCATTGCCATCCGCACCGGACATCATTGCGCGATGCCGGTGATGGAATTTTTCGATGTGCCCGCCACGGCGCGCGCGTCGTTTGCGTTCTACAACACCTTCGAGGAGATCGACCGGTTGGTGGCAGCCGTCGAAGCCGCGCGGCGTCTGTTCGCATGAAGGATGCTGCATGGAATTAGCCGACCTGTATCGCGACGTGATCCTGGATCACAACCGCAAGCCGCGCAATTTCGGCCCACTCGACCGGTGCGATGCTTGCGTCGAGGGGTTCAATCCGCTGTGTGGGGATCGGCTGACGTTGCGCCTGCGCTTCGACGGCGACAACATTGCCGACGTAAGATTCGAAGGCAAGGGCTGCGCCATCTCCACCGCATCGGCCTCCCTTATGACCGAAGCCATCAAGGGCAGGACTCGCACCGAAGCGACGCATCTGTTCGAGCGGGTGCACGAATTGCTCACCGACGACGCAGCGCCCATCGCTGACGACCTGGGTAAGCTCGCCGCCTTGTCCGGCGTGCGCGAATTTCCCGCACGCGTCAAATGCGCAAGCCTGTGCTGGCACACCCTGGTGTCCGCCTTAAAGGCAGGCGCGACACCGCCGGCACCGATTTCAACGGAATAATCAGCATGCATTCACATGAAAATGAGCCGATCGTCGTCCAGCGCGCCGTCAAGGCGGTGGCCATTCCCGCCGGCGTCGAAGTCAATCTGAAAATCGGCGCGGTCGGCTATATCACGCAGGCCCTGGGCGGCAGTTTCACGGTCTACATCGACGGCAATCTGTTCCGTATCGCAGGCAAGGACGCGGACGCCATCGGCAAGGAAATGGCCAAGGCGCCCGAGGTCCTTCCCGATGCGTCGGAGGATGACATCAAACAGGTGGTGTGGAACCAGTTGAAGACCTGTTTCGATCCGGAAATTCCGATCAACGTCGTGGATCTGGGTTTGATCTACGAATGCGATGTGGTGAAGAATCCGGATAATTCGCGCAACGTCATCATCAAGATGACACTCACTGCTCCAGGCTGCGGCATGGGAGAGGTGCTGGTGCAGGACGTGCGTGAAAAAGTCGAGATCGTGCCCACCGTCGCGCATGCGGACGTGGAGCTGATTTTCGATCCGCCGTGGAATCAAACCATGATGTCGGAGGCCGCACGGCTTCAGACCGGCATGATGTAGGATCCACTGACGATGCAGTGGATCAACGCGGCGGCAGCCAACGAAATCGGCGAGGGCCAGTCGGTGTCAGTTGCCTCAGGTTCGCATATCATTGCGGTGATCCGCAGCGACGGTCTGCTGTATGCGATTGAAGATGTGTGCACGCACGATGGCGAAGCCCTGACCGGCGGTGGCATCGAGGGCCGGCAGATCATCTGCCCGCGGCACGGCGCACGCTTCTGCCTGCGGACCGGCGAGGCGCTCACGCCGCCCGCCTACGAACCGGTGCGTGTATTTGAAACCAAGATCGAGGATGGACGCGTTTGGGTGCTCGCCGACTGACCTTGTTGCGCCACGGCCATGCCGAGTCCCCGGACCTTTGGCCGGAGGACTTCGAGCGGCCGCTCACCAAGCGCGGCAGCGCCGAAGTTCAAGAGATGGCACAGCGACTGGTGCAGCGTGAATGGATTCCCGACCTTATCCTGGTCAGTCCCGCCGAACGCACCTGGGCCACCGCTCAAATCGTAGCTTCCGCCTGCGAACTGGAAGAGACGCAGGTGCATTGTGTGCGCGAACTGTATCTGGCCACAGCGGAAACCATCTGGCAGCTGGTGAGCCGGCAGAGCGCATCCACTCAGCACATTCTGATCTGCGGACACAATCCGGGTTTAAGCGCCTTGGCAAGCGGGTTTTGCCATCCGCCTCGCACGCGCGAACTCCCCACCGCCGGGGTCGCGATGACGCAGTGGCCGGACACGCATTGGAATGCGCTGAGCCCGCGCTCTGCCCTCACCTGCGAATTGGATGATCCGGAGAAACAAGCGGACGACTAATCCGCGCACCGCCTATGACGCTCATCGATGTCAGCCACACGGTCGAGCCCGAGCTTGGCCGGGCACACCCGCTGCTGACGCTGCCCGTGATGTCGGCGATGCGAGCCGCGCATGCACAGGGACAGAAATGGCTGAGCTGTTCAGTGGACTTGCAGCGCACCATCACCACTGTGGAACCCGGCGAGTCCGATTGGACCTGGGCAGACCAGGCGTATCCCTACCCGGAGAAATGCAAGGAGCGCACGGTCTATCATTGGGATGGCGCAAACTTTCAACCGGTGGCGAGATTCTCCGGGTCGTTGATTAAGCTGGTTCCCACCGACTGGGGACCGCCGACGTTTGAGATCGACGGCATCAAGATGCTGCCGACCTTGCATCTGTCGCCCTATGCCGATGCCGTTGCCAAGGTGGCGCTCATTCAACCGCGTGGCAAATCCGTGCTCGACACCTGTGGGGGTCTGGGCTATTTCGCGGCCGCTTGTTTAAACCAGGGCGCAGCACAGGTCGCCTCGTTTGAAAAGAATCCCGACGTGATCTGGCTGCGCGGACTGAACCCCTGGTCGCCGCCGCCAGAAGAGCGTCTTGCGCTGACGCAGGGGGACATTCTCCGGCACATCGAACAAATGCCGGCCGCGTCCTATGACGCCGCATTGCATGACCCGCCGCGCTTCGGCATAGCGGGCGACCTGTATTCACAGAGCTTCTACGATCAGCTGTTGCGCGTGCTCAAACCGCGCGGCCGGCTGTTCCACTACACCGGCTCGCCCAACAAACTCACCAGCAAGCGCGATGTACCGAGCGAAGTGCTGGGCCGTTTGGGACGCGCCGGATTTAACGCACGCATCCACGGCGACGGTATCCTTGCCTTCAAACCCTAGCCGGTGCGGCTCAGGTCGACTCCATCGCCAGCAAGCTGGTGTTGCCGCCCACCGCCGCCGTGTTGATCGTGATCGTGCGCTCGGTGGCAAAGCGCGCGAGGTAGTGCGGGCCGCCGGCCTTGGGTCCCGTGCCGGACAGGCCGCAACCGCCGAAAGGCTGCACGCCGACCACGGCGCCCACCATATTGCGATTGACGTACACGTTCCCGACCCGGGCTCGTTCGGCGATGCGCCGCGCGGTGGACTCCACGCGGGTGTGGACGCCCAGGGTCAAACCGAACCCCAACGCATTGACCGAATCGATGACCTGGTCCAGATCTCGTGCGCGATAGCGCAGCACATGCATCACGGGTCCGAAGACCTCGCCCTGCAATGCTGACAGCGAGTCGATCTCGACCGCAGCGGGTGCAAAGAAAAACCCATTCTGCGCCACGCTCTTTTGGATCGGCGTGCGGTGTACCCAGCGCGCAATGCCCTGCATGCGCTTGAGGTGAGCCTCGAGCATGCTGCGCGCATCGGCATCGATCACCGGGCCCACATCGGTGGACAATAAGGCCGGATCGCCGACGATCAATTCGTCCATGTAGCCGCGCAGCAGTTCGATGACGCGCTCGGCGATATCCTCCTGCACCAGCAGGACACGCAAGGCCGAACATCGTTGACCTGCGCTGTTGAATGCCGACCCCACCGCGTCCAGCACCACCTGCTCGGGCAGCGCGGAACTGTCGACGAGCATGGCGTTCTGTCCGCCCGTTTCCGCAATCAAGGCAGCAATGGCGCCCGATCGAGCAGCCAACTGCCGGTTGATGATCTGCGCGGTTTGATTCGACCCGGTGAACGCGACGCCAGCGATGCGCTCATCCGCCAGCAACACCTTGCCGACGCTGGCGCCGTCGCCCGGCAGCAACGACAGAACCTCGGGCGGAATGCCGCTGTCATGCAGGATCTGCACTGCGAGCTGTGCGATCAGCGGCGTCTGTTCCGCAGGCTTGGCGATGACGGCATTGCCGGCGGCCAGCGCGGCCGACACTTGACCGGTGAAAATCGCGAGCGGGAAATTCCACGGACTGATGCAGGCGAATACGCCGCGACCATGCAGCGCCAATTCATTGCTTTCGCCGGTGGGACCGGGAAGAACGGTACGCGCGCCAAACGCACCCTGCGCGCCGACCGCGTAATAGCGCAGAAAGTCCACGGCCTCACGCACTTCGGCGAGCGCATCGTTGACGGTCTTGCCGGCCTCGCGCATGCACAGCGTCATGAGTTCGGCGTGCCGCGCTTCAAATCCATCAGCCGCCTTGTGCAGAGCGGCGGCTCGTACGGATGCATCGGTGGCATCCCAATTGGGTTGCGAGGCAGCCGCGTTATTCAAGGCTGCCGCCACGTCCTTGTCATTCGCATCCGACACGCTGCCGACGGTATCGGCTGAGTTGGCCGGATTGGCCTGGGTTCGCGACTCGCCCGACGACCGACGGCGCGCGATCAGAGGCGCAGCCGAGTACCGGCGTTCGATTGCCTCCCCCGCCTCGGCGCGAAAATTCTCCAACACCTGCGGATCCGCCAGATTAAGGCCGTGCGAGTTCGCGCGCTCCAGTCCGAACATATCGCGTGGCGCCACGATGCGCGGATGCGGCACCTGCGTCAGCTTGTCCACTTCGTCGATAGGGTCCTTCGCCACTTCAGCGGCGGGCAGGCGCTCATCGACGATGCGATTGACGAAGGAGGTGTTGGCGCCGTTCTCCAGCAAGCGACGCACCAGATACGGCAGCAGTTCCTCGTGCGAGCCGACCGGCGCATACACGCGGCAGGGAGCGCGTCGCGCGCTGCCTTCGACGATCTGGGCGTACAGCTCCTCACCCATGCCGTGCAGGCGTTGAAATTCAAACGCACGCGCCGGCGATTTTTTTGCCAGCGTCAGTACGTAGGCCACCGTGTGTGCATTGTGCGTCGCGAATTGCGGATAGATCAGATTCGGGTCACAGGCAAACAACTTGCGCGCACAGGCCAGGTACGACACGTCGGTGTTGACCTTGCGCGTGAACACCGGATAGCCGTCCAGGCCACGCTCCTGTCCGCGCTTGATCTCGCTGTCCCAATACGCACCCTTGACCAGCCGCACGTTTAAGCGCCGGCGTGTCTGCCGCGTCAGTTCGTCCAGCCAGTCGACCACGGCCAGTGCGCGCCGCTGATAGGCCTGCATCGCCAATCCGAAGCCCTCCCAGCCATGCAATTGACGCGCATGCATCACCGCGGAAATGATCTCCAGCGACAACTCCAGACGCTCGCTTTCCTCGGCATCGATGGTCAGCGAGACGCTGCGCTGCGCGGCAATCTCCGCCAGTTGAATGATGCGCGGCGTCAGCTCGCGATGAACCCGCTCGCGCTGCGCACGCTCATAGCGAGGATGCAATGCCGACAGCTTCACCGAGATGCTGGCGCGATCGGGGCCCGCGCTGTCCGGATACCCTGCCGCCACCGCTTCGATGGCATGGCGGTAGGCGATGAAGTATTTTTCCGCGCCCGCTTGCGTCAGCGCACCCTCGCCCAGCATGTCGAAGGAATGGCGATACGCGCGGTTGTCGGTATCGCGTGCGCGGCGAATGGCCTCTTCGATGCTGCGACCCATGACGAATTGGGCGCCGAGAATCCGCATGGCCTGTCGCAACGCGGTCCGCACCACCGGCTCGCCGATGCGCGCCACCAGACGCGACAAGAACGAGGCCGGATCCCGCGTGTGTTCCTCTTCGGGCAGCACGATGCGACCGGTCAGCATCAGACCCCAGGTGGAGGCATTCACGAACAAGGACTGGCTGTCGCCGACGCGGCCGGCCCAATCGCCCTCGCTGATTTTTTCCGCGATGAGCTTGTCGGCGGTGACCGAGTCGGGAATGCGCAGCAAGGCTTCCGCCAGGCACATCAGCACCACGCCTTCCTTTGACCCCAGATCGTATTCACGCAAAAAAGCATCTAATCCGGATTGCGCCTTGCGCGCGCTGCGCACGTCATTGACCAAACCGTGCGCGCTGTCGCGCACCAGCTGCGCATCGGCCGCGTCCAGACGCGCGATCGTGGCGCAATGGCGAACCAGGCGCGTCTCATCGCCGAGGTACTCGGCATTGATCGCACGCGCCACGGGGGTATTGAGGGCTTCGCCCTGCTTCACCAGAAAATCGCTGGAATGCATGTGGTATTTCCGTTTTTATGTTGTCTGTGCCGGCTACGAATATTATACGCGTAACCTCATTCCTGGCCGCGTTGCAACTTGAGCAAGGCGCGGCGCTGGCGCTTGTCGGGCTTTTCCTGGGATTGCGGCCGGCTCAAGGAAGCCAGCCGGTGTTGCTCACGAAAACGCTCGCGGCGCTCCAAGCTTGCCGGCGTTTCGACATAGTGCGATTGACGCATCCAGGCCGGGCCCCGTCGCGTTGGGTGCGACAGCACCTTGAAGTCCGCCGCCACGCCTTGAAAAACCACGCTGATGGTGTCGCCCACCCGCACCAGATGCGCAGGCTTCACCCGCTCGCCGTTCAGATGGGCCTTGCCACCGGTAATGGCCTGCGCAGCCACAGAACGCGTCTTGTAAAATCGGGCGCACCACAACCATTTGTCCAGCCGATTGCGCTCGCCCGTTTCATCTGCATCGCTCATACCCCAGTATAATCGCTACAATCGCTCAACGTTCACTGCGGGCAGCCGGCGCGCTTCCTGCCCCTACGAGGTTCCCAGTGTTAGACAGCTTCCGCGACCGACTCCACCGTGACGAACAGGCACTCGAAGCCGAGGGCCTGCTCAAGCGTGAACGCATCATCGCCTCGGCGCAGGGCCCGGTGGTGCGGCTGGCGGATGGCCGCGAAATGATCAATCTGTGCGCCAACAACTATCTTGGCCTCGCCAATCACCCCGACATCCGCGAGGCAGCCCACCGCGCCATCGACCGTTACGGCTATGGCATGGCCTCGGTACGGTTCATCTGCGGTACGCAGTCGGTGCATCGCGAATTGGAGGAGCGCCTCAGTGCCTTCCTTGGAATGGAGGACACCATCCTGTATTCCTCGTGCTTCGATGCCAACGGCGGGTTGTTCGAAACCCTGCTTGACGAGCAGGACGCGGTCATCAGCGATGCGCTGAACCATGCCAGCATCATCGACGGCATCCGCCTGTGCAAAGCGCGACGTCTGCGCTACGCCAACAATGACCTGAACGAGTTGGAACAATGCCTGAAGGACTCACAGGACGCGCGCGTGCGCTTGATCGCCACCGACGGCGTGTTCTCGATGGACGGGTCGCTGGCGCGCCTGAAGGACATCTGCGATCTGGCCGACCGCTATCAGGCGCTGGTCATGGTGGATGACTCGCATGCCACCGGATTCATGGGCGACAAAGGCCGCGGTACGCACGAGCATTGCGGCGTGCTTGGACGCATCGACATCCTCACCGGCACCCTGGGCAAAGCATTGGGAGGCGCCAGCGGCGGCTACGTCGCGGCGCGCAAGGAAATCGTCGCCTGGCTGCGGCAGCGCTCGCGCCCCTATCTGTTTTCGAACACGCTTGCACCGGTGGTGGCTGCCACGACCTTGCGCGTGTTGGGCCTGATCGAGGATTCCGCCGATCTGCGCCAGCGCGTGCACCGCAATGCGCGGCATTTCCGCGCCGCTATGCAAGCTGCGGGCTTCACCCTGCTGCCCGGCGAACATCCCATCATTCCCATCATGCTCGGCGATGCGCGAGTGGCCGTCGCCCTGGCCGATCGCCTGCAGGAAGCCGGTGTGTATGTGATCGCGTTTTCCTTTCCGGTGGTGCCGCGCGGCAAGGCGCGCATCCGCACGCAGATGAACGCCGCGCACAGCCTCGAGCAATTGGACAAGGTCATCGCGGCCTTCGCGACCGCGGCCCGCGATCTCCAAATTCTGAATCAGGAAGTACGATGAAAGCATTGGTCAAGGCGAAAGCCGAACCCGGCATCTGGCTGCAGGATGTTCCAGAACCCACGGTGGGCCACAACGATGTGCTGATCAAAGTGCACCGTTCCGCCATTTGCGGCACCGACATGCACATCTTCAACTGGGACGCCTGGGCGCAGAAGACCGTGCCGGTGCCGATGGCAGTCGGGCACGAATATTCCGGTGAGATCGTCGACATGGGCGTTGAAGTGCGGGGCCTTGCGCGCGGTGACCGGGTGTCGGGTGAAGGTCACATCACCTGTGGCCATTGCCGCAACTGCCGCGCGGGCCGCCGCCACCTGTGCCGCAACACGCAGGGTGTGGGCGTCAATCGTGCCGGATCATTCGCTGAATATCTCACCCTGCCGGCGTCCAATGTCTTCAAGCTACCCGCCGCCATCGATGACGACGTCGCCTCGTTTCTCGACGCCTTTGGCAACGCCACGCACACGGCGCTGGCGTTTAATGTCGTGGGCGAGGACGTGCTGATCACCGGCGCCGGCCCCATTGGCATCATGGCCGTGGCGATTGCCAAACATTGCGGCGCGCGTCACGTCGTCATCACCGACGTGAACGACTACCGGCTGGATCTGGCGCGCAAGATGGGCGCGTCGCGCGCGCTGAACATCAGCCGCGATTCACTGGATGCGGCCATGAAGGAGCTGAACATGGAGGAAGGTTTCGATGTCGGCTTCGAGATGTCGGGCAATCCGGCGGCGCTGCGTGAAATGCTGCGCACCATGAACAACGGTGGCAGCATCTCCCTGCTCGGCATTCCTCCCGGCGACACGGCGATCGATTGGAATCAGGTGATTTTCAAAGGCCTGGT
>JANMXI010000001.1:0-3589 GCA_031394735.1 Pseudomonadota bacterium | reverse complement strand
ACCGCGATAGTGACGTTGTCCATGCGCGCTATGCAGAAGTGCATAGGATGAGACAAGAATTCACCATTGGTCCGGAGGGCGGGCGCCCGAAACTTTATGATCAATAAACTCAAAAACATCTTGTTGAATAACTTGGACCGTCAGCGGATTGGTATCGCGCTGGCTAAGGGTGCTGCCATGATGAATGCGAGGTGTGTGGATCTGTCACAACCTTCTACCTGGGAATTCTCTGGGTTCAGCCAGAGCGGCGAGGACGGAATCCTTGACGTACTGCGGGGCCAGCTTGCGACTAGCAACCGCTACTTCGTCGAGATCGGCTCGTCCGATGGGCTCCAGAACAACACGGCTTGGCTCGTGATTGCGGAATGCTATAGCGGGCTCATGGTCGAGGGGGACCCGGCGCTAGCTAAGCGGGCAATGCGCAATATCCCCGCCTACAGCATCGGGTCTGAGGTCCACAATCTATTTGTGACTCGAGAGACTGTACCGGAATTGAAGGCATTAGCCTGGTTCCACGATCCGGACGTGTTCTCGCTTGACATCGACGGCAACGACTACTACATCGCGCTGGCCCTACTTGACGGCGGGTTCCGCCCCAAAATATTGGCTGTCGAGTACAACTCGGTATTTGGACCGGAGCGGAGCGTCACGGTCAAGTACCGGGACGACTTTGTCTTTAGTAAGGCGCATTCGACGCAACTTTATTATGGTGTTTCGATCGCTGCCTGGAGAAAGTTCCTTGGTGGACGCGGCTATCGCTTCGTCACGGTCGATCGGAACGGGGTGAATGCGTTTTTCGCTGACGAAGCCTGCTTCGCGACGGAATTTCTGGACGGCCTGCGTGGTCTCGAGTTCGCGGAGAATCGGTACCAGCGCCGGAAATTCCGGACTGTGAGTGAGCAACAGTTCTCGCTCATCGCCGACCAGACGTTCGTCCAGATCTGAATCGGTCGGACGCGAAGAAGAAGGTAGAACGAGTGCGTTTGCTGATCGTGACCCCATGGTCGCCATTTCCGCCACGGACTGGCGGGACGATCGTGGCCTATAACCAGATTGTGGACCTCGCTAAGTCGCACCGGGTCCACCTTGTCTGCCTGGGGAATTCGCAACCCGTCGGTGACATTGGTGAGTTCGCGGAACACGTTGAGTTCGTACCTTGGGAGTCCGGGTGGCAACCCCTTGCCCGCGCCCGCGGAGCGCTGTCCATGCTTTGCGGCAGGCCTCCATTGGTGACCGTGCACAAGTCGCGCGCCATGCGCCGCAGGGTGGCCGAATTGATGGAGCAGCAACCTTGGGACGCCGTTCTCATCTACGAGTTCTATGCTATTCAGTACTTACCTGCGGCTGGATTGTCAAAGGCCATTGTTAATATTGAGGACCCGCCGTCCATCAAGCTGCGGCGGATGATGGATCTTGCCGTGTGGACGCGTGGCGAGAAGGTAAAGCTGGCGGCGATCGCGTGGCTTACGCAGCGCTACGAGCGGCGGATTCTGCCCAAAATGGGCCAGGTTCTCCTGCTCTCGGAAGAGGACGCCAAGGACATGCGGGAAGCGAGCAATCACGAGAATCTCGGCTGGGTCGGTTACGGCGTTACCCCGGCTGCGGCTTCTGATGTCATGGCCTACGACAGCCGCGTAGAGGGAATGGTCGTGGTGTCGGGCAACATGTATCACCCGCCAAATGTGGACGGCATCTTGCACTTCTTAGAGACTTCGTTCCCGAGGGTACTGCGGGAGATCCCAACTGCGAAGCTGTGGGTTGTGGGCGCCGATCCCGATCTGCGGATCTGCGATGCAGCCGCAAAGTTTGGCGCGAGAGTCGCCATTACAGGGCGGGTGGACGATGTGTCCTCGTACCTTCGGCGCGCCGTGGTTAGTATCTGCCCTGTACGACTTAAGCTCGGCGTACAGACCAAGATCCTTGAGGCGTTGACTTGCGGGACGCCCGTCGTCACGACCACCGCCGGCAACAGCGGAATTGGAGGTCGTTCCGGCCATGAGTTATGGGTGGAGGACGAGCCGGCCGCCTTTGCTGGGCGTGTGACCGCGCTGCTCCGTGGTGAGAGTTGGCATCGCCTCTCCCGTGACGGTGCAACCTTCGTTGCCGATCGCTTCTCTTGGCAGCGCAACCTATCTCGGCTTGAGGCATACCTCCAGGATCTTGGATCGGCCCGGTTATGACGCCGACCTTGAACACAGGAATGGCGCGGGCAACACTGCGCGCATCTGGCCGCGAACCCGACAAGACTGATGGTGAAAACGAGCGAGAGGAAGAAATGAGCAACGCGACCGAGTCAAGCGAGAAACTGCCTCTCCTTGGCGTGTGCATTCCCACCTACAAGCGGCCGGACCAACTCCGGCTTTGCCTGCTGTCCGTGGTGCGCTCTGCCGCTCCGCACCAAGTGCCGATCTTTGTTGCGGACGACTCGCTCGACGATACCAACGCAGCAGTTATTGCTGAGGTGTCCGCGCAATACCCGGGCCTGCACTGGCACCGCAACACGAAAAACCTCGGGGTGGACGGCAACATTTTGAATTCGGTCGACCTTTGCGCTGCCAGGCACGCCTGGATCATGGGCGAGGACGATCGTCTCCTGCCGCACGCGATTGCGAAGGTCCTCGATGTCCTGCGATCACGTGAGCGGCCCTTCGTTTATGTCAACTACGCCTCGGTGGATGAATCTTTGACGGTGGTGCTCTCGGAGCGGTCACTGCAGATGGAAGCTGACCGGGAAGAGTCGGCCGAGCAGTTCGCGGCAGAGCACGCATGGTCCATGGCATTTATCGGCGCATGTGTAGTACAGAAGTCCCTGTGGGCCGCCGTGGATCGCCAGAAGTACGTGGGAACGTGGTACGCGCACGTGGGCACGATCCTCGAGTTCCTGGCCGTTCGGCACTCGGTGTACCTCGTCGCAGAGCCGCTCGTCCTGAATCGCTGTGGATCGGCAAGTGCCTTCACCTGGAGGGAATCGACATTCGACGTGCTCTCCGGCTGGGGCCGAATGATCGACATGCTCGGCGACATGTATCCACCGGACGTTCGGGTGCGAGCCGCCAACGCGTTCCGGCAGGCGCATAGAATGGGGAGCATTCCATTCTTTGTCTATCTCCGATCGAGCAACACGCTCACCAAAGAGACCTATCGGAAATTCGTGCGGGGCGGACCGTACCCGATCTGGGGCCGCGCGGCGGCATGGTTGATGGTGCAGTTTGATCATCGGCTCTTCCGTTTCGCCGCGGACATGACTTTCAAGTTTCGGCGACTCAAGAACAGGAGACTTTCGCCGGAATAGGCTAAGTGTTCACCCATTGGGCGGTAGTGGGAAGGCGGTCGTCCAAATGCCAAGTCGACCAAATACCATTGCGTTAAGTCGCTTCTATCCTTGCGGAAAACGGGTTCGATCACGGAGCCTCGTCCAAGAGAAGTGGCTCCGCAAAACTGAACAACGCAATAGATGGAAACTCCGGGCATGAGGTCGAGCCGAAATGGTCTGGCGAGAAGGAGTTTCACCTGTCGCCAAATCTCAAGAAGATGACGCACCCGTTCAATCCGATGTTCGATGGCAACGCAGTAATGAAAATTCTTTTCG